>PFUL01000116.1 GCA_002790095.1 Elusimicrobia bacterium CG_4_9_14_3_um_filter_62_55 | reverse complement strand
CCAGCGGTGCTACCCCGTCGAATCGGCCTCGCGAGTCCCTGCCGGCTCGCCACGACGGCGCCGCAGAGGCGCCGGTTCGTCGGCCCTGTATTAAGGTAAACGGACTTGACAAGGGCCCGCTTGGCGGCTATTTTGTTATCTAACGCCGGCCTCCCGTACCCGGGGGTCGGCTTTCGATTGAGAGGTTCCGGTTTCATGAGGCAAGCGTCTGTGCGCTGGCCGGTCGCTTTGGCGGTCGCCGCGCTGATATCCGGCATTCTCGGAGAAGGCCTTCTCTTCTTCCGTGCGCAGGCGCGCGAGGCGGAACGGCTGCTTTCCGAGGATTTTAAGGTGCTGGTCTTCCTCCGCGAGGGGGTCGACGAAGCTCTCGCCTCCGTCGTTCAGGAGCGAGTGGTCGCGATGCCGGAAACGGCCTCGAGCGCTTACGTCACGCCGGAAGAAGCGCTGTCGAGAGTCGAGGCTCGGGATCCGACCGTTTTCCGCTCGGTCGCGGTGATCGGGGAGAATCCTCTTCCCGGTTCCTTGGAAGTTGTTTTGCACGAGCGTGCCGTCGCCTCCGTCGCGGAGTTCGCCGACCGCATCCGGGCTTTCGACGAAGTCGACGAGGTCGTCTTCAAGCCGCTTCAGGCGCGCGTGCTGCTTCAGATTCGATTCTACGAGCGTTTCGCCTCCATGGCGACGACCTTGGCGGCCGCGGCGGCGTCTTTGTGGGCGGCGTGGGCGTTCGCCGTTTTCCTTCGCGCCCGCCGGCCGCTTGAGGCCTGGCGGGAACCGCTCAAGGGCGCCGGTGTCTCACTGGCCGCCGCGGCTCTGGGGATGGGTGTTTGCGCGTGGCTTGCGGTTCCGGGGAGCGACGGGTGGATTTCGGCGAGCGTCGGCTGGACGGGACGCCTGTGGCTTTTGTGTCTGGCGGCGGCGGCCGGCGCCGCGCTTTCGCTCCGGGGCGGCGATGACGGACGAAAACCTTCCGCCGGACGCGAACGGCGGAGGATCGCCGCGATCTTCGCGGCCGCGACGATTTTGCTGCCGTCCGGAGGCGCCTTCGCGGCGTCGGTTCGTTCGAAGCGGCAGGAGCTTCAGCAGGTGACGCAGCAGTTGGAGGAACAGAAAAGAGCCGTGGACGCCAAAAGGCGGGAGAAAGAGGAGGCCGAGCGCCTTCTGCGTAAGTTTCGCGGAGAACAGCACGGCGCCGCGTCCCGCGTAAAGAAGCTCGAAGGCAGCCATCGCGAAATCGACGATGAGCGCTTGCGGCTGGACGCGCGGCTGCGATCCTTGAAGACCGCGAGTCAGGGCAACCAATCCCAGCTTGCCCGCGAGGTCGGGGAGTACCGTAAAACTTCGAACGGGTGCGACGGGTTCTATGGGAGCGATTCTCTCTGGGAGGAGGCTTTTCGGCGTTCGGCGATTCGGGATAAGACTCTGTATCTGGCGCAGCTGCGGATGATGGATTCCGACGCGTTCGGCGCCCGCAACGAGGCGATGGTTCAGAGCGAAAAAATCCAGCGGAAAGCGATGCTCGAACGGCGCCGCCTCAGAAGCGCGGAGCAGGAGATCGCCCAAACGCGGGCGAGCGTAAATCGCGCGGCGAAGGACGTGGTCGCGGCTGAAAAGCGTTTAAAGTCCCTCGAGGCTTCCGCGCGGGAACTGGCGAATCTGATCCGGGAACTGACCGAGCGTCAGGCGCGCACCGGAAAGAAATTCGGCGACGCTCCGACGGTCGCGAAGGGGTCGCTCCCCTGGCCCGTTTTGGGTCAGGTCGCGCAGCGATTCGGAAAGCAGCGCGTTCCGGAACTCGCAACCTGGACGATTCATAACGGCATCGAAATTTCGGCCCGCGCCGGCAGCGAGGTTCGTCCCGTCCGTTCGGGGACGGTGATTTTTTTGGGACCGTTCCGTTCGTACGGAAACGTGATCATCATCAATCACGGAAAAGGGTTTTACAGCATCTACGGCCATCTTTCCGAGCTCCGTCCTTCCAAGGGACAGCGGGTCAAAACCGAGACGGTTCTCGCTTCGGTCGAGCCCGGGGGCGGCCGGATCTATTTGGAATTCCGTCAGGGCGGGAAGGCGTTCGATCCCGTTCCATTTTTAACGAGCGGCAGCGTTCGGAAACGATAGGCGCAAGGGAGAGCATCATGAAAGCGGTGTGGCGAGCACGAATAAAGACATATGCGGTGGGCGCGGGAATTTTGGCGTTGGGGGTGTGGCTGCTGCCGCGCGCGTACGCATCGGCGGATCGAACCTACGAGCAGTTGAAGGTTCTCGTCGACGTCCTCGACTACATTAAGGAAAATTACGTCGAGGAAGTCGAAACCCAATCCCTCGTACACGGAGCCGCTCGCGGGATGGTCGGGACCCTTGATCCGTTTTCCCAGTTCATGGATCCTGAACTCCATAAGGAGATTAAGACCGAAACGGAGGGCCAATTCGGCGGACTCGGCATCCGGATCGGCATGCGCGAAGAATGGCTCACGGTCATTACGCCGCTTCCGGGAACCCCTGCCTACCGGGCGGGCGTACTGCCCCAGGACCGGATTATCAAGATCGAGGACGAAAGCACTCAGGGCATCTCGCTGACCGACGCGGTGAAGAAGCTTCGGGGAAAGCCCGGAACCACGGTGAAGATCACGGTCGCCCGCGACAACAGCAACGACGAGAAGCAGCACGACTGGTCGACGCATGACATTTCGATCACGCGGGAAGTCATCAAGATCGAAAGCGTGCAGTCCCGGATGCTTGAGAATAAGACCGGGTACGTGAAGATCGCGGAGTTCAGCGCGCACACTTCCGACGACACGATGGAGGCTCTGGAGAAGTTGAAGAAGGCCGGATCGACATCGTTGGTCCTCGACTTGCGCAACAACCCCGGGGGGCTCCTGACGGCCGCGGTCGACGTGGCGTCGTTCTTCCTTGGGGACAACAAGCTGGTCGTGTATACGCAGGGTCGCCAAGCCGAGAACCGGCAGGATTTCCGCGCCGGATCCCGGTCGCCCTATTCGCATATGCCGATGGTCGTTCTCGTCAACGGAGGGTCCGCGTCGGGAAGCGAAATCGTCGCGGGCGCGCTGCAGGATCACAAGCGCGCCGTGGTCGTCGGGACGCGAACGTTCGGAAAGGCGAGCGTGCAGTCGGTGATCCCGCTTGCGGACGGGTCGGGGCTGCGGCTGACGGTCGCCAAGTACTATACGCCCGCGGGCCGTTCGATCCACCGGGACGAGAAGAAAAAAACGGGCGGCATCTCTCCGGACTTTGAGGTCGCCGTTACCCGCGAGATCGAGGTGAAGCTGCAGGCTCAGGGCGAGTTGATTTACGAAAACGGCAAGGAGGCGGAATCCGTGGTCGACAAGGGAAAGCGGGTTCCCGACTCCGTGCTGGATCGCGCGCTGGAACTGCTGAAGGCGCGCGAGGTTCTCAGCAGCCTGAGCGTCACCGACGGTTGATGCCATCCGTTCTGGGAATCGAGACCTCTTGCGATGAGACGTCGGCGGCCGTCGTTAACGGCCGCCGCGTCCTGTCCAACGTAATCTCCTCCCAGATCGATCTCCACAGGGCTTACTCCGGAGTCGTTCCCGAAATCGCGAGCCGGGCTCATTGCGAGCGCATCGGCGGCGTCGTGCGCGCCGCGTTAAAGGACGCTTTCGGGGAGCGCGCCGAATCCCTTCCGTTGCGGCGGCTCGTCACAGCCGTGGCCTATACCCGAGGTCCCGGATTGGCGGGCGCGCTGCTGGTCGGAAAAACCGCCGCCGAGGCGCTCGCGCGCGCGAGCGGACTGCCCCTGATCGGAGTCAACCATTTGGAGGCGCATGCCCTCGCGATGGATTTGCGGGAGAAGGTCGCGCCCCCGTTCCTATCGTTGGTCGTTTCCGGGGGGCATACGGAACTCATATCCGTCCGCGGACCGGGTCGTTATCGCGTGCTGGGCCGAACCCGGGACGACGCCGCGGGCGAAGTCTTCGACAAGGTCGCCAAGTTGCTGCGTTTGGGGTATCCCGGGGGGCCGGTCGTGGACAGACTCGCGCGGGAGGGGTACGCCGCCGCGATCGCGTTTCCAAGAGCGTCTGTTCCCGGTTTCGACTTTTCTTTTTCCGGGTTGAAAACCGCCGTGCTTTACCACGTTCGGGACGCGGGTTTTTTGGGAGAAGGACGCGTGCGTCCAGGAGACCCGGTCGTTCGAAAGCCTCCGAAGCGTTTTATCGCGGACGTGTGCGCTTCGTTTCAGGAGGCGGTGGTCGATTCCCTCAGCGACCGGGCTCTCGCTGCCGCGAAATCACTGGCCGTTCGCCGCATCGTCGTGGGAGGCGGCGTCGCCGCGAATTCCCGATTGCGCGACCAACTCGCGGTCCGGGCCCGCGAGGCCGGGATGCGGGCCTATTTCCCTCCATTGTCTCTGTGCACCGACAACGCGGCGATGATCGCGTACGCGGGAGGACTGAGGCTGGCGGCGGGTCGCAAGGCCGGTACGCTTGCCGTCGATCCCGCGCTGATCGTTCGAGGGTGGGCCCCGTGAGGGAGCTCCAACTTTGGGTGCTGCCCAACAACGGCTACGATACGGTGCCGACGATGCGAGAGCATCTGGCTCCCTTTCGCCGGGAGCATCCGGGACTCGGACTTGGAATTTGGGTGCGGACCGAGGAGTCGATGTGGCGGCATTTGTTCAGGCTGCTCAAGAATCCGCGCCAAAAGCCCCGCCCCGACCTCGTGCAGATCCCGTCTCATTGGACGGGGACGTTTGCGCGTCTGGGGCTGCTTCAAGAATTGGGAGCTTTGGACCCCGCGCTCGATCTTTCCCGCTGGCCGGCCGCTCTTCGCGATCATTGCCGTGCCGGTGAAGGAGGGAATGTCTATTCGCTTCCTTGGTGGATCGGAGTGCGGGTTCTGTATTACCGCAAAGACGCTTTGCGGCGGGCGGGAGTCGATCCCGTTTCGGATCTCGGCGACTGGGAAGGGCTGCGGGGCGCGTGCCGCCGTCTTGCCGCGAAGTGGAAGTCCTCGACGGGGCGCACGCATCCCGTCGCGAATCCGAACCCGCGGGAATCGATTTCCCTCCGCGATGTGGCGCCCTGTGTTTGGGGGCGAGGCGGAGATTTTTTCGCGTCCGACGGGTCGCGCTCGCTTCTCCAGCGGGAGGCGTCGTTCCGAGGGGTCGTCGACTATTTCGATTTGGTGAGAAACGGTTGGATGCCGTTGAAAGGGCCCAGCGGGCTCGCCCCGCGGGATTTGTTCGACGGGAGCGCGGCGATGCAGATTTCGGGCAGGCTTCCACGCGGACTTCCCGGCCGCGCCGTCGCGCGCCGCGCGGCGGAGCGGGCCCGTGAGGAGTTGGGAGCCGTCCCCTACCCGAATGCGGGGGGGAGGACGCTTCTCACGTCGCAGAATTTGGCGATTCCGGCCGATTCCCAATTGCCGCGGGAATCCTTCGCTTTGCTGCGGGAACTCGCGTTTGGAGTTTCGGGGGCGTCGTATGCGGCGGCGATCGGCGCGCTGCCTTCGACCGAGCGGGGAACCGACGAGGCGCTGCAGGGATATCCGGCGTTGGAGAGGGCCTTCCGGAATTCGTTGGACCGGGCCAGGATGCTTCCCTCGATCGGATCATTCGGAACGCTCGAGAAGGTGTTTGATCGCACGATGGACCGCTTGGTGCAGGAGGTTGTGGGGGGGCGCTGCGACGAACGGAGTATGCGCGAGGAACTGATCCACGCGGGAGCGGAAATCGACTACATCCTGAGTTTGAGCGGCGACGGAGCATGACGCGAGGAAGTGCCGCTTCCCTGCGCCGTTGTAAGGCGGCCGAATGAGCAGTACGGCCGGAATCCGCGAGTCGCTTTACGGTTTTCACAAGGAACTCAATCATCATATCTCCGGCGAGGATGAGATGCTTTCCCGGGGGCTCCGTCTCATCGCGGACCGCGTCAAGGCCGAACGCATCAGCGTGTTTATGCTCGCTCCCAGGCGCCGGGAATTGACGCTGAAATTCACTTTTCACGCGGGCTTGATGCTGGAAATGGTCGAGGAAATCCATCTGACCGAAGGCGGACCTCTCTGGAAGCTGGTTCACGGCCGGAAGCGGATGCAGAGCTACTCCTCTCCGCACGCGGTTCTGTACGTTCCTCTTCGCTGGTCTTCCGGCGGCGACGAGGCCGCGTTGGGCGCGCTGCGTTTTGAGCGGGTTTCCAGCCGAAAAACCTTCGGGGCGGTTGAACGCGAATTCGCGTTTCTCCTGGCCGCGGAATTAGCGCAAAACTTGTACCGGACCCGCGTGGCCCAGGCGCTCCAGCGTCAACTCAAACGGCTGGAAGCGTTGACGGACCTCGCCGCCGTGTTCGCGAGTTCCCTTCGCGTCGAAGACGGGCTGAAACTGATCCTCCAGGGGATCGTTCAGCACTTCGAGCTCGACCGGGCGCGATTGTATCTGGTGGACCGTGAAAAGGAATTTCTGCGCGGGGAATTGAGCGTGGACGTTCGCGGGAAAGTTCGGACGCTTCGCGAGGAGACGGTCTCCCTCGAAGACTCGAGCCATCGGTTCGCGCGGATTCTCAAGGGCGACTCACCGGATTCGATGATGAAGCATTATGAAGAACGGGTGCTGCACGTCCCACTGGCCGTGCAGGGTCAGAAGATCGGCCTGCTGATCGTGGACAACTTGATTTCTCAGGAAACGGTCGCCGGCGAGGACATCGGTTTGCTGCGGTCGTTCGCCGGGCAGATCGCGTTGGCGGTTGATAACGCCCGATTGTTCGAGGAAGTGCAGGCGCTTTCGTTGTACGATAGCCTCACGGGACTTCCGGTTCGGCGCTATTTCAATCAGCGCTTTCAGGAAGAACTGTACCGCGTCGAGCGGAGCACGGAACCGCTTTCGATCGCGATGATCGACGTCGATTTCTTCAAGAGCATCAACGACTCCTACGGCCACCAGATCGGGGATCAAGCGTTGAAAAAAATCGGAGTCGTGATCAACAAGCGCCTGAGAAAAATAGACTTTCCGGCGCGGTTTGGAGGAGATGAGATTTTGATTTTGCTGCCTCAATCGAAAGCGGAAGACGCGGCCAAGATTATGGAGCGCCTTCTCGGCGACATTCGGGATATCCGCATCCCGGTATCCTTCGCGCGTGCGGGGGAGGTTCGGCTGACGGCTTCGATCGGCATCGCGGCCTATCCGGAGGACGCCCGTTCCGCCGATGATCTGATCGCTAGGGCGGATGAGGCGCTCTATTGGGTGAAATCGAAAGGCCGCGACGGGATCGCGACCTTTCAGGATTCGGTTCGCGAACGTTCGGGGCTGCGGCGCAAGGAGGCGGCATGAGAAGCGCCGCCCTGTTTCTCTCCTTCGCGCTCGCCGCGGTTTCCGCGGTCCGTGCGTCCAACGACGACGTCTCCTTCGATGCGCGGGGCATTGCAATGGGCGGCGCGGGCATGGCCGACCCCGGCGGATTTTCCGGATTGACGCTGAACCCCGCCGCGCTCGGAGGCGTTCGCCGTCCGATCGCGGGGATGGGCATTCGCCGTTTATTCCACACCCCCTCGGGCCCCGCCGACCTAAGCGGCATGGACATCGGCGCCGCGTTCCCGATCGATGAGGCCGCGGTAAAGGGGGCGCTCGGATTCTCCTGGACGCACGATGTCAACGAACCGATTTCCCTGGACCGCACCACGGCACTGACCTACGCGACGCGTTCTTGGCGTGAGATCGGTGCCGGAATTTTCGACGTGGGCGTTACGCTGAAGTCGATTCGCCGGGACGGCCGCGCGTTCGGCGGCGAAACCTCGAAAGCGACCGTCGATATAGGATCGCTTTTCCGCTGGGGGGAGGATCAATCGATCGGTTTTTCGATGTTGAACTTGACCCGCCCGCGGACGTCGCTCGGGACCCTTTCGGATCGGGCCCCCTTCATCGCGAAGCTGGGATACGCGCGGCGCATCCGCAGGTTTACGGTCGTCGGGGACCTCAGCAAGCGGGAGCCGTCCGCGAATCACCGCGGAACCGCGTCCGCGTCGGGCGGACTTGAGTACTCGTGGGCGACGGCGAAGCAGGGGTTGTTCACCGCCAGAAGCGGGATGAACCTGGGGAGCACCTCCCGGTCCTGGAGCGCGGGCTTGGGATGGAGCGCTTTGGGCGCGCAGGTGGACTACGCGGTGAGAGTCCCGCTCTCCAACGGCTCCCGATGGAGTCACGGATTCAGTTTGTCCTACCGCTTCGGTCAATGGGACCCGGAGGCGGAGTACGAACGACTGCTCTCGAGCGAGTTGTCGTACCGCCGCGATCTGACCCGGGCGTTGGAAGCCGCCGAGGTCAAGCAGTGGAAGCTCGCCGAGGATCTGCGCGCGATGCGTGAGGAGATTTCCGACCTCCGCCTCGGGATCGCGGATCGCGAGGCCGAGGCGGGGCTTGCCAAGGAAAAGATGCGCTCCGCCGAGCGGGCGTTGCGCCTCAAGCAACTCGAGGACCGACGCCGCGAGGCGGAAAAACGGCTCGAGGAGATGCGCGCGAATCAGGAGCGCATGCGCTTAGCCAACAAGCAGGGGCTTTTCGACGCGGATTGGAAGACTTTTTCCGACATGAAGCTGCAGGGCGTCAGCGAGATCACCCTCATCGATTATTTGAAGAAAATGCTCCGCACCTACAAGGGGACGGGAGTCGATCTGGGTCAGGCCAACCGGGAATTACAGCGGTTAAACCGCTCCCAATAGCCCTCCAGGCTTAACAATTCCGTTATCGCGATAGCCTTTCCACGCTCTACACTATCGGTGCCGACCGGGGATCCCGCGGATCCGCCGGTCGTCTTGTATGGAAGGCAACAGCCCCGAAGAACTTCAGCGCGAACTGGATCGGCTTTGGCAGCGCGTGACCCACGGCCCCCCCGAGGGGATGCCGTCGGCGCCCCCGACGGCATCGTCCGATTTTATTTTCGCCGATAGCCCGTCGATTACTCAAGAGGCCTCGATGGAGGCGATCTCCCTGGTGAAGCGTCAGCATCGTTCCGAGGTGCTCCGGCTTAAGCAGCTCGTCGAACTGAAGGATCAGAGCGTGCGGGAGCTTAAGAGCCGTCTGGCCGAAACCGAAACCGATCTCCAGCGGATGCGCGCCGCCTCACAGAGGCAGGAGGAAGCCGTTTATCAGGAAGTCCTCAATGTTTCGGCCGAACTGGACTCGGCGCGCAAAGGGCTCGACGAGCAGGCGCGGCGGCACGAAGAGGAGCAAAAAGTCCTGCGATCGATCGCGGAGAACATGCGGCGTCAACTGGCCTCCGAGGCGACGCGCTGGCGCGAAGCGGAGCACTCTTGGAACGAGCGCGAACAGCAGTACTTGTTGGAACTTCGGGAACTGCAGACCCGCGCGGAACGGCTGCAGCAGCAAAGCGCGAAGGGCGAGGTTCAGGCGGCGCGCTCGCACGGGGAGCTCTCCGAGGCGAAGAACGCCATCGAAAAGACCCTCGCGGAACTGCTGCTCGAGCGTCAGGAACGGGAGACGGCGGCGAAGGAACGGGACAAGGCGCTGGCTCGCGTGAAGGAAGTGGAGGAGCACGTTCTGGAACTGCAAAATCTTTGGCAGGAGGAGCGGGCGCAGTGGCAGGAGCTGTGGGATCGCGAGCGCTCGACTTGGGAGAGTCAACGGCAGCAGTTTCGGGCCTGGGAGGAGCGGGTCCAGAAACAGCGCGAAGACTTTCATCAGAATCTCGAGAAGATGGAGGAGCGGGACACGACGCACGCCGGCAACATGGCGGAGGTTCTGCGCAAATCGAGCGACTCGGTCGAGAAGATCAATACGCTTCTTCGCAGCGCCGCGGAGACCGCGAAGAACGCGGCGACGACGGCCGCCGTCGCCGCCCTCGGTCCCCGGCCGATCTTCCCGGGGTTGCGATTTCGAAGCTGGCGGGCGGTCGTCGCCGCGGCAGCCGTCGCCGTCCTGTTGGCGGCGTCCGTACCGGTCTATCGCTATATGACCCGGTTTGAAGCGGTGTTGGCGAGTTCGCATGCGATCGAGTCGACCAATCCGACCGGCATCGCCTACGACGGGAACGTCGTCTGGATCTCGCAATGGGACGGACGCCTGACCTCCGTCGACCCGAAGGACCCTGCCGTTCCTCTGCGGACGCTTCGGGTGAACGCGAAGGCGCCCTATCACCCCGCGGGCATGGTCCTCTGGGGGGAAAAGCTCTATTCGTTGGACACCGGCCAAAGCCGGATCTTCCGCCATTCGCTCGCCGCCCCCGAAACCGTCGAGGAAAGTTGGCCGACCCCCGGCCCCGCGCCGACCGCGTTGGCTTCGGACGGTCAGAATCTGTGGACGTACGACGCCGCCACGCGGCAGATGTACCGGCATTTGGGGGAGGGGCCCCAATCCCAATCCGAGCCGTATTCCATTCCCTCCGATCTCGCTCCGAGCGCGATCGCCTGGCATCGCGGGGAGTTGTGGCTGGTCGACGCAAAGCAGTCCCGGCTTCTTATTTTCACGCGCAACGGTCGGGTGCTCGAGCTTCAGCGCTCGACCCAACTCGCGGAACCGCTCTCGGCCATTTTGCTGACCCAGACGCTGGGGGATGAGGGCGGGTCCCAGCTGGAACTGTGGGGGCTTTCTGTGCCTTCTGTGGGGCTTCCGACCTTCAAGAAATTCCGGATACGGAAGTAGTATCGTAAGGCGTGTCCCGACGCCTCCGCTTCAACGCGGCGTTCGTCGCCGCCGCTGTCTTCCTTCTCTGTTGGTTTTCTCCGGCCGACGCGGATACCTTTTGGCATCTGAGAACCGGCCGGTTGATCGTCGAAACCGGTCTCCCCCGGGTCGATCCTTTTTCTTTCGCGTTGGCGGGACGTCCGTGGGTCGCGTTCGAATGGCTCTCGCAGGTTCTGTTCTGGGTTTGGTTTAAAGTTCTGGGCGCCGGAGGGTTGGTCGCGCTGAAGACAGGATTGTGCGTCGGCGCATTTGTTCTCGCGTTCGTCACGGTTCGAGAAAAACCGGCGCTTTCCGCGACGCTTGCCGCCGCCGCCGCTTTCGGCGCGCGCGGGTTTTTCGTGGCGCGCCCCTACGCGTTCGATCACCTGTTCTTCGCCGGGACTCTGTTCGCGTTATGGAACCGCGACCTATCGCGTTCTCCCGGAAAGTTGATGTGGTTTTTTCCGGCGGCAACCGCCCTGTGGGCGAATCTGCACGGGGGTGCCGCCTTCCTCGGACCGTTCGCGCTCGGGTGCGCCTTGGGGGCGGAGAGAGTCGCCGGGAGCCGCGTCGACTGGAAACGATGGGGTTCGGTTTGGCTGCTCTCCCTCGCGGCGGTCTTGCTCAACCCGTATGGATGGGGAGTGGTCGAACACTTTTGGGGCACGCTGACCTTCCCCGCTAAGGACCTGATCTACGAATGGCGCCCTGCGGGGTCGCAATTCTATGGGATTTACGGGATTTTTTGGGTCGCGTCTTTGCTGTCGCTCCCGTCGCTGTGGAAGCGGCGCCCTCGTGCCGCCGTCTGGCTCGGCTTCGCGGCCGTCTCCTCGGCGGGGATGCTGAGAAACATCCCGCTGCTGATGCTTGCCGCAGTCCCCGCGCTTTCGGAAATCTTGGGAGCGATTTCCGATCGCCCCATTTTTAGACGCCTTCGTCTTTCGGACCCCGTACTCGCCGTTTCGATGCCAGCGGCCTTGCTCGCGGCGTTCTGGCTGCATACGGAACTCGTTTTTCCCCACCGCGCGTTTGCGGCCTCCGTTTCGCTGAAGGTCCCTCTGGAAGGCGCCGTTCGCTTTCTTGAGCGGGAAGGGGTCGAGGGACGCGGATTCAATGAGTACGAAGCGGGAGGGGCTTTGATTTATCGGACGGGTCCCGGCCGAAAGGTATTCCTCGACGGCAGAAGTCTCGAGTACGGACCCGAACTCCTGCGCCTCGGATTTTCCTGGTATCGTCCGGAATCTTGGAAGGAACTCGACGCGCGCTGGAACTTTGATTACGCGGTGCTGCGAAGCCATCCTTCCGGCGCGTACACCGCGGCGGTGCTCGACGCGTCCGAAGCGTGGGGGCTCTCCTATTGGGACGACGAGGCGATGGTCTACCTGAAGCGGAACGGACGGAACGCGTCGCTTTTGTCCCGGCGGGAATATGCGCTTCTGCAGCCCGGACGATCAAACCACCAATATATCGGCGCCATTTTGGCTTCACCGCGCGCGCGCAAGCGTCTGCTCGCGGAATTAGATCATTCCTTAATAGACGCACCCTCTTGCGCCAACGCCCTCCAATTGAAAACCTTCATTCTGGTCCAGACGGACCGGATCGCTTCGGCGCTGGAAACGGCCCGTAAAGCGGTCGAGGTTCACCCTGAACAGTCCCAGGCGCATTTTCTGGAGGCGTGGGTTTTGGAGGCGTCCGGGGACGCGCAGGGGGCCGAGTCCGCTTACCGAGAAGCCCTTTCACGAGTGGGCCGGCGGGCGCGCCCGACGCTTGGGGCGGATATTCTCAACAATTTGGGCAGACTCCGGGAGACGGTCGGAGACCGAGACGGCGCTTTGCGTCTGTACCGGCGGTCGGTCGCCTGGAACCCCCGGCAGGGGCACGCGTTGCGCAATATCGCGCGACTGGATCGATAGCTGGCATTATTCGCAGATCAGCGCAATACTTTCTTTAACCCCGGTTAACAAAAGCGAAACCGGGCGGGGATACACTGACCGTACAATTAGAGGCAGGAAGCGGAAAGTTTTTCGACTTCATGATGCGACACCGGAGCCGCTCAAAGGCAACCAGCACAACGCACGGGCTAATCAGCGCCGTGCGTCCGTTTGCCGTGTTGGCCGTGCTCCTGAGCGCGGTGTCCGCACCGTTCGCCCAGCAGGTGTTCATCGATGGGATGTGGGTGCACAAGGCGAGCCAGTGCGCCGCGACCGGCTCCAACAACGAGAGGCTTTTGTGCGGATCCGGGTTCCGTCCCGCGAGTCCGGTCGATTTCAACCTTTCGAACGATCCGCACGTCGAATTCTCTTCGAGCGTGGATCCGATTTGTTCCCAACCGGCGACCGTCGCCAAGTTTCCGACCGGGACCAACGCGAACAACGTCTGCAACAAGAGCGTCGCTCTTTGCGCGAAGATCGGTTGGGCGAACACGCAGTCCGGAAACTCCAAGTTCGCCCTAGACTTCGTTTCGTTCGAGCTCTTCAAATTCACTCCCGGCGCGAATCCTCTGGCGCCTGAGTCGACGCCCCCGCTGCGGACCTTCTTCGTGGACAACCCCGGGTTTATCGCCGCGGGGACGGATTCCGACACCGGCTGCCCGGGGGGCGGAACCGCCTGTATCCCGATGTGCGTCCTTTGGGACGGCTCGATCAACATCCAGGGAGAGTTCGGAAAGTCGAACGGCGAGTACGGGTTTCGCGCAACGGTCGCGACGAATCAAACCGGTGCGAGCGGCAACATCAACATCACCCAGACCCGCGCGTTTCCCGGCGGATTCACGAAGGACTCTACCGGCGCGGTTGTGGATGAAAAGCCGATTCATGTCGACGTTGTGGACGTACATGTCGTTCGAACCTCGCCGACCGTGGTCGGGACCCTGACCGGGGTCGCCGCCGAGCCCTACAACATCACGTACCGCCTGTCGAAAGATTCCACGATGTACATTTCGATTCATCAAACGGATTCGGCGCTCAATTTGCCCAACATCCGCAGCGTCGTTGCCGGTCTGCCCCGGGTCGGCGAGGGGATTCCATCGGGAACGCTGCAAAACGGCGATTCCTGGAATGGGCGCTTCGAGAACGGGGATTTGGGTCCTCCCGGGGTGTACCTCGCCACTTTGCAGGCTTTTGCCATCGACCAATACGGCGCGGATTTGAGCGCTCCGACCACCCGCCAGGTCGCGTTGGACACGCTTCAGATCACCGACATCCGGGTTCAACCGTTGACCGAGCAGTCGACCTCCTTGGCGGTTCTCAGTTACCTGCTCACGGAGCCGGCGACGGTCTTTATTGATATCTACCCTCCGGGGACCCAGTTTCTGAACGGGCTCAACAACGTGAGCAGCATCCCGGATATGGGCGCGGCGACGACCCTCGGGCTTCAAGGCGTGACGAAGAACTTCGTGCCGTGCTTGTTCGACGCGGACGGTCTGCCCAACGGCGCCGGGTCGACGGCAACCTGCGACAATCCCGCCTCGCTGATCCGCCATATCGAGGAGCAGAAAGATTTCCGGAAGTCCGTCATCAGTTTCTGGGACGGGCGCGATTCCACAGGCAAGGTCATGCCCGACGGCGATTATGTTTTTGTGCTGTACGCGTCGCTCCCGTCGCAAAACGGAGCGATTTTCCGGAGCAGCACGAACGACAAGCGGGTTTGGTCGACGAACGCGCGCAGCGGTTTCCTTTCGATCACGCGCGGCCTCGTGACCATCAGCCAGGTCGGGCCGGCGTCGACCGTGATCGGGTCCTCACCGCCGGTCGCGGGACTCGATCCGTTTACCTTTAGTTATTCGTTGTCGCGGGAGTCGTTGGTGACCCTGAAGGTTTTCGACGCGGCAGGAACCACGCTCGTGAAAACCTTGGTGAACAACGAGATCCGGCCCGGCAACTTTCTCAATCGGGAGCGGTGGATTATTCCGACCGGCGACAACGGGCTCTTCCTTTCTTCAGGGAGCTATCTCGTTCAATTGACGGCCGCCGATCCGCTCTTTCCGACAAAGATTTCAACGACGACGGCGTTGTTTCCGATCAACTTGTTCCGGATTACCGACGTGCTTTCCACCCCGTTGTTGACGGGATCGACCGATGTGGTGACCTTGAGTTATCAGTTATCCCAGCCGATGAACGTCGCGTGGAGCCTTTATCCTCCGGGGACCGTCGTGGCCGGTTCGACGGGGACGTGGCCTCCGTGCGGATCTCTCGAGCCGTCCGCGAACTGCGGGCAGATCACCAACGGGGGCAATCCCGTCACGCCTCTGCTCACGATCAAGGGGATGCGCCCCGGGCGACTCCGCATCACCGAATTCTGGGACGGACGCGGCTCAAACGGACTCTTTATCCCGGACGGAACCTATCTCTACACGCTGACGGCGCAATCGACCACGACGCCCAAGTATTTCGCGACGGACCAGGTCATCGGGACTTTGACGGTCGCCCGCGGTTCCATCGTGTTCCCGATTTTCAGCATTACCCCGACGTTCCCGGTCTTGTTCAACTCGAGTCAGACGATTTCGCTCCCTCCCTACGAGATCGATTACTCGTTGACGCGGCAGTCTTCGGTTACGATCTCGCTGCTGTCGACCAACGCCTCGGCCTCCGTGATTCGGAGCGTCATTTCCGGACAGGTGCGGGATGCGGGAATCCTGAACCGGGAATTCTGGGACGCGCGCGACGATTTCGGAAATTTCGTCGAGCCCGGGTTCTACACGGTTCGCGCAGTCGCCGAAGACCTCGCGTCCGTGCTTGCCTCGGGTTCTACCGCGCAGCAGACGATTTCGGTGGACCCCCTGCGGATTTACGATGTAGCGGTGAGTCCGCTGCGGGCGGATTTCGGCACGGCTCTGATCGCCTACCAAGTTTCCGAAACGATGCGTGTTTCCGTCAAAATCTTTAAACCCGGCACGACTTTCGACGCGGCCGGAAACCCGACGCCGGGGGAGAGTCAGTCGCTGGTCAAGCGCATCGTCGGCGTCCGCCCCGCGCGTACGGAGATCACGGAGATATGGGACGGAACCGACGAACAATTGGCGATCGTTCCCGACGGCAACTACTTGTTTAAGGTCGTGGGCTCGACCGACATCAACGCCATTAGTTCGATCAGCGGAGACGTGGCGCCGGGCGCGGCGCTCGCGGAAGATCTCATTATCGCGGAAATTCCCGTCGTGCGGGGCGGCGCCGGCAATCCTCAAGCTGATTTCGTCAACAACACCTTCGTCTATCCGAATCCGGTTCGGAGCGGAAACGCGACCTTCCGGATTTACGTCCCGCTTCAGGCGACCGTGACGATGAAGCTTTACAACCTGGCCGGGGATTTGGTCTTGAGCAAAGACTTCGGTCAGCAGGCCGCGGATAGTTTCGTCAATTTCGTTTGGGATAAGACGAACGGAAGCGGCCGGCCGGTCGCCCATGGGGTTTACTTCTTCGTTGTGCGTCAGGAAGTGGACCGGGGCGAGAAAGAACTTTTTCAAGTCGTTAAGAAGCTGCTGATCCCATGAAGCGGAATTCTCTTTTCTCGATCGCGTTATGCGCCGCCGCTCTCGCGGCCGCGCCCGGGGCGCGCGCGCAGGACGCGGCGGCCGGAACGGGCGGGGCGGCGTTCATGAAAATCGGCATCGGCAGCGCGCGCGCGTTGTCGATGGGCCGCGCCTATGTGGCGCTGGCCGAGGGCAGCGAGGCGCTGACCTGGAACCCTGCCGGTTTGGCGCTGACGCAGCAGCGGGAATTTTCCTACTCCTATCTGCGCTACATCCAAGACATCGACGCGCCCGCGTACATGGCCTACGCGCATCCGCTCGGCCGAACCGTCTTCGGCGTAAACATGGGATATCTCTCCATCGATGGATTTGAGGTTCGCGACGCCAACGGTGTTCCCTTGAACGGGACCGAGGCGCGCGTGCAAAGCGGATTCTTCACGCTCGGCGGCGCGCGGTCGTTTTGGTATGAAAAGCTCTTTTTTGGAGCGAGTCTGAAGGCGATCCACGAGGACAACGACGGGACGATCCACGACACGATGGTGGGGGACTTCGGGGCGCTGATGAAGCCTAATTCATACGTGACCTTCGGCTTCGCCGCTCAGAATTTCGGGGCGGGAACTTCCCGCGTGGCCTCGATCACCCGCGGCGGGGCCGCGGTTCGGCTCTTCGAATTGCTGACCCTCTCGGCGGAACTCGCCGACGCTTCGGATTCCCCCGGGCGGCTTGGATTCGGCGCGGAGTTCATGCTTCCCGAGGATATGCTCCAGGTCGGACAGGTTTACCTCCGGGTCGGGTATCACAGCACCGACGATTTGGGCCGCGTTTTGGAGAACGACCGGAGCGGGTTCTATCCCCTCGTGGGTTCTCCGAAGTTGAGTTTCGGCGTGGGAATTTTCACGGCCCAGGCCTTCGGCTACGGGATCGCTTTCGACTACGCGCTGATTTCGTTGGGGTCTCTGGGGACCGCGGACATGCTTTCTTTGAAAATGAAGTTCTAATTATGAAAAGTAAAGGAAAATTAAAGATTTATACCGACATCTCGGCGTCCTTGACGCTCTAGGGGTCAGCTGTTACACTCACAATGAAGGTAAAAAATGGTGCAGTTCTCGTCGAAATCGCGCAAAACCGCCCTAAAAAACGGGGGGTTGGGCAAACGCGGTCAGGCCTTGATCGAATATCTGCTCATGACCTTGATGCTGCTCGCGCTTTTTACGGGGTTGTACCGTGTCCTGCAGACTCAGTTGCGGGTGTATTTCCAGAAGGCAGGCAAAGCCATTTTGACGGCGTATTATTGACGATGAAGAACTTAGGTGGGGATTCGATGCGGACCGATACGGACCGCAGCACTCTGAGGAGGGGAAACATGTCGAACATCGTTGCAAAGCTGCGCGAGGAGGCCGAGATCCTTCGGGAATTGGCCCGCGACAAGCGCGGACAGAACACGGTTGAGTACCTGATGATGCTCGCGGTGATCGTCGGGGTCATTCTGGTCATCGGCAAGATGTTTAAGCCGCAGATCAGCGGTATCTTCAACCAGATCATGGGAATGATCTCCGGGGCGGCGCAGAGCGTCGGGTCCGGCTGAGGTCGATCTCCGGTTCCCCGCCCCCCTTCCGGGGGGCGGGGTGTCGGGCGCTCGGGGAAAATGGAAATGAACGAACACGAGAAACGAAAGAATGCGCACCGCGCGCCGCTCGAACGCCGGTCCTCCCAGCGGGGACAGGTGCTCATCGAGGTGCTGCTGATGCTGCCGATTTTTCTCTTGCTCGTGTTCACGGTGATGGAAATCGGGCATTTGGCGTTTAGGACGATTCTGCTCCACCACGCCGCTTATGAGGTAGCGCGGATCGGATCTCTTTCGGCCGTCGCGGCGTCGGCGCCGGGCTGCCCTCCGCCGGTGATTCAGGCCGGAAAGATGCGCACGATCGGGCAGGCCATTTTGACGAACGCGACGGTCGGCGCCGCGCAGGAGCAGACTTTGACCGATCCGCAGGAAGGGTGTCCGCATTTCGATTTGAAGGTGACGATGTCGCAGCGGGTTCCGATGATTTTTCCGATGACGGGATTGATTTTGGCGAATACCGCAGGCCGGCGGGAGCGCATTTTGGTCGCCCAGGTTCGAATGCCCATCGAGAGACCGTTGTTTAAATGAATTTTACCGGAGAGGCCCGTTAGGAGACACCATGGAAAAGAAAGGCGTGATGATCCCTCTGGTTTTAGCTGTCGGCGCGGCGGTCGTTTACCTCATGGTTCTGACGAGCCGCGAAAAGCAGCTTTCGAAATCGTACGAGAACGCGACGGTGCTGGTTTCCCGGGTCGATCTTCCGGAAAGAACCTTGCTTAAAGAGGATCTCGTCGCGACGAAGGCCGTCCCCCGGAAATTCATGTCCCAGGATGCCATCGAGATCAAGGTTCCATCGGACATTAAGCAGATCGCCAATCTTGTGACCCGTATCCGCGTCCCCAAGGGGAACCAGATCAGCCAGGCGGCGCTGACCTCCTTGTCGCCGACTTCAGGTCTCAGCGTCAAGATCCCTCCGGGTTACCGCGGAGCCGTCGTTCCGGTCAAGAGCGATTTGATGAAGCTGATCAAGCCCGGCGACCGAGTCGATGTGCTCGTCACGTTCGACGCCTTAATGGCCGACAACCGCAAGGAAAAGGTGACCGCGACGATTCTTCAGAACGTGCTGGTGTTGGGCGTCGGAGGCAATTTAGGCCAGGGCATGACGGCGCAGCAGTTCGGCGACACCGAAAAAAAGGACAAGCAGGCCTCCGCGTTCGCCGAGGCGGGCATCCTGAGCGTCGCTCTCAATCCGAACGAGGCGCAGTATCTCGCGCTGGCGATGAAGCAGGGCGAGATCACGACCATTTTGCGGGGACTCGGCGACATCGAGATGCATCCGATGGAGATGGCGAGTTTCCGAAAGTTGTTCCGTTAAGGAGCGTGCAGCGAAAAGAGAGAACGGTTCCAAGTCGGACCCGCGGATAAACGACAGCGAAGCATCACAACGGTGAAGACATCATGAGACGGCAACTTCGACGGCATCGATACCGGGATTGGCTCAGGGTTACCCTGGCGGCCGCCCTGTTCGCCCTGCACGCGCCCGTCGTTCAGGCGCAGGAGGAGGAGGAAGAGGTCGATCAGAGCGACGTGATGATCGCGGTCAGCGCGGATGTCGTCGAGATCAGCGGATCGATCTCGAAGGATATGGGGTTTAGCTGGGCCCCGTTTACGACGGGCATCAATTTCGCCGAGAAGAGTCCGATTCCGGGTTTGATCAAGATCGGGGATTTCGAGCGTTTGACCCAGCTTCAGACTTCTTTGAAGATGCTTGAGACGGAAGGAAAAGCGCAGTTGTTGTCAAATCCGAAGGTGATTACGAAAAACCAGACGCAGGCGAACTTTGTCGTCGGAGGCGATCAGCCGTATCCGGTCACGAATAATCAGGGAGTCGGGGTAGAGTTCAAAAAGTTCGGAGTGATTTTGAACATTCTGCCGGTGGTGAATCCGAATAAGAAAGACTACATCGACGCGCAGCTGCAGCTCGAGGTATCCAACCCGGATTTTTCCAGGCCGGTGACGGTCGGGAATACGACGGTCCCCTCGATCATTACGCGCCAGATCCAGACGGAAGTTGAGATCAAGAGCGGCGAAACGATCGTGATCGGGGGACTCAAGTCGAGTGCGAAGAACGTGGCGAAGACCCGCATCCCGTTCGTCGGCCGGATTCCGATTTTGGGCGCGTTGTTTACGACGACCAGCGTGACCGAAGAGCAGCAGTCGTTGTTCCTTTTCGTGACGTTCGAGATCGTTCAGTAATAACTCAGGAGCCGCCGCCGAGACGATGGAAGAAAGAAAGCCTCCAGGAATTTTCGTTCCCCCGGGCCTTGCGCCCGCTCCGGGCAAGGGCCCCGGGGGACCGATGGGTCTGCCGACGCCGGGCGCTCCGGCGCCGCTGCAGCCGCCGGCTCCCTTTTCGCCTCCTGCGGGGATGCCCCCTGCCGTGAGACCCTCCGCCGCGACCCCTCCGCCGTCGGCGCTTGTTCCCCCGCAAAACCTGCCGGCCCCGATTCCAAGCCAATCGTCTGCGGCCGCGGTTCCTACGGGAACCAAAACGACGGGGCGCATCATCGCGTTTTCCGGACCGAAGGAAGGCGTCGGGAAGACCACGATCGCGTTGAACTTGGCGCTCGCCTGGGCCGGAACTCAGAGCCGCAACGTCATCATCGTCCATCTTGATCCGTTGTGCCGCAGCGAGCTTCCGTTCATGCTGGGGCTGCAGCCTCCGACGTTGGCGAGCCTGGCTCAGTTCGTCGGCAAGGATGTCGGGGTTCTCGCGAAACTGCTGAAGGGACGTGTGCCGATTTCGCAATGGGGCGTCGGCGTGCTCCCGCTTGGAAACAAGCGCTCCGAGGCTGCGGAAGTCTCTCCGAGCGTCGCCGTCCCGATCCTTGAGAGCCTGAGCGCCGGCTACGATTTGTTCATCGATGTCGATCCCTTTTTCCCGATGCAGATTTTCGCGTTCGACCTCGCGGACCTCGTTTTTTGGACCTGTCTGCCGCAGCGGTCTCATTTCGAAGCCACCTACAAAACGTTCGAAGAGCTTAAGGAAATGCATTTCCCTCTAGAGCGTTTTCAGATCGTCATCAACGAGGGAAACCTCCCGGGGGCGCTCGCCCCGAAGGAAGTCGAAAAATTCTTCGAGGCGATGTCTAAAAGGGTGCTTTCCTACATGCCGTGGGAGGACCTGCTTCCGGAATTCGCGAACACGGCCCGGATCCTCGTCGTAGAACAGCCTCACTCCGACTGGGTGAAGGCGCTGCGCCCTTTGCTCGGGGCCGTCATGGAAAGCAAGCCGATTCCAAAGGATTGGTCCTCGGTCGTGAGCGCGCGCGACATCCAGACGGTCGGCGCGGGCTGGGGCGGCGGGGGGGAGGGCGGCGGCGGACCCAAGGGCGGCAGCGACATTAAGGTGATGAGGGGGGGCGGTCGGCGGACGGACGTGCCGGAATTCTGGGACGAATTGAAAGGCAAGATGCATAAGAACGTCGTCACGATGATGGAAACGGAGCGGGTCCGGATCACCGACGACGCAAAGAACGACCCCGAGGTCCGCGGCCGCGTCGGCATCATCATCAACAACCTTTTGCAGAAGGAATCCAACCTTCCTCTGTCGCGCGACCAGCGCACCAAGTTCGTCGAAGAGCTCATCGACGAGATCCTCGGTCTCGGTCCGCTCGAGGCGCTGATGCGCGACGAGGGCGTCAACGAAATCATGGTGAACGCGCCCGACAAGGTCTTCATCGAAGATAAGGGACGGCTCGTGCTTACACCGTTGCGCTTTCGGGACGAAGAGCAGGTGATTCAAGTCATCAAGCGCATCGTCGCTCCTCTTGGACGCCGCATCGATGAGTCGGTTCCGCTGGTCGATGCCCGTCTCAAAGACGGTTCCCGCGTCAACGCGATCATCCCGCCGTTGGCTGTCTCCGGCCCGACGATTACGATCCGGCGCTTCGCGAAGACGCCGTTTACGCCGGCCAAGCTTCTCGGATTTGGCGCGTTTACCGAGGAGCTCTTGGAGTTCATGGGGAACTGCGTGAAAATTCGCCGGTCGGTCATCATCTCGGGCGGTACCGGTACCGGTAAGACGACCTTCCTCAACATGCTTTCGAGCTTTATCCCGGAAGGCGAGCGGATCATCACCGTCGAGGACACGGCGGAATTGAATCTGTCCCAGGTACACTGGGTTCGGTTGGAATCGCGCCCGGCGAACGTCGAAGGCAAGGGAGAGATCACGATCCGCGATCTGGTTAAGAACTGTCTGCGCATGCGTCCGGACCGCATCGTGGTCGGTGAGTGCCGCGGCGCCGAGGCGCTCGACATGCTTCAGGCGATGAACACCGGTCACGAAGGTTCGTTGGCGACGATCCATGCCAACAACCCTCGGGACGCGTTGACCCGCCTGGAAGCCATGTGCATGATGGCGTCGTCGGAACTCCCCGTCTGGGCGGTCCGCGAAATGATTTCTTCCGCCGTACACTTGATCGTGCAGTTGACGCGCTTCGCGGATGGAAAACGCCGCGTCACCTACGTCACGGAGATTACGGGACGCGACGGAAACACGTTGCTGACTCAGGATCTGTTTCGCTTCTGTCAAACCGGCGTCGACGAGGCCGGGAAATCCGTCGGCTTTTTTACGGGCTGCGGCAAACCCCCGAAGTTCTATCCCGAGTTCAAATTGGGCGGTCTGGACGTTCCTCTCTCATTGTTCAACAAGAAAGAGGGTGCGGACCATTATCTGCGAGGCGGGAAATGAAGCGGGCAATCGCGATCCTGGCGCTTATCTTTTCGCTCGGGGCGGGGCGGGCCGCCGCGCAGGGCTTCACGCGTCAGCAGGTCAACGCCCTGATCGATCCCAACAACGGCGCAGAGGCGCGCGCGCAGTATTTCTATCACTACTTCAAGCCGGACCGGGATCAGGCGCTGACCCCTCCGAAATGGGTGGACGAAGTCCTTCCCGGCATGCTCAAGCGTCCTGTCTGGCAGGACCCTGAGGAGGGCGTTCTCAACGAGGCGCAGTTGTGGCAAGCCCCGGTTTCCGTTCTATACGAGTTCTTCGAACATACTCGGAAAACATTTCCTGCGGAGTTCAACGGGAGTCTGACCCCGCCGTACGCCCTGATCAAGGACTACGAGGACAGTCGGGTGCGGTTTCAAATGGCGCTCGACCGCTTGTACCGTGCCCGACTCGGCGATTCTCTGGGCGGGCGCGGACGCGCCGTTATTTCCACCTTCGACCTGATTCTCAAAGAGATGGATTCGGTGCTGGACGCCTTGACGAGTCAGGATCCGAAGCTGTATGTCGACTCGGTGATGGCGATCTCCGCGCTGACCCAGCAGGCGCATCTGATTCTTCACAAAGCTCCGCGCGGCTACGAACCGCCGGCGGGACCCGAGAACGAGACGAGCCGGGCGGGCCCGATGCTGTTGAAAGTGATCGGCGTCGCGCTGTTGTTCGTCGCGGCGTGGAGTTGGGGGGCTCTTAACGCGAAATGGATCGGCACGAAATTCGACGATCGGATTGAGGCTTCGAAGAACTGGGCCCACGAGTTTAATAAGCAGTTCATGAAGGTCAAGGTGCAGTACATGGTCTTCGGTCCGATAGTGGTCGGGGCGATCATGGGCGCGCTCTCAATGAACATTTGGGGTTTTATTCTCCTGACCTTCACGGGCGGGTTTGTCGGCATGCGCCTGCCGGAATGGATCTTGGAAGCGGTGCGGTTTCGCCGAGGAAAGCGCGTCGAGGCGCAGTTGATGGACGCCATGATCCTTTTATCGAACGCCTTGAAATCGGGTCTCGACATCGTTCAGGGATTCGAGCTCGTCCAGCGCGACCTCGTCCCTCCGATATCCGAAGAGTTCGGTCTGGTGATCAAGAATTACCAGTTAGGCACCGCGTTCGAACGGGCGTTGGAGGGGATGGAGGATCGCGTGATGTCCCGTCTCCTTTCCTATATGATCAAGGCGGTGATCATCCAGCGCTCCGTCGGAGGCAACCTCACTAAGATTTTCGACCGCATCGTCGAGAATATTCGCGAGGAGGGCAAGCTCGAGGAAAAGGCGCAGTCGTTGACCGCGCAGCAGCGGATTCAGGCGCTTGTCGTCGGCTTCATGCCTTGGGCGATGCTGGTGCTGATGTGGGTGTTCCAGCCCGACGTGATGTCCGCCTATTACTTTTCGCCGCTCGGCGTTCTGACGATCATGTTCTGCATTATCTGGATGACGATCGGGATGGGGATCGTGAGGAAACTCGCGGATATTCAGGTATGAGCTCTCCGATCTTCCTGTACATCATCGGGATGCTGGGATCGATGGCGATCTTTACGTTCGTCCTTCGCCTGATTCAGCCGCCGCAGGAAGACAACAGTTCGCTGGCCCGCATCGCGCCGAAAGGCCCCGGGGAGATTTCCCCGTGGGAGAGCTTGAACCCCAACGGCAGCCTCGTCGAGCGGCTCGATCTGTTTCTCGTCGAGACGCTCAAGCTCGGCGGCAAAATCGAGACGACGCACATGCTGTTGGGCAAGCCCGACAAGCCCACTCCGCTGAACATCCTTCACATCAAGGAATTGGCCGCTGCGATCACGTTCGGTTTCCTCTACTTCATGACCGAGGACTGGAAGTTCGCCCTGATCGTGGCGCCCGTGGCGTTTTTCCTGCCCGACATGATGTACAGCGGGAAGATCCAGGACCGACAGCGGGACATCATTCGGAACTTCCCCGCCCTCGTCGATCTCGCCGCGTTGACGATCGAATCCGGCCTCGACTACATGACCGCCTTTGAGCGCATCATTCAGCAGGCGCGGCATCGAACCGAATTGGAGAAGGAATTTTCCCGCACGATTCAGGAAATCTCGCTCGGCTATTCGCGGCGGGACGCGCTTCGGCGTTTGGCGATGCGCACTGGACTGCAGGACGTGCGCTCGTTCGTCGGGCTCATCGTGCAGTCCGACGAACTCGGTACGAGCCTCGTCGACCTGCTGCGCAATTTTGCGGCGGATATGCGCTTTCGCCGTTTGAACGCGGCGGAGAAGGCCGCCGCCCAAGCCGCGACGAAGATGCTGATCCCGATCTTCTTCTTCATTTTCCCGACGGTCTTTATCTTGATGCTGGCGCCGATGATGAAAAACGTGTTCCAAAGCGGGGGACTTGGATTCTGATGAAGACCGTGATTGTTTCGGCGGCGTTGGCCGTATTTTCGCCCTTCTCCGCTTTCGCCGCCGAGGCGGCTCGGCCGACGATGGAGAGCCTGTTTCTCGACTATTCGAAGACGCAGTTGGGGCCTTTGAAGGAGAAGGATTCGAAGGCGAAATACCTGTACACAATTCAGCTCGAGAAGTCGCGGTTGACGCATAAGCTTTTGCGCACGGTTTACGAGAACGCCTATGACCTGTACAAGCAGGGTGATTTCGACGGCTCGCGCGAGTTGACCCGAAAAATTCTCAGCATGGACCCGAGCTTCCAAGACGCCGCGATTCTTCATCGCGCGGCCATCGAGCTCAACGGAACCTCGAAGCCGATGCTTTCAGAACGAAAGCTCGTCGAGGACCGGTTCGAGGAGGGTTTGAGTCTTTACCGCCAGGGCCGGCTTGTCGAGGCCTCGCAGCGGTGGGAAGAGGCGTCCAAGCTCTCTCCCGGGAATTTCAAGGCGCGCTACTGGCTCAAAAAGGTCCGCGGGGAACTGGCCGACGAGCATTACCGCCGGGGCCAGACCGCGTACCGCCAGCATCGGCTGCGCGATGCGTTGGACCAGTGGTACGCCGCGCTGGTTCTCAATCCGAAGTATCCGAGATTGATGGGAGTGATCTCCAAGGCCGAGTCCGAATTGCGCAGGCAGGAAGCAAATTCGAAACTGCAGGAAGCGCTCAATCTTTACGGGCAGGGCAAGACCCAGGAGTCTCTGAAGCTGCTAGACGACGTTCTGCGCATCGAACCGGGAGAGGAGAAAGCGCAGAAGCTGATCGCCGAAATCCGTTTGGAAATCGCCAAGCAGCATGTCGCGCAGGGACGCAAGCTTTACCGCGGCCGCGATTACACCACGGCCATCAAGGAGTGGAACCGGGCGGTCGAATTCGGCTACGATCCGCGCCGCGCCAACGTGCTGATCGCGCGCGCGCGCAACCAGATGCGAAAGGAGATCGAAGCGAAGCGGCAGGCCGAGGAGCGGGCACGGCTGGAAGCGGAGCGAAAGGCGCGTGAGGAAGAAGAGCGCCGGCGCCGCGAGGAAGAGGAGCGCAGGCGAGCGGAGGAAGAAGCGGCTCGGACTCTCGAAGCCGAACAGCCCGAAGCGCCGCCGGATCCGGAACCCTCCGACGAGGAAAACAAACGCCGGGCGATCAAGCACTGGAACGCCGGCATCATCTACTTTCAGAAGGGCGATTACGCCAAGGCGCGCGATGAGTGGCTGCTCTGCAAGCAGTTCGATACGGGCAACAGCGACTGCCAGACCGGTTTGCAGCGGCTCGATTCCACTTACGGCGGGGGCTTGTAGGTCGTGTCTCTTTCCGCGGCGAGACGAGGCCAGTTGGTTTTGCTGATCACGGCCGTGGCCAGCGGGTCCGCCGGCTACTGTCTCGGACGCTACCGGACTGATTCCGGGACCCGTGCCGCGTTCGCCGCCGGCGACGGTTACGGCGCGGATCGAGCCTCCGCGGCGGACGAATCGCTTTCGTCGTCGCGCGTCGGTGAATTCTACCCGCCCAGAGCGCCGGTGACCCCGTCGTCCTCGAGCGAAGAGCGCAAGCGAAGAGCGGTGAAGCATTGGAACGCGGGCATTATTTTTTTTCAAGCCGGGAAGTACGACAAGTCGCGCGATGAATGGCTTTTGTGCAAGCAATTCGATCCGGCCAATTCGGATTGCGATACCGGGTTGGCGCGGCTGGACAGCAGTTACGGGGGAGGGTCTTGATCAAGGCGATCTTCGCAGTCATGGTTTTTTCCGGTGGATTTGTTCACGCGGTCGATTCCAGCCGCGCAGAGCGCCGCGCCGCCTACAAGCAGTGGGACGCCGGTGTCGCGTTGGTTTTGGCCGGAGAAGAGGGAAAAGCGAAAGAGGCGTGGGAGGCCTGTTTGCGTTTGGATCCCGAAAACGCCGACTGCCGCGCCGGGCTTCAGTTGATCTCCGGAAAGCCGGATTTGACGGCGAGGGCCGAACCTTCCGGCGCAGCGCTTCCTGAACCCGGGGAAGAGAATCCGCCCGCCGCAGTTCCCGCCCCGCCGATTCCCCCCGCTCTCGACGCGGTGAAGTATTGGAACGCCGGGATCATCTATTTCCAAAAGGGCGACTACCCGAAGGCCCTCGCCCAGTGGCGTCTCTGCGCCGCGAAGGACGCGATGAACAAGGATTGCCGCACCGGGATCGACCGGGTCGAAGGGCGTTTGGCGCTGCCCAAGCAGCCGGCGCCCGCTCCGAAGCAGGACGAGGCCGAGAATCCTAAAGACGCCAAGGTGCGCGCCGCGTTCTCGCACTGGAATGCAGGGATCCTGCACTATCAAAAGGGCGAGTTGGAGAAAGCCAGGGAGGAATGGACGCTGTGCCGCAGTCAGGACCCGACGAACATGGATTGCCATACCGGTCTGTTGAGGATCGCGCGCCAGTACGGGGGAAAATGATCCGATGAAGCTCGCGATGAAGTGGCTCCTGTGGTATTTGTGCATCGGGATCTACGTGATGTTCCTCGGGGGCATTTTCTATTACAACCTCTTTAAGTGGACCTTCGACGAGAAACTCAAGCAGCAGTCGATCGATTTGGTGAAGGTGCACGCGTTTCAGTTGATCAAGGGACTGTCGTCGCGCCAGTCTTCGATCACGATGGACGAGTTCGACATCATTTCCAACGCGCTGGCCAAGGACGAGCGGGTTGCAGCGCTGATCTATTTGAATCGCTACGGCGAGGTCCGCTGGTATAAGGATCCCGGCATGATCGGGAAGGTTTTCGACGAGTTCCAGAAGCACGTCGACATCCCGACCAACGCGATCGAACAGGCCTATATGTCCAAGACTCCGAAAGTTCGGGCGGTCCCGGAGCAGCCGTTCTACGAAATTGCGATCCCGCTGGCCGTGCGGGGGGAGGTGGTCGGAATCGTCGATATGATGATCTCCAGAAAGGGCGTCAACGAGGTTATCGCGCAGGCGATGAACAAGTATGTCCTGGGGGCCGCCGGCGTTCTTTTCCTATTAGGGATACCGCTGTATTTCTTCCTGCACCACTTTGTGATCAGTCCGCTGCACACGCTGCGGGACGCCGTCGAGGCGATCTCGTTTAAGAACCTCGATATCAAGTTCTCCGCGCGCAAGGATGAAATCGGGGAACTCGCGAACGTTTTCAGTGTTTTCCTCCAAAAAATAAAAGCCGAACGCGCGAACGTTCTGGTCAAGGAGAAGCAGCGCGGGGTCGCCGAGCAGCGGTGGTGGCAGTCCATTTTGATGACGATCGTTTCCAAGAACCACAAGGCGATCGTCGTCGACGAGGACAATACGGTCCTGTACACCAACTTCCCGCTCGCGAACCAGCCGACCGACCCGAATCAGCGGCTGCATCTGCTCGATGTCATCGATTCTCAGCAGCAGGACGTTCTCAGGCTGGTCGGGGTCGCTCTGGACCGCCCGAACCAGGTGGTGGAAACGGACACCCTTTTCCGTCAGGAGCAGTGTCACGTTCGCGCGGTCCATCTTGAGGAAGAGGGCGAATTGCGGCGTACCTTGATTTTGTTCGAGCCCAAAAAGGGCTCGAGCGGGCCGATGGTTTAGGGGCCGTTCCGGCCGCCCTTGCCAAAAACCATTATTCTTGCTACATAATGATGGAACGTGACCTAATGCCGGACCTGGGAGATCAGCCATGAGCTATCGCATTCGCAGAATCGACCCGTTTTGGATCGCGCATCCCGTCGTCATCGCGGCGGCGGTGATCGGCATGTTGCTGGCTCTGGCCGGCTACGCGAAGAACAATATCGCGCTTTCCGTGATCGGAGGCGTCGCGATGGCCGTCGGCGTTATCGCCGCGACCAAGCCCGCGGTCTCCGGCGTCCTGGGAACGCTCGGGTTTTTCGGCGGTTTGGTGACCTTCGTGATTCTCCCGAATCCGCAGTTGGCTGATTCTCCTCTGTTTTGGAAGCTGGTCTCGACTTTGTTCTTCTCGCTGCTTTACATGGTGCTCATGGACGCGCTCGTTCTTCTCGTTTCCGCCCTGTACAACTTCTTTGGAACGACCGTGAATCTCGGGGGCATTCACCTCGACATCGAAGAGTCGGACGATGGGGCGGAGGGACCGGCCGCTTGAGAATCAACATTCTCTGCGCGATGCGGGACCCCAACCGGGCGGGAGTCCTGCTGGAGTCGCTGTCCCGCAACGGCATGACGACCACCGTCGTGCAGCGCTCGAAGGAGCTTCAGGGGCTTATTTCCCAGCGGGGCTGCGATCTGCTTATCGTCGGGCAGAATCTCGCCGACGCCGAAGGCGTGCAGGTCGTCAAGAATCTTCGTTCCCGCGGGCCGACACGGCAACTCGCCATCGCCGCGCTGCTCGACCATCAGCCGCCGCCGCCCATCGGGGGCGCGGAGATCGGCGGAGTGAAGCGCCTTCCCGCCGGTTGGGGGACGACGAGCGTGAAGCCGACCGCGACTCCCGAAGCCCCGCGCAAGACCAGCATGCGTCTTCAGTTCTTTCAAGCGGGCGCCGACGAATGCCTGACGCTCGATCAGGATACCGCCGAGTGTTTGGCGCGCATCCGTGCCGTGCTGCACCGGACGATGTCCAAGCCTCAGGAAGAGGTCCTGAAGATGGGGACCATCGAACTCAATCTGACCAGCTATACGCTCAAGGTTAGCGGAAAGAACGTTCCTCTTACCTCGAAAGAGCTCGATCTTCTTTACGTTTTCTTGAGTTCGCCGAACCGGGTTCTCAGTCGGCCGTACCTGATCGAGCGGGTTTGGGGATACAACTATTTCGGTTCGCCTCGAACGGTGGACGTGCATGTTCGCCGGCTGCGCGAAAAACTGGGCAAGGCGGCGAAATTCATTACGACCGTCCCTTGCGTGGGGTATAAGCTCATCCCGCCGGGAACCGCGGGATAAGGACGGTTTAGGAGACTCTCCATGGCTGAGAACCAAGACACCAAGCTCCTTATCATCGACGACGACGCCCACTTGAGCGAGAGCCTGGCCGAGGTGCTGGAGCTCGAAGGCTTCGAGTGCCTGCAGGCCGGCGACGCGAAGTCCGGCATCGAGTCGGCGATTAAGAACGAACCCCAGGTCGTTATTATGGACATTCAGCTGCCGGATTCCAGCGGCTTTCAGATTTGTCAGGAACTGCGCAAGCGGTTCAAGGACGCGATCCTGATCATGATGACGGGTCGCTTCCTTTCCGCCGAGGAGAAGACGCAGGGTTTTCAGCTCGGGGCCGATGAGTATCTGACCAAGCCGTTCGACCTGCAGGAGTTGTCGGTCCGCATCCGGCAACTGCTCATGCGGGGAAGGGGCTAGTGGCCCGGCAGGGCCGCTGTGCTGGCCGCTATGTCAGCGGGCAGTGCTGATCGTCGGTCGCCTGACGGGACGGGGGTGGAATGCCGTATTCGGAGCCGCGGCGCGGCAAGCTAGCCTATAAATTTCTTTTCTGGTTCCTGCTCATCTCGCTTGCGCCGATGGGGGTCGTCGGCTGGCACCTCGTCAATATCTCTCAAGACGTTTTGAAGGAAGAGTCGCTGCGCAACCAGGAGTCGCTCGCCACCGGGTTCGCGGAGACGACGCACAACTTCATCACGAATTTCAAAACCGTGCTCCACGTCGCGTCCCGACTCGAGGGTTTCTCGTCGATGGACCCGGTTCGTCAGAACCAGCATCTCAACCGGGTCATGCAGCAGCACCCGGCGTTTCTCGAACTCTCCGTCTTCGATCTTAACGGTCTCGAGACCGTTCGCAAGGGACGCTTTCTCGGGCCCCGTCCCGAACTCCGGAATTTTTTCGACAACACCGTATTCCAAGTCGCCTCGCAAAAGGGCGAGTACGTCGGGGATCTTCAGCGTTTTCAAGGGCTCTACCCGACTCTGACGATCGCCGTGCCGATCGTTTCGATGGCGCAATCTCGCGCGATCAAGCGAGGCGTGCTTTTGGGGAAGATCAGTCTCAACGGACTTTCGCAGATGCTTCATCAGGAGTTCCCCGATCAGGGGCGGGCGGAATCGGCGGTGGTTGCCGGCGACGTGCGCGACAGCTTCCTCGTCGCGCATTCCGATCCGAACAAGGTTTTCACCCGCCAGGCCGGGCTTCCCGACGAGATTTTGAAGGTCATTATGACGCAAAGCGCCAAGAAGGGAGGCGGCAACATCGGCTTGGAGGACGGCACGAGCGTTCTCGGCGCCTACGCCGAGGTCAAGGACGTCGGCTGGGTGGTCTACGTGCAGCAACCCGTCGAGACTGCGTATATCGCCGCGACCGAGATGCGCAAGCAGATCGCGCGGGTCTTTCTCTGGGTGCTGATCATTACGCCGCTTTTGTCGCTCGCCGTCGCCGGTCATATCACACAGCCGATTCGGGCGCTTCAGAAGGCTGGAGAAAAGCTCAAAATGGGCGAGTTTGAGGAACTCCCCGAGATCACGATGACCAACGACGAGATCGGCGATCTCGCGCAGTCCTTTCTGCAGATGAGCGATTCCTTGAAGGAGAAGACCGGGGAACTCCTGCACGCCAAGGAGGAGCTTACGAAGTACGGTCGGGATCTCGAGCGCCGCGTTGAGGCCCGGACGCGTGAACTGAAAGCGGCTCAGGACGAGTTGATTAAGAAGGAGCGCTTAGCCGCGATCGGTCAGATGGCCTCCGTCGTCGGCCACGAGATCCGCAATCCGCTCGCCGTTATCAACAACTCGATTTTCTTCATCAAAACCAAACTGGGAAAGGCAGGTGGAGTGGATCCGAAGGTCGAGCGCCACATCTCGATCATTCAAAGCGAAGTGAAGCAGGCCAACAGCATCATCGACGAGATTCTGACCTACTCGCGTCAGCGCGAGCTCAAGCCGGAACTGACGAAGCTGAATTACTTCATGGAGGACGTGCTCTCCATTTATCCGTTCCCCGAGCACATCCAGGTGGTGAAGCATTTCGATCCCCGCGACCCGGTCGTCAGCATCGATCCCGACGAGATGCGGCAGGCGGTTCGCAATTTGATCGGCAACGGCGTCGAGGTGATGCCGCAGGCGGGCACGACCACGGTGCGGACCGAGATCGTCGACGCGAACTGGGTTCGTCTCGATATTCAGGACGCGGGCCCCGGCATTCCGCCGGACGTTTTGGAAAAGATTTTTACGCCGTTCTATACCACGAAGGCGCGCGGGACCGGGCTGGGTTTGGCGGTTGTTCATAAGGTGGTCAACCGCCATCGCGGCAAGGTGGACGTCGACACCGCTCCCGGCCGAGGCACTAAATTCATGCTGTACCTGCCGATGGCGAACGCCGCGGGGGCGCCGCCGACCGGGCCTGCGCAGCAGCAGCAGCCGTTCGGGCAGTCCCCTGCGCAGTTGCCGCCGACGGCGGCTCAGCCCCCGGGGCAGGTCAGCGCACCGCCGCAGACGGCGGTCCGCTACATCGATCCCAACCGCGGGACGGGGGCGTAAATGGCCATTCGAATCCTCGTCGTCGACGACGACGCCAATCTGCGCGAGAGCATCCACGACAATCTCGATCTCGAAGGCTACGATGTCGTCGAGGCGGGTTCCGGCGCCGAGGCGATGAGGGCCGTCGTCACCAACCGTTTCGACGTGATTCTCATGGACTTCAATCTCCCCGACAAGACCGGCATCGAGGTGATCCGCGAGATTCGAAAGGTCAACACGGAAAGCGAAATCCTGATGTTGACCGCGCACGCGTCGTTGGACACAGCTCTGAAGGCGATTCAGGAGTCGGTCTACGATTTCCTCGTGAAGCCGGTGGAATTCGATCGCCTGAAGAGCACGATCGGCAAGGCCGTCGAGAAGATGCGGCTGTCCCAGGAAAATACGCGTCTGATCGGCGACCTGACGAAGGCCAACGAACAGCTGTTGTTCCTGTCGAACATGAAGTCCAAATTCCTGTCGATGGCCTCCCACGATTTGTCGAACTCCCTGATGACGCTTCAGGTTTCCTTCGAGATGCTGATGACCAATCTTCATCCGAACGAGGATCAGAAGAAGCGCGCTCAATACATTTCCAACGGGATCGCGCAGCTTTCCCGCTTGATCGAGGACTTGGTCGATTGGGCCTCGATCGAGCAAGGCAAGTTTCGTCTTGAGAAGGAGAATCACCCGCCCGGAAAAATCGTCGAGGATTCAGTCGGGGCGGTCATGACGCGCGCGGGGCAGCGGGGCGTGGCGCTCAGTTCCGCGGTTTCCGGTCCGCTGCCCGAAATTCAGGTCGATAAGAGGCGATTGACCCAGGTTCTCGCGAATTTGCTGGAAAACGCGCTTCGCCATACTCCGAAAGGGGGGGCGGTGACGGTGAAGGCGTCCAAGACCGCCGACAGGATGGTTCAGTTTACGGTCCAGGACAACGGCGAGGGGATCGATCCGCAGGAAGCCAAGAAGATTTTCGAAAGCTTCCACCAGTCTGCCGGAAAGGATTCGCAAAAGGGCCGCCTGGGTCTTGGATTGTCGATCTCGCAGGAAATCGTCAACAGTCACGGCGGGCGCATCTGGGTCGAGTCCCCGGGCGTTGGGAAGGGAGCCGCCTTTCACTTCACCGTTCCGTTCGCCCCCGCCGCCAAGTCCTAAGACCCGCTAATAATGCTAGTTCCACCGACTCTTTTTTTGGTAGAGTCGCGTGAGTCGTACCGATGTTTTAGGGAGGAACGCTCGATGGCAGCGCCCAAAAAGAAGCTGACGGTCCTGATCGCAGACGATCAAACTCTTTTCCGCGAAGGGATCAAGGATCTTCTTGAGAACGAGAAGACCATCTCCGTCGTCGGCGAGGCTGCCGACGGCCAGGAAGCCGTCCGACTGGCGAAGAAGCTCAAACCTAACGTGATTTTGATGGACATCAAGCTTCCTCATATGGACGGCGTGACGGCGACCCGCATGGTTCGCACGGAATGCCCCGACACCAACGTGCTGATCCTCTCCTCTTTTGAGGACGAGGCCCACGTGATGGAGTCCATCCAGGCGGGGGCCAACGGGTACCTGTCGAAAATGCTCCCGGCTTCCGAGTTGGTGAACGCCCTGAAGACCTTCGCCAACGAGGGCGTGATGATTCCCCAACCGGTGATGGGAAAGCTGATCCAGGGACTTCGCCAGATGTCGAGTTCGACGGCCGAGGCGACCTTGGTCGCGCTGACCAAGACCGAAATCAAGGTTCTGGCGCTCTTGGGCCGCGGCATGTCGAACAAGGAAATCGCCGCCGAGCTCGGTTGCAGCGTCAAAACGATTAAGAATCACCTGAACAGCATCTTCCAGAAGTTGGACGTTTCCAACCGGACCGAAGCGGTCGTCAAGGGCATCGAGATCGGCCTCATTTCGGCAGAAGATTCCCGCTAAGACCTGGATTGCCTTTAGGTCCTGGAAAAGGCGCCCCCGCAGGGGGGCGCCTTTCTCGTCGAAAAATTGACCGCGGTCAACTTTCCCTTGCAATTTCCGGAACAGGGTTGATACAATGAGGACCCCCGATCATCGGGGGCCTAAAGAACTTAAACTCTGACACCTAGCGCCTGGGAGGTGGTCCCGGAACGGGAAGGTCAGGGAGGACTATGAAGGTTAATGCTGGCTTCATTCTTGGTTTGATTCTCATCGCATCCGGGGTTTCGGCAAAGGAGCCGACGCTTCTCGGCCGCCTTCCGGCCGGCTTGATCCCTTCGGCGTCCGCCGGCCGTTTCGCCGGTCCCGCCCCAACCGCGAAATTCGGCGACTGGGCCTCTCAGGGAATCGCCCCCATCAACGCGGTCGGAAAGGGCGAGGACGTTCCCTTCCACATCACCAACGTCGCGGCGCAAGGAGCGGTCGCGGCCGGTCAGACCGTGGGAAGCATCGACCTGAAATCCGGTCACAACGCGCATTTCAAACGGACTTACTCGGTAGAGATCAACGGCAAGAAGGTCTTCGTCAGCGGCGTTTTCGATAAGGACCAGAACGCGTTCATGAGCGTCTGGGTCGACGGTGACGCCGCTCCCCAGCTTCTGAACATCTCCGGGTTGCTTGATAAGGAGGGTTCGGTTGCGATCGGCGGGAAGGCCTATGCCGTCGAGGTCCAGGCGAACCCGCTGAAGCCGCTGCGCAGCCGAATCAACATTTACGACCCGAACGGCGATGAGGAAAATGCCATTCGTCTTGGAGATTTGCTCAATAAGATCGAAGCCTCCGGGACCCTCGTGCTGATCGCCGGAGCCTCGTATCGGGTTTTTTACACCGACGGCGTCTCCGCCGGTCCGGTGCTCGATACGGCGAACCGTCTGTTCTCGATCATCACCAAGGACTCGGGCGGCGATATGCATGTGTTTTTGGTTCCGGAGAACCTGGTCCCGTCCGATAAAATCGCGATCTTCAAGCTCCATGGAGACGCGAAGGCCGGTCTTCGCAAGCAGAACGGCAAGCTCGAGATCTATGACAATCCCTGAAAAATCAGCCTCTTTCTTATAGGCTGAATCCCTGAAGTCCGGCACCACCCCTCCCCCTCCTGGGAGGGGTGGTCCTAATTCAGGGGGACAATATAGGCCCTATTCCGGTTTCCTCGTGGGCCCCCCGACCCATGTCGCGAGAGGGGGGCTGGGCTACAATGAGGCTAGACGACCCGCAGGCGGTCGCGGGGGTTTCAATGAGAAAACACGGCAAGCAGGACTCGATCACCCGTCGCTTCAGCCTTTTGGACGGCGAAGAGCGCGACGACTCTCGGCGGCACACGCAACTTAGTTTTGAATCCGGCCGGCAGGCGTATCGCTGGCTCTCCGAAAGCCGCCGGAACGCTCCCAATAAGCATTGATGAAGAAGACGGCGTTAGCCGTCTTTCTCTGGGCAGCATCCTCGGCGGCCGCTTGGGCGGCCAATCCGACGATGTCCGACGACTTCGCCCGGATGATGGACTGGCTGACGAAGGAAACCGCGACCGGCCTCGGCTTCAACGCGGGCTCCGCCTTCGACCCGCCGAGCGAAATGCGCCCTTGGCGCATCCAGCCGGACTTCAGCCTCGGCGTCGGCAACCTTCCCTTCGATAAGTCCACCTTCCCGACAATTCAGGTTCAGGCCCTGCGGGAAAAGGATCCCGGTTCGTCCTTGCCCGACAAGATGATGTTCCCGAATTTGACCCTCCACTTGCGTTTTGGGCTGCCCGGCCGGACGGATATGAGCCTGCGCATCGCCAACATGACGACGCCGAAGAATTACAAGCTTTCCGAGGATACGACCGGAAACGGGCAGAGCAACACCATCGGCGTCGGTTTCCGCCGTCACTTTATGGGAGGGAAGCGGCCGCTGTTTTCCATTTCCGGAAATTATCAGCAGACCTTCGGATACTTCAACTACGTCAACAAATTCGAAAACGTTGAGTTGGTGCCCGGCTTCTTGGCCTCCAGCGTCAACAGCGGACAGCTGGAATGGGACGTGAAGACCTACGGCGTCAACATGGTTGTGAGTCAGGCTTACGGTCGCTGGATTCCGTTTATGGGCGCCGGCTTCAACCATAGCCGGGGTTCGGTGCGTGGAAAGCTGGAAGCCGCCTGGCAGACCCCGCTGATCCAACCTTCGGTCGGTGAAGCGTCCAACAGCCCTGAGCCGCTGAACAGCCGCATCATCTTCGGCGTTCAGCGCCAATGCACGCTTTTCAACGCCTTCCTTAATGGGGAGGTTAAGGCGATGGGGGCCTCCTCCGGAAAGACCTTCATCATCTCCACCGGCTTCATGGCGCCGTTTCGAATGGGAGCCGCCTCCAGCCTCGTGCGTTTCGGCCGCAACGGGCACAACAACCCTCGCTTGCTGCGCTACGCTCAAGCCGAGGAGAAGGAGTACCGCCCTTCGCCCGTGCTGCGCCACGGCCGGAACAAGCCGGAAGGTTGGGAGAAGGCCTCCTCGCGCGAAAAGGCTTTGGGTATGAAACAGGGTCCCACCTCCATCGGCGAGGAGCGCCTGCTCCGCTATTGGACCTGGAACGAAAACCAGCGCAAGCAAAAGCCCCCCAAGAAAAAAGTAACCCTCCGCGAACGCGCCCAGCCCGAGCTCATCTTCATCCGCTAATTTTTTACTGGGGTCAGACCCCCGTAAAGCGAGCTATTTTTTACTGGGGTCTGACCCCAGTAAAAAAGGCACTATGGCCTAGGGTTGTCTAGGCCCAAAAACATCGAGTTTTCTTCCCAATTGACCCCTTTGCGAACGGGAGGTCGCCGCTATAATCGAGAGGTGAAAAGGACGCTTGCCACGCTCCTTTCGGCCGCGTTGATCCTGGTCGCTCCGGGATCGCAGGCTTGGGTGCACGCCGCTCGCATCGCGGCGCCGCGGGTCGGCGCTCCAACGGCGGCTCCTGGCACGGCGATGGGCCCGGCCGGGACGCCGGTGGGAAGCGCGGGACTCGCGATTCCCGGAGGACTTCCGGGAGGGGCTCCCGGGCTTCAAAAGGGAGCGATCCCGACACTTTCCGAACCGCTGCTGTTGAGCGCTCCCGGCGCGGATTTGGCGTTGGCGCTGCCCGTTTCCCGCGCCCTGGCGCCGGAGTCCCTGACGCATTCGGCGGCGGCGGTCGCGAATCGATCCTTGCCCGAGTTGAAAACGGCGCCGCTTTCCGCGCCCCGGGTGACGACGTCCGGCACGATTCTCCCGAGAACACCGGCTTCCATCGCCCGGCCGTCCGCGGCGCCCGGCGCCCTCAGCGCGCCCTCCCCGACGCGCAAGGCGCCGTTGTTGAACGCGCTCCGCTTGCCCTCGCTTTTGCAAGGAGGGATTCCATACGATGCCGCGGACGCCAAGCGCTTGGCCGCGGAAGACTTCCTGATCCATATCGGCGGACGCGGCGTCTCTTCGGAACAGGCCGCCGCGGGTCCGAATGCCGCGGTTTCCGGGTTGGGGAGCGGGTCCGTCTCCGGAGCCCCTACGGGCGCTTCCGGTTTTATCGCTCGCACGGCGGCGCTTCCGGCGTCGATGGCGCGGGCGTTTTCGGCGCTTCCGGCCGCTCTTTCCAAGGGTTTATTGGTGCTGCAAAATCCGGACGGCGCGCCTTCGGTGCTGGAGATTCGCCATGCGGACGGTTCCGCGGTGAAGCCGACCGTTCGCAGGGCCGTGGAGGCCGCTGCCAATGGGGTGGCTCACGCCGATCGGGCGGCGCTGAACTCCGCCTCGCCGCTTCGCGCGCCCGTTTCCAATGGGGTCAAGGCCGCTTCCGGGGACCGCGTTCCTTCTCCGGCTCCGCGCCCTTCGTTTTTCAATCGCTTTCGTTTTCACCCACTGGGGGAGTTCCTTTATAAGGAAGGCGGAGCGCGTCAGTTCCGCTCCGCCTATTTCCCGCTCGTTCTCGTCGCCGTGTCCGCCGCGGCTCTCGCCTTGGCCTGGGGGATTCCCGCCGCGGTGAGCGCGGTCTCCCAGTTCTTCTTCGAGCAGGCGGTCGTTCAAGGCGTAGGCGCCGCTCCGGCCGTTTCGATTTTCCAACAAATTTTTTCCACCGCGTTCTTTGCCGCCTTGGCCGCGACGGGAATCGCCGCGGCTTTAGCCGTTTGGGAACTGACGCAGTTCAAGTTGACTGTCGCGAGCGGAAGAAGCGTTTCCGACGAAGAGTTTTGGCGATTTGCGCGCAAGGAGTTGAGCGGCTGGAATCTCCACCCCTCGGTGCTCGCGAGCCTGCTCGGAACGGGCCCCGGGCACGGCATCATTCGAATCTACCGCCCCTCGAATAAGTACAGGCACCTGGCGTTCGCCTTCTCTCAGGCGGGGATGGTTTACATCCGGCCGGAATTGGCGCTTTCCCCGCGCATGTTCCGCTGGGTGGTCAAGCACGAACTGCGGCATTACCGGGCTCATCAGCATCGAGGTCCCCCGCTTCGGCAAAACATTTTCACGCGCGCTGCGGCCTTTGTTCTCTCCGAATTCGGGGCTCGCTTGGCCGAGTTGCGGCCTATCAGTTCCCTTCATAGCGTACAGATCCCCGTTCTGCAGCGCGTGCTCGAAGAGGCCCGCGTTTCCCTCAAGCTTAAACACAACTACGACGCCCTGATCATTCATCCCGGCAGCCACGAAACGCGCGATCCCGGGACCTTCGACCGCCTTTCCGGCGGTGCCGCGCGGGTGATTCGCCTGAAGACCTCGCCTTCCGACGGGAAATCCGCGGAGCGGTTCACGACTTTCGGAGACCCGCTGCTTCCGATGGGAGCGCTCGGAACGGATGGGCGCTCTCCGAGGGAAAAGGTCGATTACGCGCCGGAGGCGGAGGGAATCATCGACTATCTCGGGCGCCCGGAAAACAAGGATCGTTTCCGGGTCGTCGTCTATCCGCAGAGCTTCGGCGTCGTGCCGGGGGAGAGTACGCCCGAGCGGCGTCGTCTGACCGAAACCCTTCACAAACTCGACGAAATCCATTTCATGAAGCAGCGTTTGGAGGCGGCGGGGTCGCAGGGCTTCCAGGAGGGCACCGAGGACGCGCGCAAACTCGACGCGCTGTCCACCGGAATCCTCGGGCGTCTTGTCAGCCGCAAAGGCAGCGCGGGCAAGGTGGACAACATGCTCGAGCAGATGATGCTGCAGGTCGTGCGCAGCGGACTTAAGGGCCTGGAGATCGCGGAGGTTCTGGAATCGCTCTACCGGGCGACCCGCGATAAGGGAGTCGTCCTTCTCCCGTTCGCCCCCGGGGAACCGTCTTTGGATACCGTGCAGCGCGTCCTGCGTTACTGGCAGGCCGCCGACGGGGGGGAGTTCGCGATTGAGCGCGTCGACCTTCCGGAAGGCGGGCACGTCCTCGTAGCGCGGAAGATGGAGCCTCGCGTCGATCTGTGGCTGGACGCCAAGGACGGCGGCACGATTGAAAAATCGTTCACGCGCGTTTTCAACCGTCCCCGCGGAGAGCAGGAGGCTTATCTCTCCGCGGCGGGCTTCACCGATGAGGAAATCGGCAAGTTCCGGGAAGCGGGGATGGTGGTCAAGCACGTGTTCGGCAAGGAGCACGGAGAGAAGATTTTCGTCAGCGTCCATCGGCGGCATGCGAAAGCGCTCAAGCAGTACGGCGACGAGGCCGGAATCAACTTCGCCGTTTCCCGCGGCGGATTTACGCTGCATCTGATGCACTCCGCCGGGATTCAGAAAGTCGACAAGATCCACACTCTGGGGTTGAAGGGCGCCGGCGGCAAGATCTACGACATCGACACCGGACTCGACGTGACCCATCCGGACTTCGCGGATCGCGAACTGAAGTCGGTCGATTTTGTCGACGAGGGTTGGGAGGATTGGATCGGTCACGGAACGCATAAAGCCGGGATTTCCTACGCCGGCGGAGCCCTTTATCTCGGGATGGCTCCCCAAGCGGAAGGCCGTATGGGCAAGGTTTTCGCGCAAAACGGATTCGGCGCTAACGACGGCGACATCATGGCGGCCGCCGTGGACGCGATGCAGTGGGGCGCCGACGTGATCAGTCTTTCTTTGGGCAGCAAGGGCAGCGTGGATTCTCCTCTCGCCAAATTCTTCTCCGAATTGACGCTGCAGAAAAACGCGAACGGCGAGTATCCGATCGTGACCGGTTCGGCCGGAAACTCCGGCCCGTTCAACGAAACGAAGAGCCAGCCTTCGGTCGGCGAGCGCGTGGCTTCGATTTCCGCGGCGGCGAAAAGTCTCGATGACGGCGTTCCGGAAATTTCCTTCTATTCCTCCGTCGGTCCGACCGTCGACAAGCGCTGGAGCCGCAAGCGCCTGCGCCGGCCGCTCGGAGTGACCGCGCTCGGCGGGGACGTTACCACGCCTCCCGGCGTCACCGACGTCTACGAGCACGGCATCGAGGCTCCGAAGTCCAAGGATATGGCGGCCGGTCCCTCCGATTCCAAGGACGGCAAGGGGACCCGAATGTCGGGAACTTCGATGTCGAACCCCCAGGTGGCGGGGCTTGCGCTTTTGGTGAAGCAGGGCGTTCAAAAGGTTCTCCAGGAGGGGAGCGAAGCCGCGAAGTTCTTCTCCGAAAATCTTCCGTTTGCGGTGAACCTGATCATGATGCGCTCCGCGGTGGACATGCGGGTTCCCATTTTCTTCCAGGAAGGCGGCTTCATCGACGGTCTCGGCGCGCTGGAACTCGGCGCAAAGACCTTCGGCGGCTCTTTGACGAGCCTGCCCCGCAAAACCGCCCGCGCGGTGCTTCGTCTCTTCGGCGCGGCCCCGCCCGTGGAAAAAGACTCCGAAGACTCCGCTCCCTCTTGGGACTGGATTCGCAGAATTAAGATGATATGGGAACTGGAAGACGGAATCTTTCAGAGCGCGGAGGCGGCGAAGGTCGAGGCGTTGAATGTGTTGGAGGCGGCATCGGTCCATGAGCGGCCGGATGCCCCTTCCGAAGATCCGATGGTTGAAGCGTCGGAAAAACGGCGATCGGGCGACGAAGCCAACGGCGTCTATATGAAGGTTTTTAAGAAGTCACGAACCGAAGCCCGAGAGCAACTGACCTCGATGCTGAGCGACAAGGTCTGGCTCGTGCGGATGTACGCCGCGTTCGCGTTTCTCAATCTGAAGGACCCCGCCGCGGCCGAAGACCTGATGGAGACGGCGCTCAACGACCCGGACGGCCGCGTCCGGCAAACCGCTTTCTTCGCGCTCGCGGAGCTCTCGAGCTATCAAATCGATGAGGCGCTCAAGCAGGCGCTTTCCAACGGCAAGGCCGATGTCCGGATGTACGCCGCGTACGCGCTTGCGCGGCATGGCGACGCGTCGGGCGTCGACCGGATCATCGCCGAGGCCCGTTCGGAGGATAAGAAGGATCGGTATACCGCGGTTTGGCTCTTAGGCCAGTTGGGTCGCCGGGCGCCGCCCGAGGCTGCCGACGCCCTGTCCGGGCGAGTCAACGACGCGCGGGAACGGGGTAACGTCCAGCATATCGCGGTCGCCTCGCTCACCGAAATCGCCATGCTCAAGCCAGACGCAGTGACCAACCAGACGATCGCCCACCTCCTCGACGCCTCCGGTCCCCAGAATTTCGCCCTCACGCGCACGATATCCAAGTTCTTCTCGGCCGTCGCCCGCTCCGCCGAAGTCCGCGAGCGCATGCAGCAGGAACCGCTGCACGAGCACATCATCACCTTCATTCACAAGCATAAGGCCTCCGTGAATCGGCCCGGCGCACTCGGCCAGATGGTGCAGCTGCTGGCGAAGATCGTCAACGTGTCGCTCGAGATGCCGACGCCGATTCCGGACCCGAACGGAACGGCGGTCCCCGGCGTCGACGGGGATCTCGGCGAGGTGCACCTGATCGTCGAATTGCCGGCGAACGGGACCGCGCGCATCGAGGCTTTCCAGGATTTCCGCGGACAGGAAGGCTCGGCGATGCTCCCCCAGACGGTATCGTCGTTCGGCTTGGAGGCTGAGACCTTGAGCCGCCATAACGCGCGGGTACAAACCGCGATGCCGGTTTCCCAGACGCTGTGGGTGCAGATGCCGGCGCCGAAAGTGATGGCCTTTAAAACGGAACTGGAAATGCGCGGCTACACGGTGCGCCGCGCGGCGCCGATGTACCGTCTGACGCATGACACGAAGAATTTAGGCGGCATGCCCGCCGTTCGTAAGAAGGGATTGACCGGCAAAGGGGTGCTCGTCGTCTATCTCGATGAGGGCGGCGATCCGGACCATCCCGCGATTACGCCCGAACGCGTCGCCGCGAAGCGCAACTTCATCGTCGGCGAGGGCGGTCCTGAGGACGTGGAATCCGAAGGCGTCAGTCACGGGACGCACGGCATGGGGATCGTCGGCGGAAGCTCCGTGGAAGGTTCTCCTTACGAGGGCATGGCGCCGGGCGTGAAATTCGCCATCGGCAAGGTGCTGGGACAAACCGGCGGATCCGAGGCGACGGTGATGGCGGGTCTCGAGTGGGCCGCGAGCCTCGTGAAGGATCCGTTAAAGACGCCCGTGATCGTAAATCTTTCTTTGGGCGGCCCTGGGCGTCCCGACAACGCGCTCGGCCGCCTCGTGAACAAGCTGCGCTTGATGAACATCGGCGTCGTCGTCGCCGCGGGCAACTCGGGCCCCGCGCCCGGCACCGTTTCCTCTCCCGCGAACGCGGAACTCGCGATCTCAATCGGCGCGGTCGATAAGAAAGGCGTTTTGGCGGAGTATTCCTCGCGCGGCCATCCCGGCGACCGGGAAATTTCCTGGTTGGATTTCGGCGGCGGCGTGTTCTTCGACCGGCCCAACCCTTATGAGATCATCTCCGCGTTGAACACCCGGTTGGCCGAGGCGTCTAAAGGCGCGGCGACCGCCGTCGAGTGGTTGGGAAAAACGCTTTATCACTATATGTCGGGGACCTCGATGGCCGCGCCGCACTCGACCGGCAAACTGGCCGATCTCGTCGAGCACATGCGCGACGCGATGGAGACGCTCCCGAACGGCTACCTGTTCTGGATCGAGGACATCGTCGCGCGCACCGCCTCGCGCATGGACGGCGATGAGAGCGCCGTCGGCGCGGGCGTCATCGACATGGACAAGGCCCTCGCCGAGATGGACCAGGCGCTGAAGAACCCCGAGCAGGTCCGCGCCGAGTCGCAATCGCTTTACGAGCGCGCCGCGAAGCAGGCCGGACTGCTCGACGAGCCGCCGGCGCCGAAGCCCGAAGGCTGGTTCACGCGCAACACGAAGCTGGCGCTGCACTCGTTTATGTGGGCGCCGCTGGCCGTCGGCGGTGCCGTCATGAAGCTCTTCTCCTAAATTGCTACCATCGCCTCGATGAGGCTTCTCGCGGTTCTTTCGCTGCTGTTCGCGGCGCCCGCCGGCGCGGTCGACGCAGCCTCCTCGACGGCGACGATCGCCGCGTCGACCTCGGCGCCGTGGATTGAGGTGGTCTGGCCCCCGCAAGGCTACGCCTATCCTGAATTGCCGCGTTCGTTTGCCTTCGGCAACGCTGCGCCCGGCTCCACGGTCGTCGTCAACGGCTCCCAAATCCCGGTGGACGAAAACGGCGCGTTCTTTACGATGGCGCCGTTCTCCACCGGGACCTATACGCTCAAATTTGACGCGGTCTGGCAGGGACTATTTGCGAGCACCGAGGTGGTCGTGACCGTCGGGGCGCCGCCGCGCCCGGACGCGCCCGAGGCCGAGGGACTCGAGCCGTCGGTCGATCTGGAACTGAGACCGGGGGAACTCGTCGTCGCGCGCTGCCGTGCTCCGACAGGGCTCAAGGGAACGTTCGAGCTCAAGGGATTGACCGATTGGCTTCCGTTGGTCGAGGTCGAGAGTTCCGGCGTGTACGCGGGGCACTACTATCTTCAGCCCGGCGATAAGGGCGCGAAGCTCCCGGTGCACTGTTCGTTTAAGACCGGTATTTTCGGATCGCTAAAGGCGACCGCCCCCGGGACGATCACCGTCGCGGATCCGCGGATGTCCCGCGTCGCGGTGACGCGCGCGCAATTGGCTAAGATCCGCTCCTCGCCCAGCGGGTTTTCTTTTTTTCAGCCCCCCGGCGTGAAGTTCGAGATCGTCGGACGGGAGGGGGAGTTCCTAAAGGCACGCCTTTCCGATCATGAAAGGGCGCTGATCGCGGCTTCCGATATGGAGCTGCTTCCCGAGGGGACCCCGCCGCCGCGCGGTCTGATCGGCCGCTGGGTGAATTCGATTTCGGAACGCGACCGGGTGAAGGTGCGGGTCTGGGCGACCGAGCGTGTCCCGTTCGAGGTGCGCCACGGCATCGAACCGTTGACCTTTGAGGTGCGCTTTTTCAACGCGGCGCAGCGCTTCGACCGCATCCGCTACGACACCGACGACAAACTGGTGAAAGCGATCACCTGGCGCCAGGAAAGTGCCGAGGTGATGCGGCTGAGCGTCGAGACCAAGATCGACTGGAGTTGGGGCTACGACGCGTATTACGACGAGAGCGGCTTCTTCGTGCTGGAGATCCGCCGTCCGCCGGATCTGACTAGAAGCGAGAACGTGCTCGCAGGCCGCCGCGTTGCGATCGATCCCGGGCACGGTCCGTGGCACAGCGCGACCGGGCCGTTGGGAACCACCGAGCGCGACGCGGTGCTCGAGATATCGGGAGAACTGGAGCGTCTGCTGCTGGAGGCCGGCGCGGAAACCTACATGACGCGCCGGGATTCCAGCGGTCCCGACCTCGCGGACCGAACCTTTCTCGCGTGGAATCAGTTGGCTGACATCTACGTCAGCGTCCATTTAAACGCCTTCCCCGTCACGATCGATCCGTTCGAGAAGCCCCGGGGCTTCATGAACTTCTACTATCAGCCGCAAAGCCGCCCTTTGGTGGAGGCGGTGCACGCGTCGTATCAAAAACGGCACTCGGAGTTGGCCGACGAGTTCGTTCGTTGGGGCGATCTCTACGTCTGCCGGCAGACCTTCATGCCCGCGATTTTGACGGAATCGGCCTACATCATCCTGCCTGAGATGGAGCGCGACATCCGCACGCCGCAGTACCGGACGCGCTTGGCCGAGACGATGTTTTTAGGGATCAAGGACTTCTACGAGTCCTACCGCATCAAACAGCTCGCCGCCCCCGCCGAACAAGCCGCCGCGCGGCGTTAAGTCGCAGCCTCACGCTAATTTCAGTATCGGTGTCAGTATCGGTGTCAGGCCGTCACTTTGTCACTTTCGCGCAATTTCCCAACGAGTTGCCGCGGAAAATCAGCATGCCGGTCAATTTCAAAACTCACGGATGCGTCACAACTCCAATCAACGAGCAAAAGTGACAAAGTGACGGCCTGACACCAAGTAAGTGACGGCCTGACACCAAGTCTGACACCAAGTCCCACCAATCAACGAGCAAAAGTGACAAAGTGACGGCCTGACACCAAGTCACCAAGTCAACTTCCGGCAAGTCACTTCGTGTGGCGCGCGAGGTGACCCAGCTCCCGGTACCGGGCCAGCACGTACAGCATATACTGGTTGAGCGAGACGCCGTCCTCGGCGGCTAACCCGAGATACTCCTGATGCAATTCCCGGGGCAGACGAAGCAGGATTTTTCCGCCCGCTTCGCGGGACGCGACGGGTTTCGGAACGCGCCACCGTTTTGTTTTCGCCGTTTCCAGCCACAATCCGATAGCCGTCTCCAGTTCTTCGAGCGCCTTGTTCGGCGATTTGCCGAATGCCGAGCAGCCGGGCAGTTCTGGGGCGAGGGCGATCCAAGACTTGTCCTCGGCGCTATAGAACACTTTTCTCTCAAATTGATTAGTCATTTGGTTCGCCTCCGATCGTCAATTGGTTGCGGTCCACGCAGTCAAGAAGTTGCCTAACCTGATACGCCTTGGCTTTGCCCGCATCATCCTGAAAATTCATGATCTCCCGTAGACGGTCCATGGCATAAATGCGATGAGAACCCTTCCGGCGCTGAAGGGTAAACCCAAATGCTTCAGCCAGCTTGCATAACTCGGAGAATCGGAGCCCAGACGGATTTTGCCTGGCCCGCTGCAGAAGCTTCTCCGGCTTCATTGTAATATTATTGGCGATATCACGTAATTAGTCAAGGGGAGGCAGTGCGGCGTGCGTCGCCTACTCTTCGTCCCGCGGCCCGACCCAAAACAGCGGGTTGTGCGCCACTTCCCAGAGGTGCCCGTCGAGGTCCTTGAAGTAGCCGCTGTAGCCGCCCCAGAACACCTTCTGCGGACGCTTCACCACCGTCGCGCCCGCCGCCTCGGCCTGCGCGATCACCGCGTCCACCTCCGCCTCTGATTCCACATTGTGCGCCAGCGCGAAGGCGCCGAAGCCGGAGCCCGTAGGAGAGACCGTTGCATCCTCCGCGAGTGCGTCGCGTCCGTAAAGGCCGAGCCAGGAGCCGTTCAAAGTGAAAAACGCCACCGACGGCGGAGAGTCCATGCGTGGAAAACCGAGGCCCTTTTCGTAGAACTCGATGGAAGCGGCGAGGTCGTTGACGCCGAGCGTGATCATGCTGATGCGTGGTTTCATAGGGAAAGCATAGACAATTCCCCATGAATCCTTTTCGGCTGCGGCGCATCTAAAAGACAAGACTAAAAAAGGAGACCCGCGATGGAAATGAAAATCACCTTTCCTGGAGGGAAAAAGGTCGCCGCGTCGTTTAACGGACAAACCGTGATGACCGATCAGCCCAAGGAGGCGGGGGGAGACGGCTCGGCGCCCGCGCCGTTCGAGCTGTTTTTGGCCTCACTCGGCACCTGCGCCGGCATCTTCGTGCTGAGTTTCTGCAAAAAACGCGAGTTGCCGACCGAGGGGCTTTCGATCACCCAGACTGCCCATTGGGACGACGCCGAGCATCGGGTTTCGAAGGTTTCTCTTAAGATTCATCTCCCGAAGGGCTTCCCCGAGAAGTATCGCGAGAGCGTCATTTCAACGGCCAACCTCTGCACGGTTAAAAAGCACTTGGCCAAGCCGCCCGAATTCGAGATCGAGACGGAGGAAGGATAAAAGGAAGCCCCGGCGCCGGGAGCGCCGGGGCTTCGATTCATCCTCCTATTCGACGGGGATCGCCGCGGGCGCCGCCGAGGGGGCTTCGAGCGCCTTGCGGACCTCGCCGAGGCTGCCCTCGATCTGTCCCTTTACCGCCGGATCCTGTTCGATCAGCAGCCGCGCGCTGAGCATCTGCGCCCCGGCCTCCGCGTCGATGCCCTCGTACTTCACCGCGTCGGGGACCAGCCTCGCGATCATGCGCCGGATCGCCGGGTCCGCCGATTCGAGCCGAGCCTGCGCGGCCGAGAAGGTGCCCTTGGTCAGCGACGGGCGCATCCAGACCACTTTCAGCGCCTTGACGAGCCCCGGTTCGTCGACGCTTCGGATGTGCTCGGAGAGCAGTTTCCGACTGAACCACGGCATGGTTTTCGGGTTCGCGAGCAGGCCGCGCTGATCGAGCCGCGAGATCACCGCGCCGAGCAATTCCGGCTTATGGAGGTTTTGAATCTCCACGGCCGTTTGTCTCAGACCCGCGTCGTCGAGATCCTTCTCCAGCAGCTCGATCAGTTCCTTCTCCGCCTTCCGCCCTTTGATCCGGCGCAGCAGTTTCGGACGGACCGCATCCGGGACCGCCGCGTCCTTCATCGCCTCCAGCGCCAGCGCGTCCACCGTCGTGTCGCGGAAGGAATTCTTGTCCGCCAGCGCGGCCAGCGCCGCGCCGCGCACGCCCGGCTCCGACGCGGAGGCCACGATCTGCGCCGTAAACGCCCGTGCCGTCTCACCGCCGATTTGCGTGATCAGCATGTCCAGCACGCGCTTGCGCTCGGCCAGCCCTTCGGTGGTTTCGGCGTCGGTTTCCGCGTACGCCTCGATCAGCGCGCCGGCCGCCTCTTCGCGGGTTTCCGCGGAGATCTCGTCTTCGCCGCCGTAGGCGAAAGCGACCTGAAGCGCCTCGATCGCGGCCTTGCGGGCCTCCGGCTCCTCGACGAACAACGTCGGGAGCAAGGTCTGCACGTGCTCGTCCGCGGACTGCGGCGTGTTCATCAGCGGCGGCTCCACTTCGCGCGCCCAGCCCAGGAATTGATCCGGGTCGGGTCTCATCGTATCGAGAATCGGCGTCGTGAGGCCGATGCCGAGAAGCGAGGCCGTCGTAAGCGTGCCGAGGGTGATCCAGATGCCGTTTGACAGTTTCATTGTTCCTCCGTAAGGGCCGGTGTCCGGCCTCAACATCCCTACGAAGGAAGCGTCCCGCTTATTTCAGCGGGGATCAGCCGCGGGGCGTTTTCGTCTGGAGCTTGGCGAGTTCGCCGACCTGAGACGCCTTGTCGAACAGGCGCCGCGCGGTCAGCGTGCGGTGCAGGCCGTGATACTGCTCTGCCAGGAGGCGCCAGTAGCGCGACTGGTCTGGGTCGAGGCGCACGAGCTGCAGCGCCGCGTCGCGGGCGAGTTCCTCGCGTCCGAGATTTTGCTCGACGTCGATCAGGATTTCGTAGGCGTTCGCGGCGTCGGGCCGGGTCGCGAGAAAGGCCGTCAATTCCGTTTCAGCTTCCACGTAGCGTCCGAGCTTGGCAAGCATCAGCCCGGCGCGCTCGCCCGCCTTCGGATGCTTGGAATCGAGGCGCTGCGCCTCCTTGTAAAACGCAAGAGCCGCTTCCGGGGCGCCGTCGCCGCGATGAATCTCGCCGGAGAGAAACCGCGCTCGCGCGGATTCCCGGTAGCTGTCAAAGACCTGCGCCAAATGCAGCAGCGCCGCCTCTTTCTCGCCCCGGCGGTATTGGAAGACGCCCCGGTTCAGCGACAGGTCCGACTGCCATTGTCCTGCATTCCAGGAAAAAAACAGCGCGACGGCCGCGGTGAGCGGCAGTAGCAGGACTCGGCGCAGCGCCGCCGGCGCGGGAATCGGAAAGACGAATACGCGCGCGGCGCCGCGTTCGGTCGAGAGTCCGACGACCGACGCCGCGAGAAGCCAAAACGCGGCGCCCGCGGCGGGCGCACGCGTCGCTCCGCCGAGTAGCCCCGCGGTGATCAGCGCGGCGAACGCCGAACGCTGCCCAGCGATCAGTCCGGCGGCGCGGTATTCGCCCGCGTCGGCGCGGCGTCGGATTTCCCGCCAGGAGAGAATCAGCACGGCGGCGGTCAGCAGCCCCCACAGCGCCAGACCGAATCCTCCGGTTTCCGCTGCGGTCGTAAACGGTTCTCCGCCGGCCGCGTCCGCGACCGTCGCAAGTCCGGAGCCGGTCCAGGGGCGGACGTTCCACGCGGCGACGGCCGCCTCTCGTGCGGATTGGCCGCGCGTCCACCAGGCGAGCAGCGCGGCGTCGTCGGGCGCCGGGTTCGACAAAAACGCCCAGAGGGCGGCCGGAGCGGCCGCGAACGCCGCGAGCCCCGCGACACGGATGCGGGGATCGGGAAGCATCGATGCGGCGGTCGCCGCGAGCGCGAACCCGCCGGCCGCGAGCGCGGCGAGCGCGTCGGGTTCGCCGCTGCGGCAGACCGTCCACAGCGAGCCGACCGCGCAGGCGGCGAACGCGCCCCGTTTCACCGTCGAGGACTCCGGATCGGCCCAGCGGGCCAGAGCGAGCGGGACGGACGCGGCGGCGAGCACCGCCCATTGCGAGCGGTGCGCGGCGCCCAAGGCAGGGAGAAAATCGGCGAATGCGCCGAGCGCGCCGGCGGCGCAAAGCGCGCCGGTCAACGCGTCCGCGAACGAGACCGAGGCGGGTCCGAGCAGAACCGCTCCGAAAAGTAGCAAAAAGGACACCGAGCGGGTGGCCGAAAGACAGGGGGCGCCGGCCGGGTCGCCGGCGGCGTAGGAAAACAGGGCCCAAACGACGGCGGCTGCCGTGAGGGCCGCCAGCGGAGCGCGGGACACCGGAATCTCCACGCGGCCGGTTTCGATCTGCAAGGCGATCCACGCGGCTGCGGCGAGCACTGCGGCGCTCGAGAGCGTGACGTCTTTCACGAGTGCCGGGTCGAAGGTTTCAAGGTAGAACGCGATCGGCAGTAGAAACGCCGCGGCGATGAGGACGGCCTTGCCGGCGTGGTCGAGGAGGGCGGCGAAGCGAAGGTTCATCGGGATACGTCCTCCAGCGCGGCGGGCGCGTTCGCCTGAGAGGGCGGCTGTTTGGCCGCGTGCAGGCCGGCGAGGGCGAGACAATAGACGAGCGCAAGAGCCTGGGCCGGTTGGAGGCGGGGAAGCCCGCCGCGTTCGCTTTCCCCGCGCTCGAACGCCTCCAAAATGGATTCCTGCAGTCCGGCGGGCAACTGTGCCGCAGAGGCTTTCAGCTCGGGCACGGGAGAGAGAGCCTCGGCTTGGGCGCGGCAGGCGGCGCAGTCCTGAAGATGTTCCGCCACCCAATGATCCGCGTCGCTCGTCAGGCGATGGTCGATGAAGAGGTCCAGCACGTTCCTCACGCTCCAGCAGCGAAACACGCTCATGAGACTCCCTCCATGAACGGGCGGAGCCGTTCTTTTAAAAGCTTGCGCGCACGGAAAACCCGGACGCCGAGCGTCGACGCAGGGACTTCGAGAACGCGCGCGGCGTCCTCGTATGAAAAGCCCTCAATATCCACCAAAATGATCGCCATTTTCATTTCTTCCGGCAATTCGTCGAGCGCGTCGCGCACGGCCCGTCCGCGATCGCCGCTCTCCGCGCTCTGCTCGGGCGTCGGGGCTCCGTCGATGAGGGTGTCGGCCGGAGACAGGCGCGCGCCTTCCTCGCGGGAATCTCTTTCGAGGGCGGTTTCCTGTTTGCGTTTGACCTGCCGCTTGCGGTCGATGAAAAGATTCTGGATGATGCGGTAGAGCCATTGTTCGACTTTGTATTTAGGGTCATAGGTCGAGAAGCTGCGCATCACGCGAAGCATCGCGTTTTGGGTCAAGTCCCAGGCCTCGGCCTGATTCCCGGTCAACCGATACGCCATCGTGTACGCGTACGGCGTGTAGCGTTCCACGATTTCTTTGGCGTCGATCACCGCTGTCGTCCTGTGGCCGAAGGCCGATCGGATCCCGGTCCCGATGCGGAGCCTCTCCCCTTCAATACGCCGGGGGGCCACTGTCTATTTCAATCAAATTTCCCTTTTAATTCAAGGGGTTTTTTAGGCACAATCAGGGAATGAAGTTTCGCAGCGCCGGAGAAACCTTCCGCATGGAGGGAGTCAAGATGGTCGGGGTTTTCGCGACCCCCGTCGTGCGCCGTGCCGTTCCCGCCGTGCTGATGCTTCACGGGTTTCCCGGCTCGGAGCAGAACGTCGATGTCCAGCGCGCCTTATTGGCCGAGGGCGTCGCGTCGTTTCGCCTCTGCTTTCAAGGCGCTTGGGGCAGCGAGGGCTTCTACCGGTTTTCCACTCTGATATCCCAGGCTAAGGCCGCGCTGCGCTATCTCGCGCGCCGCCGCGGCGTCGACAGGAACCGCCTGGGCGTATTCGGTTTTTCGATGGGAGGCTGGACCGCGCTGAATTTGCTCGGTGAGGCGCCCTCGATCAAAACCGCGATGGCGGTTTCTCCGGTCGGAGGGCCGGAAATGATCGTGCCTTCCAACTCTCCTTTCATCCGCTCCCACTGCGCTCCGCTTCGGGTGAAGTCCCCCACGGCGCTGATCGGGGATTTTCGCGCGGCGGTGCGCCGGTTCGACCCGGCGGCGGCGGTGGCGCGTTCCCACGCGAAGATTCTGCTCGTACACGGTACCGCCGATGAGGTGATTCCCGATGCCGTCTCCCGGGGCATCCGCGCGGCGGCCGGCGCGCGCGGTCGTTTGATTCTCGCGCGCGGGGCGGGCCACGCCTATTTGGACCGCCGCGCCTGGTTGTCGAAACGCGCCGCGGACTGGTTCGCGAAGACGCTCTCATCCCGACGCGGATAGCTTCCCCTTCATGCTGCGCCTGCTTGTTTTCTTCTCGGGTTTCTCGGGTCTGATCTACGAGGTCGTATGGGCGGAGGACCTCGCGGTTTTATTCGGGAACACCGCCGTCGCGCACGCCGCCGTACTCGCGTCCTTCCTCGGCGGGATGGCGGCCGGCTACGCCGGGCTGGGCCCGATTTCCGACCGGGTCGACGATCCTCTCGATTTTTACGGCCGTTTGGAAATCGGCATCGGATTATGCGGCGTCCTCGCGCCGCGCGTGTTCGCGAGCGCGTCCGCTTGGTTCGCTCCGGTGTTCCTTTTGATCCCCACGGCCTTGATGGGGGGGACGCTTCCCGCTTTGGTTCGCGCGGCGGCCGTGCGGGGGGCTGATTCCGGAGAAGGGCTTTCCGGTTTCTACGGGATCAACAGCGTCGGCGCCGCGTTCGGCGTCGTCTTCGCCGGCTTCTGGGCGATTGCGAATTTGGGATTGGCGCTGAGTTCTTCCGTGGCGGCGATCATCAACGTCGGCGTGGGTCTCGGCGCGTTGGCGCTGTCCCGATGGGGCCCGACCGCCGGCGCGACTTTTGCCGCGGATCGCGCCCCGGGGTTCCCGCCGACGACGGGCCGGGTGCGGACGGCGCTTCTTGCGGCGGCGTTTCTTTCCGGGTTCGCCGCGCTGTGCTACGAAATAGGCTGGATCCGACTTTTAGCGCTGGTGCTGGGAGCGTCGACCTATTCGTTCACGGTGATGCTCGCGTCCTTCGTCGCGGGGATCGCGTTGGGCGCGGCGGTGATGCGCCGTTGGATCGGCCGGATCCGGAAGCCGGTATTCGTGTTCGCGGCGCTTCAATCGGCGTTGGGCATCGCGGTTCTCGCGGGGACTCCGTTCTATCCGAAGCTCGCGTTCCTCTTTCATTGGTGGGCGGCTCAGGTCCCTCGCGTTCCCGAGGCTTTTTTCCTCTATGAGGCCGGAAAGTGCGCCTTCTGCTTCGCCGTGATGTTGGTCCCCGCGGCGCTTCTCGGGGCGGGACTTCCGGTCGCGGCGGCGGCGGACAGCCGGGGGGAAAAGATCGGCGCGGGAATCGGCCGCGTTTTCGGACTCAACACGCTGGGCAATGTGATCGGAGCGCTCACCGCGGGACTCGTGTTGATGCCCCTTTTGGGATTGCGGGGTCTGCTCTCTGCGGCGGCCGCGCTCAATTTAACGGCGGGCTTCGCGCTCTTCGCCGCACTGGCTGAGCGCCGGGCCGCGCGATGGGGCGGCGCGGCGCTCGTCGCCGGGACGCTGTTCGCGGTTTTCGGGGGTCCGTGGGATCGGGGGGAATTGATTTCCGGCTCCTATCTGCATCGGCTCAACGCGCCCGCTCTTACGCGCGCCGAGTTCGCGGAGCAGAAGCAGGAGGCGAAAATCCTCTATTACCGCGACGGCGCCAACGCGACCGTCGCCGTGACGCACGGGTGGGAGATTTTGCAATTGCGCGTGAACGGCAAGGTGGATGCCACCGACGGGCTCGACATGACGACGCAGATCATGCTCGCGCAGACGCCGTTGCTGCTTAGGCCCGAGGCCAAACAGGTGTTGGTCATCGGTTTGGGCAGCGGGGTCAGCGCCGCGGCGGCGTTGACGCATCCGGTCGATCAGGTGACGGTCGCCGAAATTTCGCGGGGAGTCGTGGAGGGGGCGGCGTTGTTTGAAAAGGCGAACGGCGGCGTGCTGCGAAATCCGCGCCTGAATCTGCGCGTGACCGACGGCCGCCTTCTGCTGGCCCGCGAGGAAAAGCGATATGACGTCATCGTCAGCGAACCCTCCAATCCGTGGATGGCGGGCATCTCCGATTTGTATACGCGCGAATTTTTTGAGATGGCGCGCAGCCGCCTCAACAAGCGGGGTCTGTTCGTCCAGTGGCTGCACACCTACTTTATGACCGATGACATGCTTCGCCTCGTGATCCGAACGGTCGCGGTGGTTTTTCCCGACGTCCAGGTCTGGACGCTGGGACGGGACATCCTGATCGTCGCCGGCGAGGGCGGCGTGGAAGTCGACCTTGACGCCGCGGCCGCCCGGATGCGGGCGCCGGCGGTGCGGCGATCCTTGGCCGGCGCCTTGATCTCTACCCCGGCGTCGTTCTTCGCGCTGCACGCCTACGACGATGCTCATGCGCGGGGAATCGCCGGTTGGCCGGGGCCGATCAACGAGGACGGGTTTCCGCTGCTGGAATACGCGGCGCCGAAAGGGGTGTTTCTCGGAGGGCGCTCGGAGCTTCTCGATCGCAACGACTCCCGTATGGAACCGGACCCGAACCGGCGGCTGCTGCTGACCCGTTGGCTGGCGCATACCGGTGAATTGACCCCCGAGGATTTCGACGTCCTGTTTCAGTTCCATTGGACCTTTAAATCCGCGTTCGCCGGCAAGGTCCTTTTGGAGTGGGCCCGCCATTACCCGAATGACGAGAAAGTGCGCGAGATGCTGGTGAAATTCGCCGAGGCGGCCGATCAGCGGGGCCTTCCGGAGAAGGCGAAACAGATCCGCGCGCTGCTCGGACCCCGCCGCGGTTGATATACTAATCCTATGTGGAAAGACGGATTCGGGCGCCGAGCCCGAAAGTTGAGGATTTCCGTCACGGACCGGTGCAATCTGCGCTGCGTCTACTGCATGCCCGCGCAGCCCGAGTGGCTTCCGAAAAGCGGTCTCCTGACTTTCGAGGAACTCGCGCGCGTCGCGCGCGTCGCCGCGAAGGCGGGAGTCGAGCGCTTTCGAATCACGGGAGGAGAGCCTTTGCTGCGGCGCGGGCTCCCGGAGTTCATCGTCATACTGCGGTCCATCCCGGGAGCGCGTTCGATCGCGATGACGACCAACGGACTGCTTCTTCCCGAATTCGCCGCGGCCTTGCGCGACGCGGGGCTCGACCGCGTGACGGTGAGCCTCGATTCCCTGGACCGGGATCGCGCTCGGGCGTTGACCCGAAGGGATTCCCGCGACGGCACGCTCGCCGGGATCGAGGCGGCCCGAGCGGCGGGGTTCTCCGGTCCGGCGCTTAAGATCAACGCGGTCGCGATGCGCGGCGTCAACGACGCGGAGATCTCGCAGCTCGCCGGATGGGCTCGCGACGAGGGATTGTCGCTGCGCTTTATCGAGTTCATGCCGCTCGAGGGAGACCGCATTTGGAGCCGGGACATGCTGGTTCCGGCGGAAGAGATCGTTTCCCGCATCGCGAAGGACTATCCGCTGGAACCGGGCGTTCGCGAACCCGGCGAAACCTGCGAGCGTTTTGCCTACCGTGACGGACGGGGGGAAGTCGGGGTGATCGCGTCGGTGACGCGCGCGTTTTGCGGGGATTGCGACCGCATCCGGCTTACCGCCGACGGCGGATTTCGCACCTGTTTGTTCGCGACCGAGGCGCGCGACCTGCGCGGCCCGCTCCGCTCCGGCGCGAGCGACGAGGAACTCGCCGCGTTGATGGGGTCGGCGGTTCGATTGAAAGGGCCGGGACACCTTGTGGCCAGTCCCGCGTTCAAGCGCCCCGACCGCGCGATGAACGCCATCGGCGGTTGACGGCGCTCAACTCCCAGGGTTGACGTAGGTCAAAGGTCCCAAGGCGTTTCAGGCCATCTTTTCTTCTTCCAGGGGCCCCCATGGCCCATAGGTTTCCTTATAGAAGGCGATATCATGCCCCATCGCCCTAAAGGGCGGCCAGAGGAGTGTCAAGATAGCATGGGGAATTCCAAGAGCCGTCAGCCCGTCGCCGTTAAACTCATCGCTTCTTCGCTCGCCGTCGCGGTTTTCCTCGCGGCTCCGGGACCCGCCGCCGCCGCCGCCGTCGCCCGGTCGATCGCCCCGCTCTCCGCTTCAAGCGGACTTTCGCTCGGGGGAATCCCCGGCGCCGCGTCGCTTGCCGCCCCGCTCGCTCCCTCGCTGAGCGCTCCCGGACTCGGGTCCCTGTCGCTTGACGGCGCGCTCCCCCAGCTTCCCTCGGCTTCGATCGGAGCCGTCGCCTCCGCCCTCGCCGTTCCCGCCATCTCCCCGACTCCGTCGCATCTCCCGCGCTTGACCCCGGTTCAGCGTTTGGAATCTTCGGCCGCTCCGGCGCCTCGGACCGCGCTCCCCGCGTCCGAGCGGCGCGAAAAGCCCGCGCTGGACTCCCTTAAGGAAAGCGCGGCGTCTCTGCCTAAGCTTGAGACGATGTCGGGCGCCGCGATGAAGACGGAGGCCGGCCGCTCGTTCGACTTAAACGGCGCCGATGCTTCGGCGTCGGCGTTCGCGGATCTGTCCGCGGCCGCCCCCGCGACGCCGTCCCGCTCGGGCCTGCTGCCGGCGATCGGCCGTCTGTTCGGCCGGGTCGCCCGCGGCAACGCGGCGGACGAGTCTTCGCGCGCGCCGTTGTCTCCCACCGCTCAGAGCTTCCTCGATCAGCTTCAAAAAGGCTTCGCGAAGGGCGAACTCGTGGATTGGAGCATGCAGCAGTTGATCGCCTCCGAGGTCGGCGTCGATCAGCAAGCGCAGATCAAGGCGATGGCCGAGTTGGCCGAACGCGGCCACGCCGCCGCGCTCGAAGGGGGGGACTACCTCTACTTGAATTTCGTAGGAGCGGAGAAGACGCGGTCGGTCGTTTCGACGCTGAAGGGACTCGCCAATTTCAATTCGAACGGGATTTCGCGCCACGCGCAGGCGGTGAAGCTGCTCGATGACGCCTTGTCGCAAAATCAGCAGACCGACGACTCCCGAGCGCAGATCGAAGCGCTTCGCCATAACGCCGTCAATCAGTTGATCGGGGATCTGCTTGACGCGGCCGACAAGAAGATCGGCGCTCAGGAAACCGAGGAACAGAGCTTTGCCGAGCTGCGGCGCCGGATCTCCGCGCTGCGCACGCGCGTCGCGTCGATTAAGTTCTACACCGATCCCAAGAACACCGACAAGGTCGTCGCCACCGAACTGCTCTCCAAGACGGAATGGGCGGCGGTGCAGAACCTGATCGAACGCTACGCCCCCCGGCGTCCGCAAAACGGCGGCAATGCGGAGGCGTTCGACGGCATGGATGTGCTTCTCGCCGCGGCGAAAGCCCGCGGCTTCGAACCCTCCGGCGGGATCGCCCCGAAGGGGTCGTCGTCGAGTACGGATCTGATCGTCTACAACGGAGGCGTCGAGAAGACGCCGTCGAAAAAAGACGAGGGCTTTAAGCTCGTCGATGAGAAGGATGCGAGGTTCGCCAAACTGCACGAGTTCGGCACGAACATCACCGCCGGAGCGGTGAAGAAGGCCTACCCGCCGCTGATCGGGCGCCGCGACGAGATCCGCCAGATGGTGAAGACTTTGCTTCGCGTCGAGCGCAACAACCCGCTCGCGGTCGGCGAGAAGGGCGTCGGCAAAACGCATTTAATCCGCGGGCTCGCGCAGAAAGTCGTCGCGGGGGAAATCCCCCAGCTCGAGGGCGTCAACATTTTTCAAATCGACACCAAATCGCTGATCGCCGGGACCAAGTACCGCGGCGAGTTCGAGGCGCGCTTGAAAGGCGTGCTCGACGAGGCGAAGGCCGCGAAGGGCAAAATCGTCCTTTTCATAGACGAGATCCACATGATCATGGGGCTCGGCGGAGCCGAGGGCGCGACCGACGCGTCCCAGCTTCTTAAGGAAGCGCTCAGCGAAGGCGACGTCGCCGTGATCGGAACGACGACGTTCGAGGAGTTCCGCAAGATCGAGAAAGACGGCGCGCTGATGGAACGCTTTAACCCGGTCAAGCTGGCCGAGCCGACCCCTGAAGAGGCGATCGAGATCGTGGAGGGAGTGAAGTACCGCTACGAAAAGAAGCACGGCGTCACGATCACCCCGGAAGCGGTGGAGTCCGCGGTTCGCCTGGCCGCCCGCTACATCAAGGACCGGAGTCTTCCCCGTTCGGCGCTTGATTTGCTCGACGACGCCGCCGCCGAGGTCGAGATGCAGGTCGCCGAGAAGAAAATAGCCCCCGAGGAAGGGAAAACGCCCGAGGTCGCCGCCGAGCACATCGCGTTCGAAGTGAACCTTCGCACCGGCATCCCGGTCGCGGACGTCACCGCCGACGACCTGGAGAATCTAAAGTCGCTTCCCGACGCGCTCAACTCCCGACTGATCGGGCAGGAAGAGGCCGTCGACGCGACGGTGAAGGCCATCCGACGCGGGCGTCTCGGCTATAAAGAGGAAAAGGCGCCTGTGGGCGTTTTCGTCGCGCTCGGGCCGACCGGCGTCGGAAAGACCGAATTCGTCCGGGTGCTCGCGAAGAATCAGTACGGATCCGAGAAGAATATCGTCCGCATCGACATGTCCGAGTTTATGGAGAAGCACTCCGTCTCCAAGCTCATCAGCGCTCCTCCCGGCTACGTCGGCTACGAAGCCGGCGGCCGCTTGACCGAGCCGGTGCGCCGCAATCCGCACACGGTCGTTCTGCTCGACGAAATCGAGAAGGCGCACCCCGACGTGCTGAATGTTCTTTTGCAGGTGATCGAGGATGGACGGCTGACCGACGGGCAGGGCCGCACGGTGGACTTTTCCAACACCATCATGGTGCTGACCTCGAACATCGGCGGCAGCCTCGCGGCCCAGGTCCGGAAGAAGCGGCGCATCGGCTTCATCCAGGATGAGGAGACCGTGGAGGTCGACAACGGCGGCGATTATCACGACGGCTACCTGAACGCTTTCAAAGAATCCATGCGACCGGAGTTCTTCAACCGCATCGGACGCCGGCGCGTGCTCGTGTTTAATCAACTCGGGGAGAAGGAGATCGGCAGGATTCTCGACCTGCGCGTGGCGGATCTCAACGAGCGGCTTTCCGTGAAGGGGATGAAGGTCTCCCTGAGCGAAGCCGCGCGAAATCGGATTATGGAAGACGCGGCCGGCCTGGAGAACCGCCAATACGGCGCTCGGCCGGTCAAACAGGCGATCGAACACGACGTGGAGGACGCGTTGGTCGACGGCGAACTCGCCGGCGCGATCGCCAACGGGGATTCCGTGCTGGTCGATTACTCCGACGGCGCCTTTGTCGCCCGCAAGGACGGGAGTTCCGTCCGCAAGATGAGCGGCGCCGCGCTGCTCTCGCTTCCGCTTCTGGGTTTGGCAGCGCTGCCGGCGGGATTCACGCCGGTGCTCGTCGCCGTCGGTTCGCTGGCCGCGGCGGCCGCCGCGATCTACGGCGTGCGGGCGTGGCTGCGCACGCGCGCCCAGGGCCCGCCGGCCGTCTCCGTCGACGCCGCCGCTGTCCCGACTTCGCCCGCGATGAAGCTGTCGCGGGCGATCCGCATCGGGGCCCTTACCGCGTTGGCGATGCTGGCGCTTGATGTGGCCGTCGAGGCCGCCGCGCCGGCGCTGGGCTACGTGTTCAACTCGAGCTACGCGATGCCGGAATTCGCGAGCCCCGAGGCCTTTTCGATGTTCGGGCCTTGGGTCGCGGGTCTGCTCGCAAAGGCACAGATGCTGTTTATGGGCGCCTTCAACGCTCCTTACTGGGAAGAGGCGGCGTTTCGCGCGGGCGTGATCGGCATGTCCGGGATCGGGGCGACCTGGTTGGTCAAGAAGGCCGTATGGGCCGCGGAGAAGCTGACCGAGAAAGCGAAGAGGCTTCGCCCCTGGGTTCTTCCGGCCGCTTTCGGAATCGCCGCCACGGAGGCCGCGCTGTTCTTCACGGTGCTGCATGAAGTCTCCGACCCTCTTTTGATTTCTCTTCGCGTCGCGCAGGCGCTGTTGATGTCCTACTTGTACGTCCGGGAGGGGCTGGTCTCCGGCATGGTGCATCATGGCGTGTTCAACGGCGCCGCGCTTTTGGCGATGCCGCTGATCACCGGAGTCGGGGGCGCCGCGCTGCTTGGGCCGTCGCTCGGGTTGGCCGCGGGGCTCGCGGCGCTGACCGGGGCGCTCTGGTGGGTTTCCCGAGGGACCGCGGCGAAGGAAAACGCCGCGATCAAGGCGGGAACGCTCGCGCCGTACCGCCTCAGCGCCCGGGCGAGCAAGATGCTCGGAAAGGTCGGCTACGCCAGCGCGATCGTGATCGCCGGCCTGGCCGCGCTGCAGCCGACCCCAATGGGAATGCTGATTATCGGCAGCATGGCCCTGCAGGTCGTTCCTTTCGCGTTCGCGTTCCAGGCTTACGGCGACCTTCTCGAAGGTTTGCGACAGCGCGAGGGACAAGCGGCGGTCGACGCGATCCGCAACCCGTCGAATCCGCTCCCGCTGTTTAACGCGGTCGGCAAGCAGGCGGGAACCGCGGTCATGGCATCCTTGTTGGGGATCTCGGCCGGCGGTTGGATCACGATCGGGCTCTTGAAGCTCGCCCCGGCTCTGGGGTTGTGGCAGGCGGCGGCGATGGGCGTCGCGATCCCCGGCGTTCTCGGACTGGGGCTGCTGCTCTACCGGCTCTTTAAGGAAACGAAGGGCGTATCCCCTAAGACCTACTACCTGCAGACCTTCCTGTTCGGAAGCTCTCTTTCGGCGGTCGGCATGCCGTTGATCGCGATGCTGCTCGGTCAAGGGCAGGTCGAGGGGCTGCAGGCCTCGGCGCAGGCGATGGCGACTTCGGCTCCGGCGTTCGGCTGGATGACGCCGGCGTTCCTGATCCTTTCGGCGCTGATGACCTATGTCGGCTATCGGGTTCAGAAGCGTCTGAAGGGCGACGCGCCCGAAGGCATCTCCGCGTCCGCCGTTTTCGGAGCCTCGATCCCGGTCGGCGTGGGGATGAAGAAGCTCCGGTTCAAGACCGCCTCCGTCGAGCTTGCGGCCGAAGCCGCGGCGCCGTCCGAATCGGGCGCGCTCTCCCCGGCGGATATCCTCTTCTATCGCGAGACTTCGGACGCGATCCACCGCTCGCTCGACGGTTTCGTCAAGCAGAACTCGGGATGGTGGAGCCGTCTGACCGGAAAGGAGCGCTTGGTCCGCAAAATGGCCGACGCCTTTCGCCAGGAGCTTCGCCGGGGACGCAAGCCGGCGTTCGAGATTACCACCACCGAAGACGGCGTGAAGAAGGTGCTTCGCGGCCCGAACGGAGAGACGGCCGCCGAGATTCTTTGGCTCGGCGTTAAAAGGGATACGGGCATGAGCGAGGCGGATCTCGCGCGGTATTTAGTCATCGCCCGGCGGGTTGCGCATTCGGGATTGCTTGAACAGGCGGTTGGAGTTTTCCGACGCATTTGATTTCAGCTTCGAATTAAGAGGGAGTATCATGACGCTTCAAATTGGATGGTTCCGTAAATTCACTTCGTCGGCGCTGGTCGCCGCGCTGGTCGTTACGGCCCCCGGGTTCGGGTGTTGGGACGCGGTCGCCGCCGTCGTCGGCCGAGCGCCGGCCGCGATGGGGACCGTCCCCGGCGGATTTAACGCCGGCATCGCGCTTTCCGCGCCGAAGGCGCTCACGCCGGGCCTCGGGATGGGCATCCCCGGCGGCGGTTTGGCGCTGGAAGGGAGTTTGCCCGTTCTCGACGCGGCGATCGGGGCCCCCGCTGCGGCTTCCGTCGCTGCCCCCGCGCCCGCGCGAGTTTTTATTCCGGCATCGCTAAAGACCGCCGCCGTCCCCGCGGTGAGCGCCGCGGCTCAAAACGCCGCGCCGCGCGCCGTCACCGCGAGGGCCGTCGCCGCTCAGAGCCGCGCCGTTTCCGCGGCGCTCGAGTCCTTGCCGGAAGCGACCGGCGCCGAGGCCCACGCCTCGGGCGTCGGCATCATGAATTTGATCCTGGGCCTTCGGACTCGCTCCGCGTCCGACGCGACCCCGGTTCCCGCGATTTCGCGCACCGGACGCCACCTGAGCGTCCGGCACAGCGGCCCTGCCGGGACCGCTAGTCTCGCGCCCGCTTCTCCCGCTCCTTCCCGCTCTCTGTTCCGGGATGCCCCCGCCGTCAACGCGGCGGATGAAAACCTACCCGCTCCGAGAACCTGGGCTGGGGCCGCGCTTTCCTTCGCCCTCTCCATTGGACGGGTCGCGTTCGGCGCGGGGGCGGTGATCGGCCTGAACGCGGCCGCGATCGCGCTGCTCCCCTCTGTGTTCGGCGCGATGCCCGCGGCCTCCGTATGGGCGGTGAGTTCCGGAGCGATCCTGCTTCCGCTGGGTCTTTATTCCCGCTATCGCCTGGGATTGCGCAATTCGCCGCGGCTGAAGCCCGTCAAGGGCGCGTTCGACCTGATGATCGGAGCGTTCCTCGGAGCGACCGCATTGGCCGTGTTGGCCGTGACCAGCGGCGCGTTCACCGCGACCATGGCGGCGGGACTTCCCGCGTTGGCAGGCGTCGCCGGGATGGGCGTGGCGATAGCGGCAATGAGCAAATCCGGCGGCGGCGCCGGAGGGTGGATTGACGCGGCGCTGACCTGGGCCTCTTTGAATCTGCTGACCCCCTTTATCGGATCGGTCGCCGCCTCACCGCTTTCCCTCGGCGGTTTGATGGGTTTGGCGGCGCTTCCGGCGATCACGACGGTGGCGTTCTTCCTTGGACGCATCATCGCCTCGGCCGAAAGCGGTCGTCCGTTCTCGGTTCCCGGCTCGATGCAGCAGATCCGCTTCCCGGCCTACACCTGGGTAATGACCGGAGTCGTCTTCGCGCTGCTGAGCGGGTATTCGCCGGTTTGGACGAACGCCGCCTTCGCTCTTTGGATGTTCCTGGGCAAGACCCGGATGTTCAATCTGCTCTGGGGCGGGCTCGGGGTGTGGGCCGCGATCACCGGATTCTCGGCCCCGGTGACCTTCCTGTTCATCGCGTTCGCGCCGGAGCGCGCGGCGATGGGAACCGAATGGCTGTTGGGGAAGCTTCTTAAGCGGGGCGCTCCGGCGCCGTCCACGAAAGTGCATCCCTACGGACAGGAACTCGAAAAGCCCGAGCGCTGGCCCAAGTTCAACTACTGGCTCAAGACGGGCTTGGCGCTGGGGTCTCTCGCGGCGTTGGGCTTTGCGCTGAGCGAAGCCGTGCTCGGAGTCTTCGCGCTGGGGTCGTTCGGGGTTAATCTCGCGATCGCCGGAGCGATGGCCTTCATACCCTTCTGGTTCTCGAAGTGGCTCATCAAAAAAATGATGAAGGCCGAACCGATGAGCGAGGAAGAGGACCCCGAGGTCTACGGCATCATGCGAGAACTGCGCGAGGAGATCAACGCCGAGTTGACCGCGAAGGGGAAGAAGCCGATTCCGATGCCCGAGATGGTCAGCGTTCCGATGCCGGTCCCCAACGCCTTCGCGACAGGACGCAGTCCGCACAGCGCGATGGTCGGCGTGACGCTTGAAATGAAGGACATGACGCTCAACCCTGAACGGCTGCGCGAGGGATTGATCCGCTTGATCAAGGCGACCGACCCGAACAGCAAGTCCTACGCGGTGTTCCGCAGGGCGATTCGCGGATCGCTGCCGGACCTGGCCGAAGACGCGGCGCCGTTGGAGGTGGCGGCCGCGCTCGAGAAGGCCGACCGTCAGGATTTGAAAAAGCTCGGCGTGCGCGCCCTTCGAGGCGTGATGGGTCACGAGTTCAACCACGTGATGCACCGGGACATGGCGCTCGGCGCGATCGCCGGGACGATCTCTCAGGGCATCGCCTTCACCGCTTACGGAGTCCTTTGGGCGGTCGGACACGCGCAAGGCATTTTCACGAAGTTGTGGAAGGCGGCGTTCGGCCGCGGCGAGGGCGCAGGACGGGCCGCGCGCGGAGAAACGACGAAGCTCGAGCAGGGCGGCGGCAAATCCGCCCGCGGCATTCGGCCCGAAGCGGCGCCGGTGGAGATCGACTTTCATCAGAAACAGGCCGAGCGGGTGCGTCCGCTGGTGTTCGAACCGGTCACGGCCGGGGCGGCCGCGACCGGCATTCTGAGCCTGGTGAAGGTGCTGATGGCCTTGTGGGCGCCCGTGATCGCCACCCTCATCCAAATGGCCTCCTCGCGCACGCGCGAGGGGCACGCCGATGAGGGCGGGGCGATCCTGACGAAGGACCCGGAGTCCTTGGCGCTGGGCCTGGGGCTTTTGACCTCCTGGCGTCCTCCGACCGGCTACATCGCGAACCGGCGCATTCTTCCGTTGGTCGCGGCGCAGGCCCATGTCATGACGGTAAACCCGATTCAGCAGTTGAGGGACGCCGAGGCCTTGCCGGAGCCTTCGAAGATCGTTCAGATGGCGGTCGGAAAAGAGGACAATTTCTTCTTCAACCTCTTCATTACGCATCCCGACACGACTTTGCGCATCGAACGGCTTTACGAGATGGCCGAAGCGCTGGCGGCCGAGCGGGCCCGGGCCGCAGGGGCTGAAAAACGCTGATTTAAGCGTGATTTCACGGAAACCGGGGGGCGCGACGAAACAGTCGCGCCTTCCGTTTTATTTTGGCATAATCCGGACGGACCCTTTCCATGACGCCGTCCAAAAAAATCATGATTTTGGTCGTCGACGATGATCCGTCGATGGTCGAACTGCTCGAGCATTGCCTGACAAGCCAAGCCTACCAGGTCGTCACGGCGGTCGATGGTCTCGAAGGGGTCAAGGCCGCGCTCGAGGCCAAGCCCGACCTGCTGATCTTGGACCTGCTGATGCCGGGCATGCACGGCTTCGACGTGTGCGAGAGGCTGCGCAAGGAGCCCGCTCTTCGGGACATGAAAATCCTGATTTCGTCGGGGAAGGGATACGCGGTCGACATCAAGGCGGCCAAGCGTCTCGGCGCCGACGACTACATCGTCAAACCCTACGATATCGGCCGATTACTGGCGAAGGTCGAGGGGCTGGTCGGGAAATCATGACTCCCCTGAAAGTCCGCTTTTGGGGAACGCGCGGCTCGATCCCCGCTCCGGGAAAAAGCACCCTCAAGTACGGCGGCAACACCTCCTGCGTCGAAGTACGCCACGGCGACGACGTCTACATTTTCGACAGCGGGACCGGTATTCGCGAACTGGGGATGGACATGATGGGGCGCAATCCCGGCCAAGCGAAACGCGGTCACATCTTCATCGGGCATACGCATTGGGACCATATCCAGGGCTTTCCGTTCTTCGTCCCGGCCTACATCCCCAAGAATAAGTTCACGATTCACAGCGTCAAGAGTATCGGCGACAGTTTCGAGAATATCTTCCGCCGCCAGATGGGGATCAACTACTTCCCCGTTGAGGTCGGGGATATGGCCTCCCAGCTCGAGTTTCACCATATCGATACGCGGCCCTATGAAGCGGAAGACGCCGTCGTGAAGACGATTTACACGAACCATCCCGGGGTCAACCTGGCCTATCGGCTCGATTTCCCGGGAGGGCGCAGCGTCGTTTATCTCACCGATCATGAGAACCACGCGGCCTTTTCGGGGCCGAGTGAGTTGGCTTTACGGCAAGATCGGTGCATCGAAGATTTTTGCCGGAACGCCGATCTGTTGATCTGCGACTCCCAATATACCGATGAAGAGTACGAGTTGAAGCGGGGTTGGGGTCACAGTCGGTGGAAGGACAGCGTGGATCTCGGCATCAAGGCCGAAGTGAAGCGCCTCGCGCTGTTCCATCATGAACCGGTCCGTTCCGACGACGCGCTTGACGCGATCGCCGTGGAGGCGCGTTCGATCGCGGGGAAGCGCGGAAGTTCAATCGACGTATTTTGCGCAGAAGAATCTAAGGGGGTGGCTCTATGAGGTTTTTGAAGTACGCGTTTGGAAGCTCGATCGGGCGCAAGCAGGTTGTGGCGCTCAGCGGCCTTCTGCTGATCGGGTTTCTCGCGTCGCATTTGACCGGAAACTTGTTGATTTACTTGGGCGCGGAGAAGTTCGACTCCTACGCGGCTTTCCTTTCGAATCACCCTCTGCTGATTCCCGCGGAGATCGGCCTGGCGGCGCTGTTTCTCGTGCACATCGGCTGGGGCCTGCGCGTTAGCATCCAGAACCGGTTCGCCCGGGGCCGCGATTACGAGATGAACGAGAACGAGGGCGGGCGGACGATAGGATCATCGACGATGAAGTACACCGGCCTGATGACTTTGATTTTCCTCGGCGTCCACATCTTCACCTTCAAGATCCAGCACGCCTCGGGAACGAGCTTGTGGGAGCATGTGATCGATTGGTTTCATGTCGCTCCCTACACGGCGTTTTACCTCATCGCGATGGTTTCGCTGGGCCTGCATTTAAGCCACGGGATCAAGAGCGCCTTTCAGACGTTCGGCTTCAACCACCCCCGCTACACGCCCTGCATCGAGGGGGTCGGGCTGGTTCTCGCGATCGCGTTCGCGGTCGGCTTCGGTCTGCTGCCGGTATTCGGGTTTACCCGGGGAGGCGCGCTGTGAGCATTCTCGATTCCAAGATTCCCGACGGGCCCATCGAAAAGAAATGGGATAAGCATAAGTTCGATTGCAAGCTGGTCAATCCGGCGAACAAGCGCAAATATACCGTTATCGTCGTCGGCACCGGTCTCTCCGGCGGCGCGGCCGCGGCAAGCCTCGCCGAAATGGGCTATGACGTGCTCAACTTCTGCATCCAGGATTCTCCCCGACGCGCGCATTCCATCGCGGCGCAGGGCGGCATCAACGCCGCGAAGAACTACCCCAACGACGGCGACAGCGTCTGGCGCCTGTTCTACGACACCGTCAAGGGCGGCGACTACCGCGCCCGCGAGGCGAACGTCTACCGGCTCGCCCAGGTGTCCAACAACATCATCGATCAGTGCGTCGCGCAGGGCGTCCCGTTCGCGCGCGAGTACGGCGGCAACCTCGCCAACCGTTCCTTCGGCGGCGCGCAGGTCTCGCGCACTTTCTACGCGCGCGGCCAGACCGGCCAGCAGCTGCTGCTCGGCGCCTACGGTTCTTTGATGCGCCAGATCGACGCCGGCAAGGTCAAGATGATGGAGCGTCGGGAGATGCTCGACCTCGTCGTCGTCGACGGCAAGGCGAAGGGGATCGTCGTGCGCAACCTCGTCACCGGCAAGCTCGAACGCCATTCGGCACACGCCGTGGTACTGGCGACGGGGGGCTATGCCAACGTCTTCTTCCTGTCTACGAACGCGGCGAACTGCAACGTCACGGCGAGCTACAGGGCCTACAAGCGCGGGGCGTATTTCGCCAACCCGTGCTACACGCAGATTCACCCCACGTGCATCCCGGTCAAGGGCGACCTTCAGTCCAAATTAACGCTGATGTCGGAAAGCCTTCGCAACGACGGGCGCGTATGGGTTCCGAAGAAAGCAGGGGAGACCCGAAAAGCCGATGAGATCCCCGAGGCGGAGCGCGATTACTACCTTGAGCGGCGCTACCCTGCGTTCGGCAATTTGGTCCCGCGGGATGTGGCCTCGCGCGCGGCGAAAACCGCCTGCGACGGCGGCAACGGGGTCGGTGAGACGAAGCTCGCGGTGTACCTCGACTTTCGCGACGCGATCAGGCGCGACGGTGAGGAAACAATCCGCTCGAAGTATGGAAACCTCTTCGACATGTACCATCACATCACCGACGAGAACCCGTACAAGGTTCCGATGCGCATTTACCCGGCGGTGCACTACGCTATGGGCGGGCTTTGGGTGGATTACAATCTCCAGTCGACGATCCCGGGACTCTTCGTGCTCGGTGAGGCGAACTTCTCGGATCATGGGGCGAATCGGCTCGGCGCGAGCGCGTTGATGCAGGGTCTCGCGGACGGGTATTTCGTGATTCCCGCGACGATCGGCGGCTACTTAGCCGGGGTGAAGTACGACGAGCGCCCTTCGACCGACGCGGCGGAATTCGCGTCGGCGGAGAAAGAGGCTCAAGCGCGCATCGACAAGCTGCTCGGCGTGAACGGCAAGCGAACGGCGGTGGCCTTCCATCGGGACCTGGGAAAGATCCTTTGGAACAACTGCGGCATGGCGCGCAACGCCAAGGGGCTTACCGATGCGATCAGCGCCGTCCGGGAGCTTCGCGGACGATTCTGGAAGGAGGTCAAGGTCGTCGGCGGCGCCGATGAGTTCAACCAAGGCCTCGAGCGCGCCGGCCGCGTCGCCGACTACATGGAATTCGCCGAGTTGCTCTGCCGCGACGCGCTGGAGCGCGAGGAAAGCTGCGGTGGTCATTTCCGCGAGGAGCATCAGACCGAGGAAAACGAGGCACGCCGCGACGACGAGAAGTTCTCGCACGTCGCCGCCTGGGAGTTCAAGGGCGACGGGGCCGATCCGGTGCGCCATAAGGAAGAATTGAAATTCGAGCATGTAAAGCTGACGCAGAGGAGCTACAAATGAGTGCTGGCACGATGAATCTCACGCTGCGCGTCTGGCGGCAAAAGGACGCGGCGTCCGAAGGACGCTTTGAGACCTACCAGGCGAAGAACATTTCGGCGGATCAGAGCTTTCTTGAGATGCTCGACATGGTCAACGAGGACCTCACCGAGGCCGGCAAGGATCCGATCGCCTTCGATCACGACTGCCGCGAGGGTATTTGCGGGATGTGCGCGCTGGTGATCAACGGCCGGGCGCACGGCCCGGACGGGGGGAAGACCACCTGTTCGCTTCACATGCGCCGCTACAAAGACGGCGACACGATCACGGTGGAGCCGTTTCGCGCGCGCGCATTCCCGGTGATCCGCGACTTGGTGACCGACCGCGGCGCGTTCGACCGCATCATCGCCGCCGGCGGCTACACCAGCGTCAAGACCGGATCGGCCTGCGAGGCGAATTCCATTCCCGTCCCGCAGGAGAACGCGGAAATGGCGATGGACGCGGCCGCCTGCATCGGCTGCGGCGCTTGCGTGGCCGCGTGTCCGAACGCCTCGGCGATGCTGTTCATGGGAGCGAAGGTGTCCCAGTTCGCCCTTCTGCCGCAGGGACAGCCCGAGCGCACGCGGCGGGTGCTGCGGATGGTCGAGCAGCACGACAGCGAGGGCTTCGGCAACTGCACCAACGAGTACGAGTGCATGAAGGCCTGTCCCAAGGAAATCAACGTCTCAAACATCGCCCGGCTCAACCGGGAATACCTGCGCGCGACCGTGGTCGCGAGGGACTGAGGCCGCTCCACCGTCTCGACAAGGTCGAGGGGGAATCCCCCATATTGCTGCAAAAATAATAAGCAATATTAGTATTGATATAGAAAAGAGAGGCCTCTATACTTTGCTCAGGAGGATTCTCATGCCACTCAAGGCTTACACGACCAAACTGGACGAGAAGATGCTGAAGGCGCTCAAAGCCGTTTCAGAGCGAACGCGCATCCCCCAATCGGAATTAGTTCGGGAGGGGGTAGAACTGGTGTTGCGCCGCCATGCCGAGGACATAGTCTCGTCCCCGCTGCGCGCAGAGATCGAAGACCTCCTCAATGAAGACCGGAAGCTGCTGCAGCGGCTAAGCGACGCTTGAACTATCTCTACCCGAACCAAGTCATCTTCCTGCATAAACGCGTTGTCGAGGTCTCGGGGGGCTCCCACGGCGTGAGGGACCAGGGGCTGCTGGAGTCCGCAGTCTACCGTCCTCAGGCAGCGTTCGGCGGAGCCGACCTGTATCCAGACTTGTTCGCCAAGGCTGGCGCTTTGGGCCATTCGATCATCAAGAACCATCCATTCGTGGACGGCAACAAACGCACGGGCTTGGAATCCATGCGCCTCATGCTGCGCATGAACGGCTTTGATCTCCGGGCGGGCGAGAACCAGAAGTTCGACTTCGTGATGAAGGTCTCCTCGGGCGGGACCGACGAGCACGAGATCGCACAGTGGCTGAAAGCCCACTCGCGAAAGCGACTCTAAAGGCGGACAAGTTCGCCGAGCCCTACAAGGCCGCGCTCAGCGATGCAACGGGTGAGTGAGCCGGAGACCGAGAAGAGACAGCCCCGCAAACGGCAGCAGCAATGCCGATCCGGCGGCGCGATGCAGCTTCCGGGCGTTCAAAAATCCTCGCCGAACGCGACTTCCCCGGCGACGGCGACCTGGTAGGCGGAGACGCGCCGCTCGAAGAAATTCGTCAATTCCTGCACATCCTGCAGTTCAAGGAACCCGAACGGGTTTTTGACCCCGTAGATCGGCTTCATCGCGAGCGCCTCGAGCCGGCGGTCGACGACGAACTGCAGGTACTCCTGCATCGCCGACGCGGAGAGGCCCGCGACGCCCATCTGCAGCACGTCCTCGGCGAAGGCCATCTCCACCTCGATCGCGTCGGCCATCATCCGCCGCACATTGTCCTGCAGAGTTTCATTGAACAGTCCCGGATCCTCTTCGCGGATCGTTTTGATCACCTCGAACGCGAAGCGGATGTGCATGCTCTCGTCGCGAAAAACCCAATTGGTCCCCGCCGCCAGTCCGTTGAGCAGCCCCTTCGAGCGCAGAAAGTAGACATAGGCGAAGGCCGCGAAGAAAAACAGACCCTCGATGCAGCCGGCGAAGCAGATGAGATTTAGCAGGAAAACGCGCCTCTGCTCGGCGGTACGCGTCGCCTCCAGCGCGTGGATCGAGTTCATCCACTTGAAGCAGAAGCCGGCCTTCTTCTTGATCGACGGGATGTTCTCTATCGCGGCGAAGGCTGCCTCCCGATCCTTGGGTTCGGGAATGTAGGTGTCGAGCAAAGTCAGGTAGAACTCGACATGAAGCGCCTCTTCGTAGAGTTGGCGCGACAGGTAGAGCCGGGCTTCGGGGGAGTTTAGGTGCTTGTAGAGGTTGAGCACCAGGTTGTTGGCGACGATGGCGTCACCGGTCGCGAAAAAGGCGACCAAGCGCCGGATCATGTGGCGTTCCGACTCCGAGAGCTTGTCGCGCAGGTCGCCGAGGTCGTGCGAGAAGTCGACCTCCTCGACGGTCCAGGTGTTCTTGATCGCCGTTTTATAGAAGTCGAAGAACGCAGGGTAGCGCATCGGGCGCAGCGTCAGGTCCAGACCGGGATCGAGCAGGCTCATTGACAGGCCTCGCAGGACTCTGGATTTTCGAGGCTGCAGGCGACGGCCGCTGCCGCGGCCGCCGGAGCGATCTTCGCGATCTCCGTCGCCGGTCGGGAGCGCAGGTAGTAGGTGGTCTTTAACCCGGATTTCCACGCGTACATGTACATCGAGGAGAGCTTCCCGATCGTCGGCGTTTCGAGGAAGAGGTTCAGCGACTGGCTCTGGTCCAGAAACGGCCCCCGCGCGGCGGCAAGGTCGATCAATGAGCGCATCGGAAGTTCCCAAGCGGTGCGAAAGAGACGCCGAACCTCCTCGGGAATTTCGGCGATGCCCTGGATGGAACCGTTTGCGGCCTTGATCCGCGAGCGGATCGCGTCGGTCCAAAGGCCGAGCGACTGGAGTTTTCTGGCCAGAAAGCGGTTGATCTGGAGGAACTCGCCCGAGAGCGTCTCCCGCTTGAACTGGTTGGAAACCTGCGGCTCGATGCACTCGCAGCATCCGGTGATCGACGCGATCGTCGCGGTCGGTGCGATCGCCAGCACGAGCGCGTTGCGCAGACCGTGCTTCGCGATCCGGGCCTTCAGCTCCGTCCAGCGCTTCGCGTCGCGCGGCGCGACGCCCCAGAGGTCGAACTGCAGTTCCCCGGCAGCGGCCCGCGTCTCGTCGAAGGAGGGATGGCGGCCGAGCCGTTCGGCGAGGTCGCACGACGCCGAGAGGGCGTGGAAGTAAACCTCCTCTTGGATGCGCGCGGCGAGGCGGCGCGCGGCTTCGGAATCAAACGCGAGCTCCAACTGAAATAGCAGGTCCTGAAAGCCCATAAGCCCCAGCCCCACCGGGCGCCAGCGCTTATTGGACCGCGCGGCCTGTTCGGTCGGGTAGAAGTTGATGTCGACCACGCGGTCGAGGAACTCGACCGCGGTGCGCGTGTTGTAGGCCAGCTTCGCGTAGTCGACGCGTCCGCCGTCGACATGCCGCGCGAGGTTCAGCGATCCGAGGTTGCAAACGGCCGTTTCGCCGTCGTCGTTGACTTCGACGATCTCCGTGCATAGGTTCGAGGAGTGAACGACGCTGCCCGGCTTGGCGGTCTGATTCGCCTTGCGGTTGCAGGCGTCCTTGAAGGTGATCCAACCGTTGCCGGTCTCGGCGAGCGTCTTCATCATTTTTCCGTAGAGCGCGCGCGCCTTCACGCGTTTGACGAAGCGGCCTTCGGCCTCGGCCTTTGCGTAGGCGGCCTCGAAGGCCTCGCCGTAGAGATCGGGAAGTTCGGGGGTTTCCTTCGGGTCGAAGAGGGACCAGTCCCCGTCTTCCTCGACGCGGCGCATGAACAGATCCGGGATCCAATGCGCGAGGTTGAGATTGTGCGTACGGCGCTGAGGATCGCCGGTGTTTTCGCGCAGTTCGAGAAATTCCTCGATGTCCGCGTGCCACGACTCGAGGTAGACGCAGCAGGCGCCCTTGCGTTTGCCGCCTTGGTTGACCGCGGCGACCGAGGCGTCGAGGGTCTTCAGCCACGGGACGATGCCGTTGGAGAGTCCGTTGGTGCCCCGGATCAGCGAGCCGCGCGAACGGACGCGGTGGTAGGCGAGCGCGATCCCGCCCGAGAATTTTGAGAGGTTCGCGACTTCCGCGTAGCGGGCGTAGATCGAGTCGAGTTGGTCCTTCGGGGAGTCGACAAGGTAGCACGACGACATCTGGGGGTGCTTGGTCCCGGAGTTGAAGAGCGTCGGAGAACTCGTCATGTACTCGAAGGAGGAAAGCAGGCGGTAGAGCCGCAAGGCGTCGTCGACGCTCTCGGCCAGGCCGCAGGCGACGCGCATGAAGAAATACTGCGGGGTCTCAATGACCTCGCGGGTCTGGGGATGCTTGATCAGATACCGGTCATAGACGGTGCGCAGTCCGAAATACTCGAAGGCTTCCGAGCGCTTCAGATCGATCGCGTGGTTGAGCTTCCGGCGGTTCGCCTTGACGAACCCTGCGGTCTCGTCGCCGATGACCCCGACCTACTGGCCGGCCGCGATCGACTGGGAGAACGAGTGTATGTCCTGATTCCAGACTTCCTTATGGATGTAGGTGTTGAGCAGCCGCGCCGCCAGGCGTGAGTATTCCGGTTCCTCGGCGATGTGGGCGGCCGCGGTCTGGATCGAGAGCCGGTCGAGTTCCTGGGTCGTGGCGCCGTCGAACAGGCCTCCGATCGTCCTCGTGGCGACGGTCATCGGATCGACGCGGTCGAGGCCGTCGCAGCAGCGGGAAACGGCCTTTACGATCTTATCGACATCGACGGATTCCAGATCGCCCGAGCGTTTTCGGACCGTCATCTTCGCTGCGGACGGCGACTGTTTTTGCGATGCGGCAGGCGGCGTGGGGTCGGTCTTCATCGGCGCTTCCTCCTCGAAGTCGCGAAAGTTGACGCGACGACGAGAGGCGGCCGGATGCGATCGGCTGCGGGCTCCGCTGCGTTCCCTTCGAACGGCGGATCTCGGCGCTGCGTCATCATCGGCAGGTCTTCGGACTTTCGGGCTTAAAGCTTGGTCTACTCTTCGCAGCTTCCCGACTCCCGTGGAGTCAGTGCCGTTTGCGAATTTCGTTCCCGTTTACCGCTGCGGGGCAGTCCCGGAATTTCACCGGGTTCCCTTTTCATTCCGGAGTCAACGAACCCGGAAACCGACGACCCCGGAATGCTATCACGGAGGGGTCATCGAAGTCAAAGCGGGATGCGTGATCGCGAGTCCGGCCGCCGCGCTGAGAACGGCTTCGCGGTCGCGAGGGGGCACTGCCAATATATTGACAGAACTCCATATTCGGCGTGCAATTATGGAATATGGTCGACATAATGCTTTCCCCTCGTTTATCCCGCAGTTTCTTTCTGTTCGGGCCGCGGGGAACCGGGAAAACGACCCTGCCGGACTTTAAGCGAGCCGAGGCCTTCTGCCTCTCCCGGGACTCCCGGCGCAGGAAACTCGGAGGCGTGGCCGTGCTTCCTTGGCGGGACGGTCTGCGCGAGTTGGGGTTAAGTTAGGACCGGGCCTCTCGGCGCCGTGAGAGCAACCTAGGTCCGAGGACCTACGCAGGCCTGCGCCTCCGGCCCCCCGACGAGTCCCGGAGTCTCCTCTATAATGAACCATGCGCTTTCTG
>PFUL01000124.1 GCA_002790095.1 Elusimicrobia bacterium CG_4_9_14_3_um_filter_62_55 | reverse complement strand
TGCGCCATTCGACCTTTGCGATCGTCCAGACCTTCTTAAGCATCGGGACCCGCGATGCGCAGGAAGATGTCGTGCAACGACGGGGTGACGATCTCGAAATGCCGGACTTCCATTTTTCCCGACAGGGCGTGCAGAAACGCGCGCGGATCCCCCGCGACGCGGATTTCCTGCAGCCGCCCCAGGTCGCGCACGAGCGTGACGCCTTCGGCCGCGAGCAGTTCCGCCTTCCCGCCGTTCACGCCGATGCGGATCGTGTCGGCGCCGTAGCGATCCCGGATCGAATCCAAGGTTCCGTCGAGCACCTTCCCGCCCTTGTGCATCATCAGCACGAAGTCGCACATTTCCGAGGCGATCTGCATGTCGTGCGTGGACAGCACTACCGTCGCGCCGTTCTCGCGAAGGGAAAGGATCGCCGATCGCATCACCTCGACGTTCACCGGGTCGAGCCCCGCGAACGGTTCGTCTAGAATCACGAGTTCGGGCTTCGAAACCACGGTGGAAATGAATTGAATCTTCTGCATCATCCCCTTGGAGAGCGCTTCGACCTTGTGCCCCGCCCACGCGGTGAGTCCCATGCGGTCGAGCCAAGCGTCCCCCTCGCGGTCGGCCTCGTCGGTCGGGACGCCTTTGAGCGCCGCGTAATAGGCCAATTGCTGGCGGACCGTCATCTTCTTGTACAAACCCCGCTCTTCGGGCAGATAGCCGATGCGGTCGTTGGCGGCGCGCGTGCCCCGGGCCCCGAGGACTTCGACGATGCCGCTGTCGGGCAGAAGGATGTGCATGATCACGCGCAGCGTTGTGGTCTTGCCGGAGCCGTTGGGGCCGATGAAGCCGTAGACCGAGCCGCGCGGCACGCTCAGCGAGAGCCGGTCCACCGCGGTGTGGCGGCCGTAGTTCTTGGTGACGTCTTGGAGTTTGATCGCGGGCTCGTCGGACATGGCGTCGTGGAAGGATAGCCGCTTTACCAAGGCTTTACCAGTCCGCAACGGGGAGGAAACGCGCGGGGGGTAAACTGGGATCAGGAGACGACATCATGTTTAGAACCCTCTCGACGATTCTCGGCCCCGCGATCTTCATCGGGGCCTATGTGGCTCCGATGCTTTCGGCGGCCGCCGACCTGGCCCAGGTCGCCCACGCCGTCGCCGGCCGGGTCGAGGCCAGAACCTCCCCGGACGCGATGCTGGAATCCTTGCGTTCGGGGAGCGCGATGCGGGAAACCCTGCGCAATCTTCCCTTTCACGCTTCCCAGGCGCGTGAGTTCATGCGCGCCGGGATGGCGGAGCTTGAGTTCGCGGTCCGTGACGGCGAGTCCTTGGGACCGCTGTTTCAGGAGCAGTTGCGGATGCACCGCGACATGATGAATACGATCTCCGGCTTCCTCCGTCAAGACGAACACGGCCTCTCCCGCTGACCCGTCTTGGCGGAGGAACGCCGGGTCCTTTTCGGGTCCGGCGCCTCGAAGCCGGCGACGACGTCGAAGAGTTCCTCATCGATGTCGCTCTGACGCATGCGATGGCGCGTCCTGTTGAGGTCCTCCAGCAAATCTTCGATCCTCTTTTCCGCGCGCTGCATGGCCGCCAAGCGGCTTTCGTTCTCGCTGGCGAGGGAGTAGACGCAGGCCCGGAAAAGCGAGACGAACAGATAGGCGCGGAGGAACCCCCGGAAGGCGGCCGTGCGGTCGCCCATGATCTGAGGCTGGGATTTCGTAGGCCAGGGCAGCCCGACGAGCTTTCGCCGCCAGTCTTCATCCAACGGCAGCAGTCGCCGGCTGACGGGCGCATAAACCGCCCCGGACGTCCGGCGATTGTAGATGAGGTGAAGTTCGACGACCTCGCTTTGGCCGCGTTGGGCCTCGTAGTCCAGCAGAATCCGCCCTATAAGCGGGACTATGGCCTTGACGGAGATCGGTACGGGGAAGCGTCCGATCAGGGGCAATCCCGCGTCCGCCAAGCGCGCATGGACGCGTTCCCCGACGGCCCAAATACGAGGTTCGCCGGGTATGGCCGCGATTGTCTTAATCGCGTGATCGGCGGCCGCCTCATTGAACCGGCCTACCAGCCCTTGGTCGGAACCGAAGACGATGACGCCGATCATGCCTGCATCAGCCTTTTCTTTCCGGCCTGCAGTTGAGGCGGCCGACCCGCTTTCCCGAAGGCAGGCGCCCAACCCCAACTCCACGGTCCGGTAGTAATCATCCAGGGCGCGCACGGATTTCTCGTACTGTCCGACGTTTGAAGCCGACAGTGCTTTCATCGCGCGGACGACGGACTGCAGGTCTCCGGCGGTGCTGATCTTGCGGCGTAGGCTCGCCGGCGTGTCGCTCATGGCTTGGTCTTAGGCGCAGGCCTAACCTGAAACGGCTCCAGTGATTTCCGGGCGACTTGGACGACCGCGTCGCGATCCTCGGCGCTTAATTCATCGGCGCCGTCCAGTCGACCGCGCACATCCTCCGGGATATCCTCAGCCGCCTCCCTCACGGCGTGCTCGGCGGCCGCCATCCGGTCTACCGGAACGAGATCGAAGAGTCCGGCGGTCAGCGCGAGCAGGACCGCGACTTGCGCAGGCACGGCCACCGGAGCGTTTTCCGGCTGCTTCAGGCAGGCGCGGATCCGCCGTCCATGCTCGATGGTCTTGCGGGTGGCTTCATCGACGCGGGCGCCGAACCGTGCGAAGGCCTCGAGCTCCTCGAATTGCGCGTAGGCGAGCTTCAGGTCGCCCGCCACCGCTCGGTAGGCTCCCCGCTGCGCCTTGCCGCCGACGCGTGAAACGGATTGCCCAACATCGACCGCCGGGAGCACGCCCAATTCAAACAGCGAAGGCGACAGGTAAATCTGCCCGTCCGTGATGGAGATCAAGTTGGTCGGAATGTAGGCGGAAATGTCCTGCGCCTCGGTTTCGATGATAGGAAGGGCGGTGAGCGATCCGCCGCCTCTCTCCTTGCGCAAATGAGTCGCCCGCTCCAGCAGCCGCGAATGAATATAGAAGATGTCGCCGGGGAAGGCTTCCCTGCCGGGCGGACGACGGAGCAGCAAGGAAAGCTCGCGATAGGCGCGAGCGTGGTGGGTCAGGTCGTCGTATACGATCAGGACATCCCGGCCCTGTTCCATGAAGAACTCCGCGACGCTCGTCGCGGCGTAAGGAGCGATGTAGGCGAGCCCCGGCGGGTCGTTGCCCTCGGTCACGACCACGACGGTATAATCCATCGCGCCCCTTGCCTTTAAGACGGCCGTGACTTTTGCCACCGCGGAGGCGCGTTGGCCGATGGCGCAGTAGACGCACACGACATTCCGGCCTCGTTGGTTGAGAATGGCGTCGATTGCGATGGCTGTTTTGCCTGTCTGGCGGTCTCCCAGGATCAACTCGCGCTGTCCGCGTCCGACGGGGATGAGCGCATCAATGACCTTGAGGCCGGTTTGGAGCGGCACGGTGACGGGAGCTCGGTCCATGATGGCAGGGGCAGGGCGCTCGATGGGCAGACGCCTGCCTGCGGCCACCGGTCCCTTATCGTCAAGCGGCCGGCCGAGCGGATTGATGACGCGGCCCAGCAAGCCGTCGCCCACGGCCACGTCCATGACGCGCACCGTGCGTTCGACTTCATCGCCCGTGTGGAGGCGCCAGTATTCGCCGAGGAGAACCACTCCGATTTCATCTTCATCGACGTTGAACGCGATGCCGAGCACGTCGCCGGGAAACTTCAGCAGTTCCTCGAAGCCCACGCCGGGAAGGCCTGTGACCTTGGCGGTGGCTGTGGCGATACCGGCGATGATGCCCGTTTCCCGAGGCGTCAGGTTCGGGTTGAATGCTTCTCGCGCTTGGCTCATTCGAGCGAACGTGCCGTCGAAAACGCTTTGAAGGCTTTCTGGTTCCATTTTCAGCGGCCCTTTGTCTCGGACTTCGGTGCGGCGCCGACCTCGGCCATTTCGCTTTCTTTCAGAAGCTCGTCGACCCCTTTTGCCAGAGACGCGAGGTAATCCGTGATGCTCCAGGCCACTTTGCGGCCATCCGTGGAGAGCTCTATCCCGCAGACCACATCCGGCGCGGTTTCGAAGCGGAGGCGGATGTCGGCCGATAAGGCTGTATTGACGGCGTTTTGTATCGCCGCCCGCTGCTTTGCGGGCAAGTCAAACGCGCTGCGCACGCTCGCGGGCTCGGACGCAGACTTAAGAGCCTTGGCGAGGTCCTCTTTTGCGGGGCCGTCCAACTCTCCCAGGCGATGAGAAAATACCTCGACCATGCGTGATTCGAGGCTCGTCGAGGCGAGATCCATGAGCGCTTTTCGCGCGATGGCGAGCACCTCCTGCTGCCCCCGGCGACGGATGGATTGATTGAGGGCATGGGCGTCGTTTTTCAGCGATTCCTGCCGCTTGATGCTCAAGGCGTCGGCCGCCTGGCGCGCTTGCGCGAGCGTCCTCCGGATCTTCCGCGTCACGGCCATGGCTTCGTGCATCAGCGCCGGCTCATTCCCCTCGACGTAATGAGGCGTCCACCCGTTGCCGCGCAGAAACTGGTCCAGTTCCTCCGGTTCGATGCGGGCCAGCACGGTTGGGTTGGCGATCTTGTAGCCATTGAGATGGAGGATCGGCAGTACGGCCCCATCGGTAACGGGGTTTAGGAATTTATTGGAATGCCATGCCGCGGCAAGCGGCCCGGTTTCCGCCTCCCCGTCGCCGACCACGCAGGCGACGACGAGCTCAGGGTTGTCGAACACAGCCCCGAAGGAATGGCTGAGCGAATAGCCCAGTTCCCCTCCCTCGTGGATCGAGCCCGGGCACTCCGGCGATGCGTGACTGGGGATTCCTCCCGGAAACGAGAACTGGAGAAAGAGCTTCTGCAGCCCGGCCTCATCTGGGCTGATGCCGGGATAGATCTCGCTGTAAGAGCCCTCGAGGTAAGAGTTGGCCACAACGGCTGGACCGCCGTGCCCGGGCCCCGAGACATAAATCATGTTGAGATCGTATTTTGTGATGACGCGGTTTAAGTGCGCGTAGATGAAGTTCTGCCCGGGCGTCGTGCCCCAGTGTCCCAGCAGCATGCGCTTCACGTCGGCGAGGGTCAGCGGCCGCTTCAGCAGAGGGTTGTCGTAGAGATAGATCTGGCCGACCGACAGATAGTTCGCCGCGCGCCAATAGGCGTCGATCTTGCGCAGGCTTTCCGGGGAAAGAGTCCGGGTCCTCGTGCCCGCCTCCGGCTTGCTCATGATCTTTCCAGCGCAATTGCCTGCTCTGGGGACCTCTCTTGCTGCTCCCCCATCGCCAAAGCCTCTGCGACGATCGTCCGGGCTTGCTCCAGGATGCGGCGCAGATGATCCGCTCCCCTAAAGCTCTCGGCGTAAATCTTATAGATGTTCTCGGTCCCCGACGGGCGCGCGGCAAACCAGCCGCTTGCGGCCGTCACCTTCAACCCGCCGATGGAAGCGTCGTTGCCCGGCGCGCGAGTGAGAACGGCTTTTATTTTTTCGCCCGCGAGTTCGGTGATCCGGACTTTCCCGGGCGAGAGTTTTCCCAGCAGTTTCTTTTGTTCCGGAGAGGCCGGTGCCTCGACGCGGTCATAAACGGGCTCGCCGCGTCAGCGCGCCACTGCGGCCGATGCTGAAAGAGGTAAAGGAGGGCGACGCAGAGGTAGTGGTTGGGCGCCATCAACCCGCCGCTTCGACTGACGATCCCGTGGCGGTCGTGATCGGGGTCGCAGGCGAAGGCGATGTCGAAGCGATTCTTCAATCCGATCAACTTCCGCATGGCGTAGGGCGAGGAGGGGTCCATCCGGATCTGACCGTCCCAATCCGCGGTCATAAAACGAAAGGTCGGGTCGACGGCCTCGTTGACGACCGTGAGATTCAACCCATAGCGCTCGGCGATCGGTCCCCAGTAATGGACTCCGGCGCCGCCCATCGGGTCGACCCCCAGGCGGAGCTTGGAGCCGCGGATGGAGTCCATGTCGAGCACGCCCGCGAGGTCGGAGATGTAGGCTTCGCGGTAGTCGTGCCGGCGGGTCGTGGAGGCGCGAACGGCTTTCCCGAGTAAAACTCTTTTTACGCCTCGAAGGCCGTTCTCGAGGAACTCGTTAGCCTTCGCTTCGATGCACGCGGTGACGACGGATTGCGCCGGTCCGCCGTTCGGAGAATTGTATTTAAACCCGCCGTCGTGCGGCGGATTATGCGACGGCGTGACGATGATGCCGTCGGCGAGTCCTGTCTTGCGCCCGCGGTTGTACGCGAGAATCGCATGCGAGACGGCCGGGGTTGGAGTATACTCATCCCCCGACGCGATCATGACTTCGACCCCGTTCGCCGCCAGCACCTCCAGCGCGGTGGCATGAGCCGGCACGGACAGGGCATGCGTGTCCATTCCGAGAAATAGCGGGCCCTCGATCTTGTTCTGCTTCCGGTAGAGACAAATCGCCTGACTGATGGCGAGGATATGCCGTTCATTGAACGCCTTATCGAATGCCGAGCCGCGATGTCCCGAGGTGCCGAAGGCCACGCGCTGCTCCGGTACGGAGGGGTCCGGGATCTCCGTGTAGTAGGCCGTGACCAGCTTCGCCGCGTTTACCAGCATCGATGCGTCGGCCGGTTTGCCTGCGGAAGGATTGGTTTTCATGAGAGGGTCTGGTTCTTGAGCGTCGTCACTAAGCCCTTTCGAGATAGTTCCCGCAACATGATTTTGCCTCCTTACATACTGATCCTCGGCCTTCTTTGAATTTTCCGTACGGCTCTCGAAGCAGGCTTGCTTTTACCGCTCCTTCGCCTTGAGCAGCGACGAGAGGTCATCGGCATGTTCTTCTTCCTTCGCGAGGATGCCTTCCAGCATGACGCGGGTCGTCGGGTCGTTATTGGCGATGTAGCGGATGATCTCGCCGTAGCTGTCGATGGCGATGCGTTCGGCGATGAGATCCTCTTTGATCATTTCCGACAGATCCTTGCCTTCCACATACTCGGCATGGCTTCGCGTCGCGAGTCCCTCCGGCGAGAAATCCGGCGCGCCTCCCAACTGCACGATCCTCGCGGCGATCAGATCGGCATGCTCCTGCTCGTCGACGGCGTGCTGAGCGAACTCGGCCGCGACGCTAGCCGCTAGAATCCCCTCGGCCATAAATTGATGGCGTTTGTACCTCAGGACGCAGACGATCTCTGTGGCAAGCGCTTCATTGAGCACCTTGATGACGACAGCGCGGTCGGCATTGTAGCCGGCGGTCACGGCCCCTTGCTCGATGTGCTTGCGCGCGCGCTCGCGCAGGAGCATGACGTCGCTCAGAAACGGCTTGCTTTCGACGGTGGTATTTCCGTTGTTCATCGTACTTACTCCCTTCCTTTGTTTTCAACGGCCGGCGCGACGGCTGAAGTATCGCCCTTAAGCCACT
>PFUL01000069.1 GCA_002790095.1 Elusimicrobia bacterium CG_4_9_14_3_um_filter_62_55 | reverse complement strand
GGATCCATCACCACAGCGACATGCAGCCAGGCGCCCAACGGATAGGTCTCCGGCGTCGAAACGGAGCACCCTCCATTCTGCCCCGCCGCCGGCTCATACTGGAACCGGACCCGGCCCTGCGCGCTGAACGCCTGGACCCGGAACTGTTTCGAGGCCCAGACCGTATCGAACGTGGAGTTATTCGCGGTCGGACGCACCCAGCCCGCGATTGTGAGGCCTGTCCACGAGGAAACCGTCGGCGTCGATACGACGATTTGGGAGACCGCGCCGGTGAAACGCACACCACGGCCCACTCGCCCCGCCGAAGCACGAATCATCGGGACGGCGAGGATCGCGACGTTCCCGTTCCCGGAGCGGTCGGTCGTCGTGCCCCCGCTGATTTCTTCGAAACTCCAGGTTCCCACCCGGTTCAGCGACTGCAGTCCTCCGATCCCGAGCCCCGCGTTCAAGTCCTGGAATTCCACCTGCACCGTAACGCCTTTCTGCAGATTGACGAATTCCTGCTCGGAGAATAATCCGTTCGTCGAATTGAGCACGCGGTACACGCCGGTGGATGGGGAAAGCGAATCGATGACAAACGACGACGCGGGCGAATACTCACTGCGCACGCCGGAGGTATTGGCTCCCCGCACCCGCCAAAAATAGGTCGTCGCCTGAGAAAGCGTCGGCGCGGTCGTGACGTTGTAAAATCCCGTAGCCGCGATGCTCAGCACCGGCGAGGAAAAGTTCGCGTCGTTGTCGACATCGACGTCGTGCACAGGCTGGGTCGTCGTTTCAATCCAAGAAAGCGGCACGGCCGCCTCGCGAACGAAATCACCGGTCGCGGGAGCGTAGCCGGTCGGCGCGGAAAGCAGCGGATCGGATAGGATCGCGAAAGGACCGACCGCTCCGCCCTGCCCGGTACGGTCCTGGTACGTGAAGCGAATTTGGTTCGTCGACGTACACGCCGGGTTCTGATTGCAGACGCTTCCGTCCACCGATGCCCTAATTGCGAGTCCGGTGGCCTGGAGCGTCTCGACGCCCAAGGATCCGTCCGCGCCCGTCACCGTCACGGCCGTCGGAGTCGTCACCGTCACGACGCCGCTCGATGGGTCTACGTGCATCGCGGTGTAAAGGCGTCCCTTGAACTCCCGGAAGTCGTAGACAACATCGTTGAGGCTGCTCAAACGCCGGATACGGCTCCAATCTTTTCCATCGTACGCGTATATCTCGGGAAAGGAGGGTCCGTGAAACGCCGCGTACATGCGCCCGGCGTGCAGCCCAAGCGCCCGGGCCTCGGTAAAACCCCCGAAATTCGGGAGCTTCGTCCAGGAGATTCCGTCGTAGGACTCGATCTCGTTGGAGGCGTCGTTGGTGCCGGCGTACAATTTTCCATTGTACGACTGCAGCGCGTAGACGTTCGCGCTGACATTGGCGGCGGAGACGGTCCAACTGCTTCCGTCAAACTTGAAGATACGGGGATTCGCTCCGGCGAACAACTCCCCATCATAAACTTCAAGGGAGAGAACGTCGGCGTCCGCGGGATCGAACGCGACCGACCACCCCGCCTTCGGATCGTATACCCAAATGAGTCCGTCGGACGCGGCGTAGAGTTTCCCGTTAAAGGCTTTCAACGCGTTGGTTTGAGCGCCGCCGTGATCGAAAAAGGAAGACCATATCGTTCCGTTGAATCGCCATATCTCGCCGCTGCCGGTTTGACCCGCGTACAATTCGCCGTTGTATTCGGCGAAGGCGGCGACTTCGGTTCCAGGAAGATCCGCGGAAAGCGACCACGCGTTCCCGTCATTTACGTAAATGAAGCCTCCGGGGCCGCCGCCCGCGTAGAGTTTTCCCGCAAACGAAGCCAGGCGCCGAATCGAGTCCAAAGCGGCGTCCGCGAATGACGGAACGAACGCGCCGTCGCTCCAGAAGAATCCCGAATCGGTGCTGACGAGAACGCCGAACGGCACCGATCCGTCGACTGGAGCGGTGGAAATTCCCGCGGGCCCGACATCCTGCAGAGAGATTTGCACCGTAACGCCGCTGAGCAGGTCGATGCCGATCGACTCGACCGCCGCCCCGCCGCTCGAAGTGATTGAAACAAACCCGGAAGCGGACGGAGAGGAATAATCCGTCACGAAGCTGTACACGGTGAGCGGCTTGGAGAGGATTCCGAGCGCGCCTGAGGCGCGGACCCTCCAGTGGAAGGTCGTAGCATCCGCGAGCGTCTGCGTCGAAAGATAGGTCCCTTCAGTGGCGAAGGTGGACGTGCTCGCGATGCGGATCGGCGTTGAAATGAGCACCTCCGGCGTCGAAAACGAGGGATCGTCGTCGACTTCCAACAGGAAGAAGCTGTTGGCGCCCATTCCCTGGGCGGTTGTCGTGCTCGGGCCCGCCCAAACGAAGTTCGGGGTTCCCCGGACATAGGTTCCATTAAGGGGGAAGGTGGGAGTCGATACGGCCGCCGCGGCCGACGTGTCCACGATGATTGAGAACGGCCCCGCCGTCGTCACGTTGTTCGCCCGGTCCGCCGCGACAAAGACGACCTGGTTGGTCGCCGCCGCGCCGGTCGCCGGGTTCGTCGATTGAGTCAGCCTGAGATCACGGATCGTAAGCACCTGCGATCCGGTATCCCCGTCGATTCCCGTAAGCTCCAGCCACGGGCTCCCTCCGGCAGCGCGCGTCGCGCTGACGACGTTCCAGATTTGGCCGACGGTCGTCGAATATTCGACGCTGAATCGCCCCGGCCGGGACCGCGAATAGCGGTCGGCGATCTCCGCGGCCGTCGCCGCGCCGCTGGAGACCATCACTTCATCGATAAGACCCAAGAAGGGCGAGTCCCATACGCCGTCGTCCCGCACACCAGAACAAACCGAGAAGGGCATCGATCCGCCTCCCGAGTTCCCCCCCGGATACGAGACCTGCGAATTCAGCTCGCCGTTGACGAAGAAGCGAACACTCGTCCCCTGCACCGACGCCGCCACGTGCTGCCAAACTCCGGCTTGGACGGCGAGGGCGGGTCCGAGGGCGCCGCCCAGCGATGAATTGACGAGGTTAAACGCGGAGTTGTTGATCAAAAACGCCCAGTTGGAATTCGTTCCCAACGTCGTAGCGCCGACGGCCGCGATGACGCGAGTTCCGGAAACCGTGGTCGGTAGAATCCAAGCCTCGACGGTGAAATTCCCTGCCGCTGAGAAGTTGAAATCGGTATTGCTCGCCGTCATGCCCTTTCCGGAGGCGCATTGGATGCCCGCTCCGCGCGGGGTTGCTCGGAGGATCGCCGGAGAGCAGGGGCCCGTCGCGCAGGACAGGACTCCGGTATTGCCCCTCCCGGAGTGATCGATCTGGTTCGTTCCATTCGTCTCCGAGAATCGCCAAAATCCGACCGCATTAGAAGGCGGCGCGATTCCCTCGTTGTGTCCCAACCCGGAAACGACGTCCTGTACTGAAATTTGCGCCGTCACACCGGCAAGCAGACCGATGAAGTCGCCTTGCCCGAAGATGCCGCCGGTTCCGTTGTAAACGACGAAATTCGACGCGGTCGGAGAGGCGATGTCGGTGACGAAAGAATGCACCGGCCCATAGCTGCCAAAGACTCCGAGAGAACTGCGGGAACGCACGCGCCAATAATAGGTCGCCCCTTCGGTCAGCGTAAACGTTGAGTTGTAGACCCCGGTTACCTTCTGTGCGTTCGAGTCGTTGACCGAGGCCGGCACGGAAACGTCGATCACCCGATTGCCGATCGCAAACGCGGGATCCGCGCTGGAAACTTCCACGAAGAAGCTTCCACCGAGCCCCTGCACCAAGGAAGTGCTCGGCCCGGTCCAATAGAAATCCGGATCCAAACGGGTGTAGTAGCCATCGGCGGGAAGACTGGGCGTCGAATAGGCGACGGGCGCGTTGGAATCGACTAGAATCGTGAACGGGCCGAGCGCCGCCGTATTTCCCGCCAGGTCGTTGGGGTGGAATCGAATCTGGTTCGTTCCCTGGGACCCGGTCGCCGTCAGCGTAGAGACGATCAAGTCGAGCCCGATCGCCGTCAGTGTTTCGGGACCCAAGGCCCCGTGGGAACCCGTCATCGTCACGTAGGCTCCCGCCCCGGGCTCGGTCGCGGAGACGACTCGCCACGAGCGGCCGGCGTCGGTTGAGAAGCTGACGAAATAGGGATTCCCACGTTCGTAGTCCGCCAGAATCTCCGCGGGCGTCAAAACGCGCTTGGAGATTCGCAATTCGTCGATCGTTCCGTAAAACCCTCCCGCCCCGACGCGCCCCACTTCCAGCGTCCCGGCCGTCGTTGTCTGCGCGCCGTACGCGTTATTGCTGCGCTCTATTCCATTCAGGAAGAAGCGCCCGGTCCCTCCGTCGAACGTAAAGGCGACGTGCTGCCAAACGCCCGTGCTCAGCGCGGGTCCCCCCGAAGCGAACGAACCTCCGAGATCAACCTCCAGAACCCCCGCGTTTAATTGAAGGGCGTTAAGACCCCCGCCGGATCCCCAGCGCAGGATTCCCTGTACGCCCGCCGAGGATCGCGGAAGCAGCCAGGCCTCGAGCGTCCGCGCCTCATTGCCGACCGGCAAATCAGCGGGAGAGGGGTTATTAAGGTAAGAGCCTTCCACGGTCTGAATGCCGGCCCCGTAGCGTCCCGCGACGCGCTGCGGATTGCCCGCCGCGACGCCCAAGAAGTTCCCCGAGGGACCCGAGTCCGCCCAGGAACCCGAGGTCTCATCAAAATGCCATAACCCGACCGTTCCGCTCGAAGGCGCCAGTGGAGCAGGGCCGTTTAAATTGATTCCCGCGAGCGCATCGGAAATCGCGAGCTGCGCGGTCACCGCCGTCGCGAGGTCGTTGAATTGCGATTCCTGCAGCGACGCCTGCGAAGCGTCAAAATGACGGAAGGTCGCTCCGGTCGGATTGGTTCTATCAACGAAATACGGGCCGATGTCCTTCTGCAGTCCCTCGCCTTCGCCCACATCAAAGGCCCGAGCGTGAAAGTACCAATCAGCGGCGTCGCTGGTTGCTGTCACGGTCGTTTTACCCGCGACCCACGGTGAGTTGCCTGCGACGACCAAGGTGACGGGATTCTGATCGAAAACGTAATGATAGTGATCGACATTTCCGGCAACGAAGACTCCCCGAAAGACAATCGACGAAGTGTTGACCCAAGAATTCGTCGTGCTCTCCGCAGAGACGACGGCTTCCGCGGCGACGACATCCGTCGGAGTCGTTTGGATCGGAAAAAATGCGGTCGAAACCGTATCCGTATCCCCGACCAGCAGAAATTCCATCGTGGCGCCCAACCGCAATCCGAGACTCGCGTTGATCTGCGCCGCCCCTCCGACATCCCAGGCGATGAAGAAGGTCTTCGTCGTGGAGCTCAGAAGCGGCTGATTGGCCGCCGCGATCGTAAACGTGGCCTTTCCCGCGACGAAATCGACGGCGGAAACCAGCGGGGAATCCGAACCCGAATTGAAGGATTTATCTCCATTATCGAGGAACAACTGGAGGTTGGTCACGCCGGCTTCGGAGCCCGAGCCGATCTTTTCTACCGACAGCCGACTCAGCGTTGCAAAATCGCGATCGGTCCACAGCTCCAGCTTCAACACTCCGACCGCGCTCGTATTCCGGAAAAAGAGCGCGGGGGAAATATCGGTCCCGCTCGCGAACACCACGTCCTGAGCGTCGGTGATGTGCGTGGAACTGGAACCCGCGTACGCGAATCCCTGGCCGTGCAAAGTCAGGGCGGCGTTGTTGGTCGAATCCGCGAACGTATTCGTACCGGCGGAGACTCCGTCGAAATGGTAAAGCAGAACCGCGCCTGCCGTCGAATTTCTGCGCAGGGGAGGCAATTCCGAGGGATAGCGGGCGAAGTTGGACACGCGCACCTCGTCGATCTGACCGTTTAAGAACGAACCGCCCGTATTGTTGGGTCCGCCGATCGCGAGTCCGCTGGACATGTCTCCCAACGCTCCGCCCACCATCGCCCCCGCAGCCGAGATCTCCCCGTCGATGTAGATCTCTCCGTTATTGGTGTTGTAGACCCCCGCGACGTGATGCCACGCACCGTCGTTGACGGCGCTTCCGGCGCAGAGGAACGAAGAACCCGCGTAGAATGTGGGAACACCGGAGCCGCAGCCGCCGCCGTTTAGCCAGAGACGATACCCGGCGTTGCCGGCGACGTCGCCCCGGGTAACGATCGACCGGTTGGTTCCTGGATCCTCGGTCTTCACCCAAGCCTCGACGGTGCCCTGCGCTGCGGGTCCGATGTCCATCGCCGCGTTATAGCCCGCCGCGGCGCGGTCGTCGGATCCGTCGAATGCCAGCGCCGGGAAGTCGATCCCCTTCACGCCCCCGCTGGAGACGGTGAACGCCTCTCCATCGAGCCGCAAAGACACGCTGGTACCGGCGACCGGAAGAAAGGAGTTAGAGAAGGTCGCCGCGAGGAAATAGGTTTGCGTCGCAGCGACGATGGTCTGGGGAGAAGTTAGGGTGATCTCGGCTGCGCTCGAGACAAAAATCTTGGCCGCGCTGATCAGCCCCGGTTCATCGAAAGAATTGAACACGCCGTCGAGGCCCACGTCCCGGTACACCCCGACATTGGTGATCGCCGCATCCGGAAGCCGGCCGTCCTTCTTCACTTTGAGCTTTTTCCAAATCGCCTGGCCGGTATCCGTCCACAAGCGGATCTTCAAGAACGCGGTGGTCCCCCCCTGCAGGAACGCTTTCGAGGACACGTCGGAGAGCTCCTCGCGCATCGCATCCACTTCGAACTGCGGCGAGTTCGACAATCCCGAGCGCACGCCCGCGCTGTCGAGCGTCGTGATCGCAAAGTGATAGCTGCGTCCCGACTCCACGGAAAGCTTGTGAACGAAGGCCGCGCCCGCGGTCCCCTGGGCCGAGAACGTTTTCTGATTCGTCGCCGCGATGTACTTCGACTGCGAGTCGATCGCGCCTGCGGTGGTCCAACGCACGTCGTAAAGCGCCGTCGCGCCGAGATTTCCGGTCGCTCCGTTTTCTCCCGGCGCCGTGAATGCGAGAGTCACAAAAGCTGAGGAGGATGTTTCTAAGGAAGGATCCTGTGAAACTCCCAAATCTGAGACCGCCGCCGGGGCGGACAGGTCGATTGAGCTCTCCGCGGCGGGAGCCGACCGTGCCCCGGAGGCATCAACGGTGGCGACGGTCCAGTAGACGGTGGTCTCGGTCTGCATTTTCAGCCGGATGCCGCGCTGCGACGCACTCAAGCGCGTACTATAGAGGAAGCTCGAGCCCGAATGCCCGTCTCCGGAATGATAGGGTGCCATCGAGATCGTCGTCGAACTCCCGGACACCGTCGTTCCGATTCTAACGACGTACTCGAGCAGGTCCGGGTCGGTCGTTTGCGCGTCGGTACCGTCGTCCCATTGGAGCGTAAGCGTTCCGGAGCTCGCAAAACTCGAGAACGGGAGGAACGACGAGGAGAGGCCCGTGGGAGCCGTCGGCGCGGAGTGCGCGGTGGAACCGTCGTTACGGATGAGCGAATCGTCGCCCCCGTCCCAGCGCACGGACGCTAAATCGAGATCTCCGTCCCCGTCCATGTCGCCGGCCGCGATCCCCTCACCGCCGAACGAAACCGTTGAGGACACGTTCGTGACGGCAAACGCGCCGGCGCCGTCGTTCAGCGCGACATTGACCGGCGAACCCGAAAACGCGAGATCAAGATCGCCGTCGTCGTCGAAATCCCCGACCGCGATCCCTCCGCTGCCCGACGCCCCGGTAATCGTGATCTTGGTGGTAAACGAGCCCGCGTCGTTGCGCAGATAGTAGCCGCTCGAAGTGGACGCGGCCGCGAGGTCGAGATCCCCGTCGCCGTCCGCGTCAAACCACGCGAGCCCGCCCGTGGTCAAAGCGCCGCCGGCGCTAAGCAGCGAATAGGTGAAGGTGCTTCCGGAAACGTTGGTCAGCAGATAGTCCGTCTTCCCGGTGCATCCCACCGCGAGATCGAGATCTCCGTCCCTGTCGTAGTCCCCCCACGCGAGAGAGGTGCACAACCCCGACACGCCCGTCAACGGCGCGATGGTAAAAGCGCCGGCGCCGTCGTTGGTTGCGAGATAGGCGTCCTCTCCCGTCTCGACGGCGGCGGCATAGTCCAGATCCCCGTCATTGTCGTAATCCGCCCAAGCGACCGCCAGCGTTCTCGTAGATGCGTCGGCATGGACCGTCACCGACGCGAACGATCCTCCGCCGTCATTGCGCAGAACGACGTCGGCCGCGGCGTAGCGCGCGACGAGGACGTCGAGATCGCCGTCGCGGTCGTAGTCCGCGACGGCCACGCCGCGTCCCTCGGCGGTCGCGTCAATCGACGATTCCGTAAATACCCCGGACCCGTTGTTGGTGTACAGGCGCTCATGGGCGTTGTTGTTGGCAACGACATAGTCCATGTCCCCGTCCCCGTCAAAATCACCCCAGGCGACGCCGTTGCTGCGGTCCGCTTGGGCGAACACTCGCACCACCGCTTCGGCCGTCGCTGAATTCGACAGCGCCGACCGGATTCCGATGGAATCCTTCGTGGTCATCGCGAAATACCAGGTCACCGACGGGTCAAGCGGTCCAACGTCGATGGTCGCTGCGGCGCCGGGGGAAACCGAAGTCGTTACCAGCACCTGGATCGGAGCCGCGATGTAGTCCGCGATCGTCGCGATCGTCGCGGTTCCACCGCGCACGTCGAAGGTTCCGCCGGTGATGGCGAACAGATTCGCGTCGTCGCCCGGGGTCGTGAAGGACAGGCGGACGGTGGTCGAACTCGCCGCGAAGCCGGTGGACGCCGTGATCGCGAAGAAATTGGAGACAGGATTCGGCGCGACCAAGGACGCGGTCTGTTCGGCGGACTCGGGTGAGCGCGCGAAGGCCCCGTCCTGGGTGGAGACGCTCCAATAAACGGTAGTCTCCGCGTCCATCGTCAGGTTGATCCCTCGCTGGGCGCCCGAGAGCCAGGTGCTGTAGAGATGCCCCCCACTCCCGGAACGCGGGTCGTATCCGAAGCGGCGCGGAAGTGCCAGGATTTCCCCATTGCCGGAACTCGTTCCGACGCGAACGAAGTACTCCAGCACCGAGGCCGGCGTCTCGGCGTCACTGCCGTCTCCCCAGCGCAGCGTGAGCGTCCCGGAGGCCGCCCCTACCGAGAACGGCGTAAACGATGCCTCGAAGCCGGACGCCGGAGCCGTCGGACCAGTGTTGGCCGGCGCGACGTCGTTGCGTACGAGGTAGGCGGAACCCGTCGGCTGACGCACGCCGCCGGCATCGAGGTCCCCGTCGTCGTCGTAGTCGCCGACGGGAGCCGCGTAACCGTCGGTCGCCGCATCAGTTCCGGGGACGCGGGAGACCGCGAAGACGCCGCCGCCGTCGTTGCGCGCAACCAGATCCTCGGCGCCCTGCGCCGCGAAGTAGAGGTCGGAGTCCCCATCGTTGTCCAAATCACCGACCGCCGGGGCGACCGTCGTCTCTATGCCGCTTCCCGCAATCGTCGCGCTCGAATCGAACACGCCCGCGTTGTTGAAGACGAAATAGGACGGGGTCAGGTTGCCGGTCGCGAACACGAGATCGAGGTCTCCGTCCCCGTCGAAGTCCCCCCAGGCCAGGCCCGACGACGAGGAACCCGCGCCCCCGCTCATCGTGATCGTGAAGGTGGAGAAGACCCCGTTTCCATCGTTGCGGATGATGTAGTCGGGGCCGCCAGCGATTGACACGGCCACGTCCAGATCCCCGTCCCGGTCGTAGTCCGCGAGAGCGACGCCGTTGCTCGCCCCTCCGGTCCCGGCGACGGTCGTCTGCGAGAACGCGGAAAGGTCTCCGGGGTTGAACGCGATGATGTCGAGCGCTCCGTTCTGGGCGATCACCAGGTCGATGGTGCCGTCGTTGTCCATGTCGCCCCACGCGATCCCGGTCGTGTTCCCCGCGGACCCCGCGAACGGGCTCGGCGAAATCTTCATGAAGACCCCCCCGTCGTTGCGCAGGAGTTCTTCGTCTTCCCCGGAGGTGTTGGCGACCGCGAGGTCCAAATCCCCATCGCGATCGTAGTCGGCCCACTCCACGCCGACCGACGCCCCCGCCGAAACGACCGCCGTCGGCGTGAAGACCCCTCCGCCGTCGTTACGCGCGATGATCTCATCGCCGACGCCGGCGACCGCGATCGCGAGGTCCAAATCCCCGTCGCCGTCCATATCACCCCACGCCGCCCCTCGGGCGTTGGCCGAGACCGCCGTCAAGTCGATCACCGGCGATTGCGCGGTCGCGCCGACGGAAAGCGCAGAACGCAGGTTTTGCTGGTCGTACACGGTGACCGCAAAGTACCAGGTCGCCGACGGATCAAGCGGCCCGATGTCGGTGGAGACGACGACTCCCTCGACGACGCTCGTTGAGATCACGTTGCCGACCGGCAGGGCGTTGTAGACCGTCATGTCGGAAACCGGGTAGGTCGCGTAGCGGATGTCCCAATCATTCGACGCCCCGGCCAGACCCGCCTTCGGCGAGGTCCACTGCAAACGCACCGTCTGCGAGGAGGCTCCCAAGCCGGTGGAGACGATCGCCGAGACGCTTAGATCCGTGATCTTTCCGGGGCCGTCGAATGTGGTGCCGCCGGCGCCGCTGGATCCGCCGGTTCCAGGAGCGGTCCCGAAGTTCGCCGTATAGGTGATCGTCGACGCGTTCGTCCCGGTGAAGACGATCGCGACGCGCCCGGCGCCGCCGCCGCCGCCGCCGGCCGTTCCGCTCAGACCCCCGTTGCCGCCATCGGCCGAGATCGAGCCGCCGCCGGCCATATTCGCGGACTGGATGTAGACCGCGCCGCCCGCGCCGCCGCCGCCGGCTCCATTGCCGTTCACGGCGCCGTTTGCACCGTCGGCGGAAACCGTTCCGTCCAGCGTCATGGTCCCGCCGATGCTGAGCAGGACCAGTCCGCCGCCAGCGCCGCCGACCCCGAGGCCCGAGCCGCCGGACCCGCCGCCGCCGCCGCCGGAACCGTGCAGCGAAGGGGCCGTCACCACGTCGTCGCTTCCGCCGCCCGCGCCCCCGGGGTTTCCACCCGCTCCGCCCACGCCGCCGTGACCGCCGCCGCCGCCGCCCTCCCCCAGGCTCGCGCCGCCCGCTCCAGGCTGTGTCCCCGAACCGGCGTTGCCGCTGGTCATTCCACTATCGCCGCCCAAGAATCCGTCTCCATCGACTATGATCGTCGCGCCGGAAGCGATCACGAAATCGCCCGTAGTCCGGATGTTCACCGACGCGGCGCCGGCGGCAGAGTGGTCGATCGCGCCGCCGCTGAGAACCGTCACCGAAGTCAATACCAGTTCGACGGCGGTATTCTGCAGCAACGTCGCACCGTTGCGAATTTCGAGGTAGCCGCTCTGGATGCCGGTGGACATCCGCAGAATCGGATTGTTGTTCTCGCCCAGGACAAGACTCTGAAACGAGATCGCCGGCGAACTCGCATCCACTTGCACGGTCGTTGCGGCATCAATCACCACATCGTCGCCCGCTCCGGGCACCGCGTCGCCCGACCAGTTCAGCGCGTCATACCAATTGTCGTTTCCGCCGGCGCCGCCGTCCCAGGAAATCGAAGCCGCCCAAGACGGCGTGAAGCCGCCGCTCAAAAGAGCGGCGGCTGAAAGCAGCGCGCGGAGGGCTTGAGGAAATCGCATGGGCTAACTATTAGGAAGGGTAGCCCCGGAAACGGTTTAAATCACGAATGAATCCTGAAGAATCTGTTACACGGAAAAGGCTTTTTTTTAAAAAGCAAAATCACTTTCCGAGCGAGGAGCGGCGCGCGAGCACCTTCACGCGGGCGAGCAGCATTTTACTGTCGAACGGTTTGGTGAGATAGTCATCTGCGCCTCTTTCATACCCGGTGACCTGATCTTCGACCAGTGCGCGCACCGTCAGCATCAAAATCGGAAGATCCCGAAGCTTGGCGTCGTCGCGCACCTTGCGCGTCAACTCCAGCCCATCCATGTTGGGCATATTCAAATCGAGAACCGCGAGATCGATTTTCTTCTTTTGCAGGGCCTCCCATCCTTCGGCGCCGTCCTTCACGCGCACCACCGAATAGCCGCCTTGCGTCAGAATTTCGGTGACCAATTCGCGAAACATTTCGTCGTCGTCTGCGACCAAGATCGTAGCCATATCAGTTCTCCCGAAGCGCGTAGCCCACGCCGTACACGGAACGAATCATCGACGCATAGCGTCCGAGCTTTCGGCGCAGCGATTCGATGTGCTTATCCACCGTCCCCGGGCGAATATCAACCGCCTTGCCCTTGGCGACGGCGTCCAGAATAAACGCGCGCTCCAACACCTTCCCGGGCTGCTCTAAAAACAAAGCGAGGATATGAAACTCGGTCGGCGTGAGTCCGGTCGCCGGAGTCCACCGCGTGCGTGTTCCCTTCACCCACGCCTCCTGGCGGGACCGATCCAACTTAATTTCTCCCCCGGGGGATTTGAGGACGTCCAGGGCGGAGGCGAGACTCGGAAGAATTCTCCGCAGATGTGCCTTGAGCTTCGCGGCCAAGAGCCGGTCGTCGATGTCGTGGATGAAATGGTCGTCGCAGCCGGAGTCGAGCGCCTCGATGACGCAGTCCGCCGTCAAATCGGAATCGGAGGTCAGGATCACGGAAATGCCGGTCGATGCCGATTTCAGCCGGCGAATCCCTTCGGGGATCTTCTGCTTGAGGACGTTCCAATCCAGCAGGATGATTCCAAACCGCTCGCGCGCCACTTCAGCGTAAAGCGCGTCGAAGCGCGCCTGCGTCGAAAGATGCCAGCCTTCGCGCGACAACGCGGTCTCCCACCGCCGCAGGCGGAGTGGGTCGGATCCGAGAATCCAAAAAGTCAACTGGGACATGGTTTCGTTAATCGAGCGGCTTATCTAGGCCGGAAAGGTCGAGCATGTATTTCGCCAACAGTCTCCAATCCACCGGCTTATGCATCAACCGAATGTACGGATCGGATTTCGGAACGATCTTCTGCGCCTCGGACGGAGGCATTCCGGTCACGAAAATCACCGGCAGATTTCTCGGAATGTAATTGGACGCCCGGAGTTTTTTCAACGCATCGACGCCGGTTCCGAATCCGGGCATTTCGATATCGGAAATGATCAACGAGAGGTTCATGCCCTCCGCCTGGATCACCGATTGCGCGGCGTCTTCCGCGCAGGTCACCCGGTAGCCCGCCCCTTCGAGCTTCGCGACGAGCATGTCTCGAATCAGCGGGTCGTCATCGACGACCAGGATGAAGCTTCTTCCGGGAGGCGGTTTGAACACGCCGCCTTTGGGGGCCGCCTGGACCGGACTTCCCTGCGTCGTACCCCCCGGCGGAGCGCTTTGATTCGGTTGGCGCACCGGCTGACCCGGCCGCGCCGCGGGACGCGCCTGCGGCACCTGGGGTTGGGGCTGTCCGGGGCGAACCGCGGGCTGTCCGGGCTGCGCCGGACGCGCAACCGGTTGACCCGGCTGTGGGGGGCGCGCGGCCGGTTGGCCGGGCTGCGCGGCCGGGCGCGCGGGCTGAACCGCCGGTCTCGCCTGCCCCCCGGCGGGGGCGCCGCCCGGGGAAGTTCCCGTCGCCATCGCAATCGCCTGGTCGATCGTCGCCGCGGGAACCCCCTGCTTAAGCAATTGGGCCTTCAGCGACGCGACAGGATATTTCGCGCTGTATTGCTTGATGTAAGCGACGATCTGCTGCAAAGTAGCCATTTTTAAGCGCAAACAACAACGACTTCGGGCCCATCCGGGACCGAACCGCCGGCGAGACTGCGTTTTACCAGTGTAGTCGGGCTCGAACTAAAAATCAACAACGATTTGTTACGAAACCCGGCAAATCGATCTCTCACGCCGCTTCAAAAACGGCGCTCAGTCCCTGACCGACCCCGATGCACAAAGACGCCAATCCGCGCTTCGCTTTGCGCCGACGCATTTCGTGGAGCAAGGTCGTCGTGATCCGGGCCCCGCTGCAGCCGAGCGGATGGCCGAGCGCGATCGCGCCGCCGTTGACGTTGAGCTTCACGGGGTCGATCTCCAATTCCTTCACGCATACAAGCGACTGCGCGGCGAAAGCCTCGTTGATCTCATATAAATCGAAATCCGAAATCGTCAGGGATAGGCGCTCCATCAGTTTCCGCGACGCATAGACGGGGCCTAAGCCCATAAAGCGCGGATCGACTCCGGCCGACGCCGCGCCGCGCCACACCGCCATCGGCTTCAGTCCCGCCGCCTCCGCCGCTTTCGCCTCCATCACCAGAAGCGCGGACGCGCCGTCGTTGAGCGAGGAACTGTTTCCGGCCGTCACGCTGCCGCCCTTGCGAAACGCTGGCTTGAGCGCCGACAACTGAGCCGGATCTGTGTCCCGTCGGAAGGTTTCGTCTTTGGAAACGACGACCGACGGACCTTTTCTCTGCGGAATTTCGACAGGAACGATCTCCTCGGAAAAAACGGAATCAGAGGCCCTGGCCGCCTTTTGGTGACTCGAAAGGGCGAACGCGTCCTGCTCCTCGCGCGCGATCGCATAGCGCTCCGCCACGTTCTCCGCCGTCTCGCCCATCGCTTCGAGCGGGAAGCGCTCCGCGAGCTTCGGATTGGGGAAGCGCCAGCCCAGTGCGGTATCGTACGCGGTTACGTTGCCGAATCCAAACGCTTTCTCGTTCTTTGGAAAGACCCACGGCGCGCGGCTCATGCTTTCCACTCCGCCCGCGAGGAAGACGTCGCCTTCTCCCGCGAGAATGCCGCGGGCGGCGGCGTTGACCGCTTCGAGTCCCGAGGAGCAGAGACGGTTGATCGTGCAGCCGGGAACGGAATCGGGGAGTCCGGCCAAAAGCACCGCCATCCGCGCGACATTGCGATTGTCCTCTCCCGCCTGATTCGAGCACCCGAAATAAACGTCGGTGATGCGCTCCGGGTCCAGCGCCGGCACTCGCGCGAGCAATCCGCGGATCGCGACGGCGGCCAGGTCGTCGGGGCGCACCGCGCTCAACGCGCCGCCATGGCGGCCCATCGGCGTTCGAACGGCTTCTACGATCACAGGCGTTCTAGTCATCATCATCGTCGTCTCTCCTTCTCCCATTCAAAAGGTCCCTTCGGCCAAAGAAGTCCGAGCTTCGCGGCGCAATCGATGTCCTCGGGTCCCGCGACCCCTTCGTCGACCAGCCGGTGGGCTTCGAGAAACACGGCCTCAAGAACGGTGTCGAGAATTTCGACCGTCTTCACGGGATGGGAATCATAAGCCCCCACGAGCTGACGCAGCAGGGGGTTCCCGCTCCCGTTGGGTGAGGAACCGTACAGGTAAAATCCCGAACCGTGGCGGCGCCCCAAGACGCTGCGTCCGATCATCGCGTACACCAGCGCCGAAGGACGGAGGCGCTCCGGGCGCTCGAGCAATTGATACACCGTTTCGGCGACTCCGTAATCTTCTTCCAGTCCGAAGAAATCGACCATCTCGATGGGACCGGCGGGAAACCCTCCCAGGCTGCGCAGGGCGCCGTCGATCGAGGCGGGCGTCCCGCGGCCCTCTGCGATGAACCGCAGCGCCGTGTGAATGAAGGGCCTCGCCAGCCGATTCACGATGAACCCGGGAGAATCCTTGCAGCGAACCGCCGTCTTTCCGATGCGAACCGCGAAATCCAAGGCGGATTCGACCGCCTTCTCCTCCGCATGCTCGTAATGCACGACTTCGACGAGTTTCATGTGATGCGCGGGATGAAAGAAATGGAGTCCGACCAGCCGATCCGGGTTTTCGACCGCGCGTCCGACGACGCGCACCGGCATCGCGGTCGTCTGCACCGCGAGCAGTTTCCCGCGATCCAAACGCGCGTCGATGCGGCGCAACAGGTCCTGCGTATGCGCGGGGTCTTCGGTCGCGCAGGAGACGACCAAATCGCATTCCTCGACACGGTTGAGTCGGGTGGCCTTGCGCAATAGACTGAATGACTCCGGCTGCTCGGCGCGATGCAGGCCCTTGAGCACCCGCTCTTCCGCGGACGCCAATGCCTCCTCCGAGTCGTCGATCAATAAAACCTGCAGGCCGCTCGCGACGCATGTTTGCGCGAGACCGGATCCGATGTCTCCCGCGCCGACGATGCCGATCTGGGGATCGAAAAAGGATGCCACGGGGAAAATCCCTAAAAGGGATTCAGCTCCTCTTCGACGGCGATCGCGAGCTCCTTGAGGTTCAACGGCTTGTAGAGGATGCGCGTGTCCGGCCGGAATTCGACCAGATGCGCCTGGCGATCGCGCGTCTGCCCGGTCATGAAAATGATGGGAATGCCCCGCGTCTCGGGATTGGTGCGCAGCAGCGCCTGGGCCGTACCGCCGCTGAGTCCCGGCATGTCCAAATCGGAAAGGATCAAATCGGGCTTCATGGCCGGGGCAGTGCGGTACAACGCGGCGCCGTCCTCGACCACGACGACCTCGTACCCCAATTCAGTGAGAACGTCGGTCACCAAGGACCGAACTTCGGGATCGTCGTCGGCGACCAAGATTTTCTTCTTCGCGTCCGCGGCCATTTAGCGCTTAAGCTCCGATTTGAGCATCCCCCAGCATTCCTGATCGACCCAGCGGCCGTTAAGCCGCCGATCCGATCTCAGGCATCCCTCGTAGCGGAACCCGATCTTCTTGAGAACGCGCCTAAACGAACGGTTCGCTGGGTCGAGTCTCGCGAAAAGCCTGTGCAGTCCCCGCTTGCGGATTCCGTAGTCCACGAGGCAGCGCGCCGCTTCCGTTCCGATGCCCTTATCCTGGCGGTCGGAAGCGATCCAGAGCGCCAACCGCCCGCGGCCGCGCTGCGGGTCTTCCATCTCCTGCAGCGACGCGACCCCGATCAAACGATCGCCCTTCGCTTCGAAAACGCCCCATGTATCGGAGTCGGAGGAGGCGTCGGCCGCGGCGATAAAACGGCGGAAATACTCCAAATCGTTGGCGTCGCCGACCCAGCGCAAGCGGCGCTTGAGGGATTCGCGCGACGTCTCGACCGCCTCCAGAAGCGCCGGGGCGTCGTCTTTCGTCAGCGCGCGCAGATAGACGCGCCGGGAGGCGATCCTATCCTTGTCCATGTCGTCCGCGTGTGCGAGCGTCCCTCAGCAGGCGAACGAAACGGGCTTTCGACATCACCACCTGCACGTGGGAACCTTCGCCGATTTTACGACTTTTGTCGTATACCTCCAACCGCGTCGTTACTTTGTTGTCCCGATAAGAGACCAGCCTGGCGCAAACCCGCAGATTCGCGTGGATCGCCGCCGGCTGCAGGTGCTTCACCAGCACCGCTCCGCCTACAGCCTCCTCATCCTTGTCCAGATAAGGGACGAGCAGCATGCGCGCCGCCGTTTCCATGTGGTACACCATCGCCCAGGTGGAATAGAGCGGGTGTTTGACCAACCCCTCCAGATTCGGCTTCATCCACGGCTCGACCTTAACCGGCAGTTCCACCCGAATTCCGCGCTTAAAATGAGCCTTCATCGCCCCTCCCCTCCCGCAAGCGCGAGGGCGGCGTCCAGCACCCGCTCGGCCGCGTCCGAAAATCGCATGTGTTTCGCGGCTTGGGCGGCCGCCTTTCCCATTCGCTTGAGTCCCGCAGGGTCGGAGAGTAATTCCGCCAAGGCTCCAGCAAGCGCGTCCGAACGGCGCGAAGGCCGCGCGTAGGAGACGGTGCGACCGTACTCCGGCGCCAGAATTTCCGCGACCCCGTAATGATCGCTGGCGAGCACGGCGATCCCTTCCTGCAGCGCTTCGACGATCGTGAGCCCGTAGCTCTCATGCAGCGATGGGGAAACGAAAAGGTCCGCCAACCGAAAATACACGCGCTTCCCGAGCGCAGAGAGATACCCGGGGAAGAAAACCCGCGTTCGCGTCAATCGCGCGGCCGCGCGGCGAACCTTCCGGCCGTAGGCCTCTCCCCGCATAAAGGCGGTTTCGCCGCATACGAAGACGGCGGTATCGATCCCCCGAAGCCGGGGGGAATTCTCGATTTTCATGAGCGCATCCAACAGAAGATGAATTCCCTTTTCCGGTGAAATACGGCTCATCGTCAAGACAACGCGGGTCGAGGGCGAAAGCTGATAATGAGTCCTCAGCCGCGATGCCTCAACGGCGACTTCGGCGTCCGGGAAGGATTCCCGCCACCCGCCCCAGGGGACCACCACGACGCGCTCGGCGAGAGGCCGCTTTCCCCCGTCCTCAAGATGGGAGTAGCATCGACGGACCGTTTCCCCCATCTGCCGCGAAGGGACGATTAGAACGTCGGAACGGGCGACCGTCTCCCTTTGTTTTTCGAAGACGAGCTTGAGCACGTCGGGTACCACGCCGGAAAGTCCCCAGGAGCGAAGCCGGTCGAATCCCCGCGTCCACCGTTCGGGAGCGAGGACGTCCTTGAGGTAAATTCGATTGAAAAACTCGACGACGTCCACATGCCAGATGGAAAGAATCGGATAGCCGGCCGCGGCGATGCGCTCAAGGTCGGGCCCCTCGGAGATATCGTTGACAATCACCGTCGTTTCTCCGGGCGGATAGGCCCCGCGATGCGCGATCAAAAAATCGGTCGTCGCGCGCTCGAAATCTCGGCAAAAACGGGCGTAGCCCATCTCGGAGAGCTTTTCCAGCGCGTGCTGCATCCCGGGTTCCGGTAATTGGACATACGGAAACCCCGCGGCGGGCGTTTGCGGTCCGGAACCCATCGCGAGAAGATTCAAATCCGTGCGTTTCGACCAGGCGCGAGCCAATTGCAGACCCACCGTGGCCCCGCCTCCCAGCGGAGTGCGGTCCATCGGATATCCAAGATGGCTTCCTATGTACACGATGCCTGACATAAAATCGCTCGCAATCAACAATTTAGCAGTTTGCGTAAGTCCTTTTTGACAAACAAACCCCGGGCCCCCGGGCCCAGACTTCCGGGGGTCGAATGTCCGCAAAAGGGGGGCCGCACGGCCCAAGCAACCAGACCGGGTCAATGTTACGCTGAGAGCATGAGAAAGTTCCTTTCTCTCGCGCTGGCCATGACGCTCGCGGCGGGTCCTGCGATTGGGCCGGCCCAAGCGGCCGGACGCGCCGTCTCCGTAGGCACGACCGGAAATAGGGTCTCCCTCGGCGCGATCCCAACTCATTTATCGGCCCCCAATCACTCCCTCTCCTTAAATGGGGTCGGCTCGTTGGAGTTGACCGGGAGCCTGCCCACCGTGTCGCCCGCGCTTCTGCCCGCGTTGAACGCGGCCGATGAAGCCCCGGTTCCCTCCGCGAAAGGCGCCCCCATTGAAACCGCCTCTCCCGAAAGGACTCGCCTAGACCCTTCTCCCAACCGAACGCAAATTCCGATTGAAACCACCCCCGCGAACGCCCGGCATGTCGATTTCACGGCTGGAGATGACGGCGCCAAGGTCCCGACGCTCCAAGAGGCCGTCGAAACGGCTTCCCTACTTGCCGAATCCGCTCCGGACAGCGTTGGGATGCTCCGCGTCACGGTTCAAAATCCCGACGCGAGCGGCGGGGTGTTCGACGGATCCCGCGCGGCCCGCTCCGATCTCACCGATGGGAAACGCGTCCGCCCGGGGGTCGAAACGGCGAAAGTTCCCGGACGAACGCGCCGCTGGCTCGGCGCGGCCGGCCGTCTGCTGAGCGCCCCGGTCCGGATCGCGTTCAAGGCCCGCAAACCCGCCGTCGACACCGCGTATTCGAAGGACAAATTCGGCGGCTACAAACCCATTCCCGTGAAAGCGCTTGCGGAAAACGCGACCCGCTTCCAGAAATTCCGAGCGCTGGCCGCCGCTCACGTCGGCTACGGACTCAAATGGGGAATCAATCTCTTCGCGATCGCGACGATCCTCGACACCGTCGTCGCCCCCGTCTTCGCAGCCGTTCCCTGGCAGCTCTTCTTATCGGAGGCCGCGCTGGGATCCTATGGTCGGGTCGAACTCCTGAGCGCGTTCGGACCCGCCCAGATCGCTCAGGCGATGGCGATGTCCCCGGTCGGATTCATGCTGTTGGCCCTTCCCGCCGCGGTGCTGATGGAGGAACTCCGCCACCGGGTCATGCAGTTCGGGGGCTGGTTCATCGCGACCGCTCTGGCGCGGCCGGTCGCGTCTAAAATTTCCAGCGTCCTCGACGACATCCCGGACATCAGCGGACTGCGGCGCGTCATTCAGTGGACGCTGCGCCAGATCGAGAAGATTTCCGCGAATTCCTACACCATCGCCGCCTCGATTTCCGCCTTCGGCTTCGCCGGCGCCCATGTCGCGATGTGGGGGTTTTCACCGTACCTGCTCTTCTACCACGCGGCGATGGGTCTCGCGCTCGCGCACGTCGCCTACCGCAGCCGCTTCGTCGCGGCGCCCTTTATCGCCCACTACTTGTTTAACGTGATGACGATCGCCCTCGGCGTGCTGGTCCCGGCGGCCCTCGGCGCGCAAGCGGCCTCGATCGCCGGCACGGTGCTCGGTCTCGGTTCGGCGGCGTTCCTCTACTATCAGGCTCGCAGTTGGCGCAAAGCCAAGCGCGCGGCCGCCGCGGAAGCCCGCGGAGAAACCGAAGCCCCTAAGACCGGCGTCCAAAAGCGCATGCGCTGGTATTCGCGGCTTGCCGGTTTGTTTATCATCCCCGTTTTGCTCGGCTCAGGTTTCATGGGCTCAGGTCCGTCCGTCTCCGAATTGACGGCGCCCATGCAAACCCAGTACCAACGGCTCACCGGAGATCTGAAAACGGACCCCGTCGAGATTCCCCAACCGCAGGACGTCCAGGATTCCGAGGCGATCGAACAGCTGCTCAACCGGATCGTCGGAGGGGAGCGGCCGCTCGTCGCCCCGCAGCCCGCCGCCGATCTTTCGACCGTCGAGATCGTTTCGCGCAACAAGCCCGCGGTCGTCAACGTCTTGACGAGAAAAGGCACCGGAACGGGATTTATCATCTCGCCCGACGGCACCCTCGTGACCAACGCGCACGTCGTCAGCGAAGGGATCGACCGCGCGAGCGGCAAGATTTCGCGCGGCCATCAGACCCAAATCGTCATCCGCTTCGCCAACGGAACGCGCGTCCCGGCGGAGGTGCTCGCCTACAGCCCCGACAAGGACATGGCCATACTTCGGATCATCCCCCAGAATCCCTTCGGCTGGCCCACCGTCAAGATCGGCGACAGCTCCGCGATTCTCGAAGGCCAAGAGATCGTCGCGATGGGCTACCCCCTCGGCCAGCCGTTCACCGTGACCAAGGGAATCATCAGCGGCCTCGGCTATCGCGGCAACGGCTTCATTCAATTCCAGCAGCATGACGCGGCGGTCAACCCGGGTAATTCCGGCGGCCCGCTGTTTAACATGCGCGGCGAGGTGATCGGCATCAACACGCAGATCGTCAGCCCTTCCGGCGCGTTCGCCGGCATCTCCCGGTCCATCCGCGCCGAAGACCTGAAAGCGGCGCTGGCTCAATTCGCCGCGCAGGGAAACATCTCGGCCTCCTGGATGGGGGCGATTTTCTACCCCTCCAACCCCTCCGCGGACACCTTCGGCGCCGCCGTCGAACAGGTCCGCCCCGGCAGCCCCGCCGAGAAGGGCGGACTCCGGGCGGGAGACGTGATCGTCGGCATCGACGGACACGGCCTGCCGGCCGATTCGGCGCAGGCCTTCGGCATGCTCTCGGCGGTGATGCGGGCCAAATCCCCGACGGAAACGATCACGCTGCAGGTCGATCGCGCGGGGACGGTGACGGACATCGTCGTCACGCTCGGCGCCCACTAAACGGCGTCTTTTTCCTTCCCCTAAAAGACCTATAATCCCGGCACACGACTATTTTGGGAGGTTCTTGGGATGAAAGCTCACGATCAAAAAATCGTTCTTTGCGGGGGCGCTCGAACGCCGATCGGCCATCTGTCCCGATCGCTCGCCGGCCTCAGAGCGGACGACCTGATGAAATCCGCCGTCGACAGGACTCTCGAAAGCGTCGGCGTTCCTAAAGGGGAAGTCGACGGCCTCATCGTCGGCTGGGTCGGCCAGGACTTCCAGGCCCCGAACATCGCGCGCGTCACGGCGCTTCGCGCCGGATTGCCGCTGAAGACCCAGGCCGTCACCGTTCAAAACAATTGCGTTTCCTCGATCGAAGCCGTCGCCGCCGCCGCGCGCTGCATCCTCGCCGGCGAAGGGGAGCTTTACGTCGCGGGCGGAACCGAATCCATGTCGCGCCTGCCGTACACGATCTCGGGCCCGCGCTCGGATAAGGCGCTGCGCTCCTTGGACACCGTCAAGCAGAAGTGGGGAGAACTGCTGGAGTCCGAGACCGTCGCCGTCGTCGACGCGATGGAGAAGGGGTTGACCGATCCGGTCAAGGACATCAACATGGCGGGCACCGCCGAAGTCTGCGCGCAGATGCACGGCATCAAGCGGGAAGATCAGGACGCCTACGCCCATCAGAGCTTCAAGCGCTGCATCGACGGCTGGAACGCGGGCTTCTACGACAGCCATGTGAAGCCGTTTTTGGACGGCGGCACGACGATTCTCGAAAAGGACGAGTACCCGTTTTTGCGCGAGGATCTCGTCGCGAAGCCGCAGAAATTCGCGAAGGCCCCGGTCGCCTTCGACAACTCCGCATACTCTATTGAGAAGTTTTACGAGGAGTACGGAAAATTCATGGACGGCTTGGAATTCAAGGAAGGCGCCCACGGAACCGTTACGCTGTTTAACTCCTGCGGCCGCTCCGACGGCGCTTCCGCCGTCGTCGTCGCCACCGAGGCGCGGGCGAAGGCCCTGCAGCTTCCGATTCTCGCCGAACTCAAGGGTTGGGGCTTCTACGGCAACGATCCCGCGCACATGGGCGTCTCTCCGGCGCTCGCCGCACCGATCGCCCTCGAACAGGCCGGGATCAAGTTCGGCGATCTTGACCAGATCGAACTGCACGAGCCCTTCGCCGCGACCGTGCTGGGCATCTTCAAAGTCGGCATGGAGCGCTTCGGGCACGATTGGCGGTCCCTTTACGAATCCGCGGCGCTCAACCCGCACGGCGGTTCGATCGCGATGGGGCATCCGCTCGGCGCGACCGGAACGCGCCTGCTGCTCAACCTGCTCTACGCGCTCAAGAAAAACGAAAAGAGCCGGTTGGGGATGATCGCCGCCTGTGCGGGCGGCGGGATGGGCGGGGCGATGGTCGTGGAGAAAATCGGTTAGCGGCAAGCCCCGAAAAACCCGACGCCGAAGAAGTTAGTTCCGCCCTCGGACCCTTTGCGGTAAGCCGCGATCAGCGCCCAGGCCGGAGAGTTCTGATGCATCAGGTAATAGCGCATCGGATACTTTTCCTTCTTCTTCTTGTCCGGCGGAACGATCGTCACCTTAAGTCCGAATTCGTCGATCAATTCGCACTCGGTGCAGCGGGTCTTCTTCTCCAAAAAGAGGACTTCCTGCGGGTCGAGCTGCCCGAATCCCATGCCCATCAGCGTGTCGATGAGTTTCTTGGTTCCCTTTTCGCGAGGGCAGTTCTCGACGGGTTCCTTGCCGGCCATGCGGATCGGCGGCTTGCGCTTGGATTCCGCCGCCATACGCAGCGCCTGCAGTTCCGCTTTCTTCGCTTCGTAGGGAATTCGCTGCCGTTCCGGAAGGGTCTCCGGGTCGATCTTCATAAATACCGGAATCGCCCCCGCGGGGATCTTCGCGGTATCCGCCTTCAAGAAAGAATCGACAAGTTCAACGGTGTCTTTATCGGCGGTCGCGCCCGCGTCCTTTGCATCGGCGGAAGGCGCCGCCGAAGCGCCTACGCTTAAAAGCGCGCATAAAAGAAACGGGGGAAAGCGTCTCACCTCTTGAGTATAGCGGCGTGAGTGTTATCGCACAACCGCCGAAAGACCCCCCGTTTATCGGCGAGGTCGGGTGAAGGCGCTTTGAATCCGGTCGAGGAAGGATTCTTCTTTAAAATCCTTAAATTCTCCGGCGTCGAAGAAAACGCCGTAGCACTTCGAACACGCCTCGTACCAAATGTGGTTCTGCACCGGATCGACGAGCCGTACCATGCCGACCGAGCATTTCGGGCAATTGTACATGTCGAGCTCATCGGTTTCCATTCCCTTTTGCGGATCGCCGATATCGATCGACTCCGAGCCCTTAAGTGCTTTAAGATCCTCGTGCTCCAGAATGTCGAAGAAAATACCCCGGCATTCCGTGCAGCGCTCGACCGTCGCGCCTCCGAAAACCACTTCCTCCATCGCCGCCTTGCACTTCGGACAGGTGATTGTCATGGCTCCAGTATAGCGCCTGGAAAAATTCGTCGCCAGGCCGGCCCCTCCAATAGCCCCATTGAATGCCGGCACGGCGGGGCTTCCGCCCCGCCAGTCAACCGCGCGGGTGATGGCGCTTGTGACGCTCTTTGAGACCGCTCGCGTCCAGATGCGTGTAGATTTGGGTCGTCTGCAGGCTCGCGTGTCCGAGCATCTCCTGCACCGACCGGGCGTCGGCTCCCCCTTGCAGCAAATGCGACGCGAAGGTGTGCCTCAGCAGATGCGGATGCAATTCGCGGGACAGTTTCGCCTTTTTACCCAACGCCCTCAGGTCCCGCCACAACTGCACGCGCGAAAGCCGCTTTCCGGATCTGCCGACAAATACCTGAGGCGACGGGCCCCTCCCTTCAAACCGCCGTGCCCGTTCGGCGAGATACTTCGAAAGCGCTTCACGCGCCTTTGTGTGCAAAGGAATGAGGCGTTCCTTCGAACCCTTCCCCAATACCCTGGCGACCCCCTCCATCAGGTTTACGTCTTCCGGCTTCAGTCCGAGCAGTTCGGAGGCGCGCATCCCGGTCGCGTACAGCAATTCAAGTTCGGTGCGCGCGCGCAGCGCGGCGAAATCGTCGCCGCCGCGTACGCGCAGCAGACGACTCATTTCATCGAGCGTCAGATACTTCGGAAGCCGGTCCGGAAGATGCGGCGAACGAAAATCCCGGGTCGGGTCCTCCTTGATCCGATCTTCGACCGCTTGAAAGCGATAGAACGCGCGCAGCGCCTCCATCTTGCGAAACACCGACACGGCCTTGAGACCCTTCTCCTCGCGCAGATGCCACAGATAATCCTCGATCACGCGGGCGTCGGCCGCCAACGGATCCCGCTTCCCCGTCCACGCGAGGTACCCGGCCAGATCGGAACCGTAGGCGAGGCAGGAATTCTCAGCGAGGCCCCGTTCCATGGAGAGGTACTTCACGAACTCGTCGACGAACGCCGATAAACGCGAATCCCCCGCTTCGGAGCGTTTCGGTTCCGAAGCGGGGGACATAAGCGTCGCGGCCGACCGCTACTTCGCGGCGGCGGTTTTTTTCTTCGCCGCGACCGGTTTCGGGACGGACGCATCTGCGGACACCGGAACCGGCATCGACTCCGCTTCCGTCGCAGCCTTCTTCGCGTCATCCTTGGCCAGCTGCTCCGCGGCCTTTTTCTGCGCGGGTTTGACCAACAGCAGATCCCGAAGCGCCGCCTCGATCTCCTTAGCCATCTTAGGATTCCCTTGGAGGTAGGCGATTGCGTTGTCGCGGCCTTGTCCCAGCCGCTCCTCTCCCTTGAGAAACCAGCTTCCGGATTTATCCACGAGATTATTCTCGACGGCCATGTCGAGCAGACAACCCTCGTGAGAGATTCCGTAGCCGTGAATCATGTCGAACAGGGCCTGCCGGTACGGCGGCGCCACCTTATTCTTGACGACCTTCACGCGGCAGCGGGAGCCGAAGAAGACGTCTCCCTTCTTCAGGTTTTCGATGCGCCGGATGTCCAAGCGGATCGACGCGTAGAACTTAAGCGCGAGTCCGCCGGTGGTCGTCTCCGGGCTGCCGAACATCACACCGATCTTGTGTCGAATCTGATTGATGAAGATCAGGCAGGTCTTCGTGTGTGAAATCGCCGCGGTCAGTTTTCGCAGGGCTTGGCTCATCAGCCGCGCCTGCAGCCCCGGCCGGCTGTCGCCCATGTCGCCTTCGATCTCGGCTTGAGGCGTCAGCGCCGCGACCGAGTCCACAACGATCACGTCGAGCGCGCCGGAGCGGATCAGCTTCTCGGTGATTTCAAGCGCTTGTTCCCCGGAGTCCGGCTGGCTGATCAGCAATTCGTCGCAATCGACGCCGAGGGCTTTCGCGTACGCGGGGTCCATCGCGTGTTCGGCGTCGATGAAGGCAGCCTTGCCGCCGAGTTTCTGCGCTTCGGCGATCGCGTGAAGCGCGAGCGTCGTTTTTCCGGAGGATTCCGGACCGTAGATCTCGATTACGCGGCCCCGCGGCAATCCGCCGACCCCGAGCGCCATGTCCAGCGAGAGCGCGCCCGAAGAAATCGTTTCCACGGAGATTTTGGCGGCCCGCTCCCCGAGCTTCATGATGGATTCCCGGCCGTACGCCTTTTCGATCTGAGTCAGTGCGAGTTCCAGCGCCTTGTTCTTACCGTCTTCCGGATTCGATGCCATTGAGTTAGTCTCCTCCTCGCGGACCCCTTTCTCGGCGTCCTGAAGGTCATTCCCCTTACTTACGAATGACCCCCCGGTTTAGTGCCCCGAGGATACAACTATACTGAACATTTGTTCAGTTGTCAAGTAGGGACCTGGTCCATACTTATTTTCTTATTGGCCCCGCTCCATTAGATTCGCAATAGCGCCGGGCGTCCGGCCCAGAAATTGTGCAATAGAAACAAAAGAGAATCCAGCATCACGCGCGGTCTTTATAAAAACCCTGCGCATCGGGCTTAGCCCTCGTTTTCGCGACGCGCTTCGAATCAATTCTATGGGGATCGAAAATGCCGCAGCGACCTCCGCGCACAAAAAATCCAAATTTTTATCTTCCGACCCCGTGCCGGGCGTCGATTTCTCAAAGTCCTCTCCCCACAATTCCTCACGCATCGAGGCGAGAACTTCCGCCGAAACCGGTCGAGACGGATCAGCCGCTCGAGCTCGCGCTGCAGAAACAGCCAGTTGACGCCTTGGCGCTGGGTGAAGACCTTCTCCGCGACCCACTTGCGGGTGCGTACCTGCCAACCCTTCCACACCTCGGCGAAGGCTCCCTGGCCCAGCGGGTGGGTCAGCACATAGCCGGGAATCTTCGGAACGGAAGTGTGCTGCTCCACGCCGGAGGGGACCGAAATCTTTTTAGAGCCTTCCTGGGCCTCTTAGGGCTGGACGAGGGTTTCGTCGCGCGGTTTTTCTTCCGGCGGCTGGGACATATTCTCCTTACATAGCCGAGGGCTTAAAAGGCGTCAAGGAAGCCGGCGGGCAGCCAGCGCACGGAACTTTCTCCGGTCCCTTTCGGAAGAGAAGAAAGCGGCCTCGGGGTTCTCGAGCGCCTTCAGCAGGGAATGCGGATTCCCGCGCTCGTCGCGCGCCAGCGGCGCCCGCCACAAGCGCTTGAGCAGCGGGTCCCGGGAATCCGTCTTAGGATTCTTCAGCAGCAGCCAGCACGCCCCCATCAGACCGTCCCGAAATTCCTCTACCCAATTTCCATGCTCAACGAACCGCAGCATCTTCTCCAGAAGATTCTTCTCTTCCCGCGCGACCCGCTCGTGCAGTTCATCCAACGCCTCGTTTTTGACCACCTTGAATTCGGAGGCGTCCAAGCGCAGCGCGGGGCTGTCGGCAAACGCGAAGCACGGCATGGTGCGCGGCTTGTAGCGCGAGTCGTCCGCCCGGACGCCGAGCACCGAGTGCGTCACCCAGCTCTCGGGCTCCGAACCGTTCGGCGGACTCATCACGCCGCGAACGGCGCCGCTCTTGAATTCATGAACCCATTCGCCGCGGTGGAACGGATCCGGCTTCGCCTCCTTTCCGGCCACGACGATCGTCATGCCCGGCAGCGGACACCGGCCCGCGACGGTCCCCGCGGAAAGCCTCCACGGGGAGCCCTGAAAGGAGCGGAGCAGCCCAGTCCAACGCGCGGAAACGACCGTCTCCTTGGGTCCCGCGGGGTCGCGCTCGAGACGATCGCGTTCCAGAGAATCGACGGACAAGCGCAAGCCTCCCGAGCTCACGGAAACCGCCGCCGCGCCGGCGCGCAGCAGCCACAGAAGCCCGAGCCCTAAATGCTTGCGGCGCGGGTCTCCCCCGTCGAACAGTCCCCCGTACGGATCGGAGAGCTCCCCGCCTTTAAACGGCTTCCCGTCGAATCGAATGTCCAGCGTCCGCGCCGAATGCGACGCCTCGAAGCGCTTGACCCCAGCCGCGCGCGCGGCGCGAATCCAAAAATAGAATCCCAGTTCCAGATCGGGAAGCTTGTAGCGTTCGAGCTTGGAAAGCGCCCGCTTGCGGTCGACGCGAAACGATCCGGACTCGACAAACTCGCCGTCGCCGGACATCAACGCAGGGGTTCGAAGAGCTCATAGTCCATGAGCTCGAGGCTGGTGCGCAGTTCGCTGCCCCTGCCGTCGGGGGACGCGAGCATCGCATCGGATACGGCAATCACCGTGTCGTTGTCCCACCAGAAATAGGTCTCGTCGATACGCCGCGGCTCCCCGTAAATTAATGAGAGATCGACGACAAGATTCCCGAGCGGCTTCTTTTTTGAGGCCTCCCGGGTGTAGATCACTTGAATGTGGGCGAGCCGCTCTCCGCTAAACCCGAGTCTCAGGTTCTCAGCGTCGACCGGGAAGTACTTGGCCTGGGAGCGGTCAAGCAAAACGCGGCGGAGGTTGCCGCGCGGGTCCCGGTAGCTCCCCCAGTTACGCCTCGGAGGGTATACGATCTCGACTTCCTTAAGGGTATCGCCGAGCTTCAGACTTTCGAGGTAGCGCTGCAGCGCAACCCCCGCGTCCGAAAGGGACGCGAGAAGCGCGAGGAGCGGCAGAACGAAAAGCAAGCGTCTCATGGTGTCGTTGCGCCTAAAACAATCAGTGTGCGGATTTTTTAGAATCTCCGGCCCGCGCGACGAAACCGAAATCGCCGCGGTAATGCTTATACGTGATATCTCCGATCTCCGTTATGAATTCCTTCGCGCGCCCGTAGGTCGGATTGCGGCCGGTCAGCACCGCGACGACGTAGTCTCCGTTGGGGGAATAGACGACGCCCACGTCGTGACATACGCGGCGCAGCAGCCCCGTCTTGTGGGCGATCTCCCACCCGACCGGAAGATGCTTCGCCAAACGCGTCTTCCCTTTCTTGCCCTTCATGATGTCGAGCATCAATTCGCTCGCGAAGCTGTTGACCAGTTTCCCCTTGTAGGCCTTCTCTAACAGCATCGCCATTTCATGGGCCGTCGTGTAGTTTTCGTAGCGCACGCGGCCGCTGGTCAAGCGAAGTCCCTCGGGATAAATTTCGGTGTAGACCAGGCCCATTGTGGGGAAAAAGTTTTGAAGAAACCCCATCCCGACCTCGTCGATCAAGAGCAGCATCGCCGTGTTGTCCGAGCGCTGCATCATCTGTTCAAGCAGCTGCCGGACGGTGAAGCGCGTGCCGTCACGCTGCCACTTCAACCGGCCGGAACCTCCCATGCGCGTGCTGCGGCGGAGCTTCAGATTGCTCTGCAAAGACAATCGTCCGCGATGGATCTTGTCAAAGACCCCGACCATGATCGGAACCTTGATAAGGCTCGCGGAGGGAAACAGATCATCGGCATGATAGGCGTAGGTATAACCCCTGTTTAAATCCTTGATGAGAATCGCCACCCGCGCGGGATACGCGCGCGCGGCCTTTTCGATCTCGGCGCTCATGTTCTCGAAAACCGGGCGCATCGCCCTGTCTTCATCGCTAGAACGGTAATGCCGCGAATCGACGAAGGTTCCATCGCCCGCGGCGGGAGCCTCCGCCTCGCCCGATTGCTCGAATCGTTCGACAAAGCGGTCGGACAGCACACCGCCCGGCGCCGTGAGCATGTAGAGAAACGGGGCCGCGACGAGCAGCAGGATGAGGGGAAACTGGAAGCGTTCGGACGGGACCCAGCTCAAGGCCGAGACGACGCGATCCTGAATGCGCCGTCTCAGCCTCGGCTGAGTGCGGGGGCTACTTGACTTCTGCTGCCGCCTTCGACTCGAAGACAAGATTTTCTTCCTCACCCTTGTGTTCAACCCGGATCGTCGCACCCGGCTCGAACTTCTTGAGCAGGATGTCCTCGGCGAGCGGATCCTCCACGAGGCGCTGAATTGTCCGCTGCAGCGGACGCGCTCCGTAATTCGGGTCGAATCCGACGGCCACCAAATGCTTCTTCGCCGCGTCGGTGAAGTCGATTTTGTAGCCCTGGACGTCAACCTTCTCGATCACGCGCTTGAGCATAATCTCGAGAATCTGGACCATCTCTTTCTCGGTGAGCGGGTGGAAGACCAGGATTTCATCGACGCGGTTGATGAATTCAGGGTTGAAGACGCGCTTCACCTCGTCCATCACAGTGTCCTTCATTTCCTTGTAGTCCTTCTCCTTGTCTTCCTTCGGCGCGAACCCAAGGGATTTCCCCTTCGAGATCAAGCGCGCGCCGACGTTCGAGGTCATGATGATGACCGTGTTCTTGAAGCTGACTTTGTGCCCGAGGTTGTCGGAGAGAATGCCGTCCTCCATCACCTGAAGCAGAATGTTGAAGACGTCCGGATGCGCCTTCTCGATTTCGTCGAGAAGAACGACCGAATACGGCTTGCGCCGCACGGCCTCGGTCAACTGGCCTCCCTCTTCGTAGCCGACGTAGCCGGGAGGGGCGCCGATCAGCCGCGAGACCGCGAATTTCTCCATGTACTCGGACATGTCGATGCGGACCATCGCGTCTTCGTTGCCGAACAGCGTCTCGGCGAGCGAGCGAGCGAGCTCGGTTTTTCCGACGCCGGTGGGGCCGAGGAACACGAAGGAGCCGACAGGCTTCTTCGGATCCTTGAGACCCGTCCGCGAGCGGCGGATGGCCTTCGAGATCGCCTTGATCGCCTCTTCCTGACCGATGAGGCGCTTATGAAGCTCGTCTTCCATCTTGACGAGCTTCTGCGTCTCCGTTTCAGTCAGCCGCGTCACGGGAACGCCCGTCCACTTGCTGACGACGTAGGCGATGTCCTCTTCGTTGATCTCGGGAGTCGTCTGATCGCGCTTCTCGCGCCACTTCTTCTTGTCTTCCTCGAGCGCCTTGCGAAGCTCCTTTTCCTTGTCGCGAAGCCGGGCCGCTTTCTCGTATTCCTGATTGGCGATCGCGGCGGACTTATCCTTCACGACTTCCTCGATTCCGGCTTCTTTCTCCTTGAATTCCGGAGGCGCCTGCGTCGTCTGCAGGCGTGCGCGGGAACCAGCCTCGTCGATCAGATCGATCGCCTTGTCCGGCAGGTAGCGTTCGGTGATATAGCGGTCGGAGAGCTCCGCGGCGGCTTTCAGCGCGTCGTCGGTGTATTTGGCTTTGTGATGCGCCTCGTACTTGTCCTTCAAGCCGTTGAGAATCAGAATGGTCTCGGGCACCGACGGCGGTTCGACCAGAACGGCCTGGAAGCGGCGCTCAAGCGCGGCGTCGTGCTCGACGTACTTGCGGTACTCGTCGAGCGTCGTCGCCCCGATGCACTGCAGTTCGCCGCGCGCGAGCGCGGGTTTGAGCATGTTCGACGCGTCGATCGCGCCCTCGGCGGCGCCGGCCCCGATGACGGTATGCAGTTCGTCGATGAAGAGAATGATCGAGTTTCGCGAACGGCGGATCTCCTCGATGATGTTCTTAAGCCGCTGTTCGAATTCGCCGCGGTACTTCGTCCCGGCGACGACCGACGCCAGGTCGAGCGTCAGGACCCGCTTGGACGCGAGAAGTTCCGGAATGTCGCCGGACACGATCTTCTGCGCCAATCCTTCAACGATCGCGGTTTTGCCGACGCCGGGGTCGCCGATGAGCACCGGGTTGTTCTTGGTGCGGCGGGCGCAGATCTGAATCACGCGCTCGATCTCGTCGGCGCGGCCGATCACGGGATCGAGACGGCCGTCGCGCGCGTGCGCGGTCAGATCCCGGCCGAATTCGTCCAGCGTCGGCGTCTTGGATTTGGAGCGGCTGCCGGAACCTCCCCCCTGCTGCGGGCCGGCCTGCGGGGACTGTCCCTCGCCGAGGAGGTTCAAAACCTCTTCGCGCACGACGTCCAGACGCAGTCCGAGATTTTCGAGCACGCGGGCGGCGACGCCCTCTTCCTCACGGATCAGTCCGAGAAGCAGATGCTCGGTGCCGACGTAGGAGTGCCCCATGTGCTGGGCTTCCTCGACGGCGTATTCGAGAACTTTCTTGGCGCGGGGCGTGAACGGAATCTCGCCGAGCAGCATCACGTTGTCGCCGGTTCCGACGATTTTTTCGATCTCGGAGCGCACGCGGCGAAGGTCGACGCCGAGGTTCGCGAGAACCTGTGCCGCGACACCCTCTCCCAGCGCGATCAACCCGAGCAGGATGTGCTCGGTGCCGACGTAGTCGTGATTGAGCCGCTTCGCCTCTTCTTGGGCGATTAGGATTACGCGCTGGGCTCGTTCAGTAAATCGATTAGACATAGGATACTCCCTCTATTTGGATGCGTAGTAAATCACCTGCCCGAATGCTCGAGGGAAGCGCATGCGCTTCCTCCAGTATTGTACAACTTTGTTAAATATTCAAGACGAAAGGCCTTCCTTAATACAGCGAGACGGTTAACTTCGCCTCAATCATTGAGCCGCGTCAATAAAAAGGGTCCTTCGGTCCCTCCGGGACGCCGCGCCCTATCCTCGAATTTCATCAGCCCTTATTGCATTTTGTCGCATTGGGCCGGGGGGCCCAACAATCGCTGGGTCCTTTAATTTGGGCGTTCTTCCTGTTCGGCCCATAGGACGTACCGGAGGCTCCGCTACAATTCAAACAGAGGTCGGAAAGAAGCGTTCGCCGTTGCCGCAAGAAGCGACACCCAAGCCGAGTTAACCGAGGGAAACATGATCGCACGAAAGTCCCTAGCCGGAATTCTTGTCTTTACCCTGGTATGCAGCGACGCACCGCTGGTTTTTAGCCGTACGATCGCCGCGGGTCGCGCGGTCAACGCCACCGCACCGGCCCCGGCGGGAACGCTTCTCCCCCTTGGAACGCTCTCCGCTCCCGCCCTCTCCGATCCCGCCCTCTCCGGCGGGATCTCTCTTTCCCCCTCGGCGCTTCCGTCTCTCACTCCCTCGGCGATTCCTTCCGGACCGGCCGCCTCCGCCGCGTCGGCGCTCGCGCTGCCCCCGGCCGCCCCGACGAAAACGCCGTCGGCGCCCGAAGCCTTCGGCGCGGCCGCGCCCGCCGCGCGCGTATCACCGTCTCCCGTTTTCCAAAACGCGGCGAGCGCCTCTCGTCGCGAAGAAAAACCCGCGCTCAGCGGCGCGCGGGAACTCGGCGCCGCCGTCGCGCGCGAAAAGCGCGGCGGATTCGGACGCGCGATCGCCTCGTTCTTCGGACGCGTTTTCGACGGTTCAGGAAAGCGTTCGGCCTTCAACGGGGCGGACGGCGTTCGCGGCGAGAAAGCGGCTCCCGCCCGCCGCGGCGCGCTCGGAGACGTGGTCTTCAACGCGCTCAAAGACGGCAGCGACATCCGTTCCTATCTTCCGCGGACCGTCGTCATCAACGACTCCTTCTCGGCCGCCGCGCCGAAAACAACGCTCAGCCGCCTGCAGACGTTGATCGACGAAGGCGTGCACGTCGTCGTGTTGACCGACCGACCCGACCGCGGCGCCGGATCGATCGACGAAATCCTTCTCTCTAAACTCAAGCCCGCCAAGAACAATCCGGTCCTTGTCGCGAGCTACTCGGGAGCCCGCATCTCCTTTATGGAAACCGGCGGAAAATGGTCCGTGGCGAGCGAAGCCGGGGCGTTCGAAGCCGCCGACATCGAGCGCTTGGCCGAAGTCGCCGCCCTCGCTGCGGGCCGCTCCAAACTTTCCTCCGCGCCCTCCTACACCGTCTCCCCCGCGAAGGGAAACCCTCTCAGCGTCACTTTCCACCTCGAAGGGAAGGACGCGGCAAAACGCGCTGATCTCATGGCGAAGTTCAACCGCTCCATGAGCGCCTCCAAATCCCCCTACCGCATGCAGCCCCACCAAGACGACCCGAACGCCGTGATCGTTCACGCGCTCGCGCCCCGTCTCGCGCTGGGCCGCATCGACCGTGCCCTCAACGACCGCTTCGCCGACGAATCCCTCTCCGAAAAAGGACAGGAAACGCTCGTCTTGATGAACACCCGTCAACGAGAGCCTCTGATGCGCACGATCACCGCCGACCCCGAATCGGTCCCCGGGGTGTTCCGCGACGCGACCGTGCTCGACGCCGCCGACCCGGACGCCCAGGCCGCTTTGCTCGATTCCGTCGTGAAGCCTTCCGAACAGGCCCCCCTCGACGTTTCGATGAGCGACATGCGCCAGTACCTCGACTTCTGGCGTCCCGTGATCGGACGCAGCGGCAATTCGCCCAAGCGCGGCGCCAACACTTCCGCGGGCCGCTTCGGCCTGTTCACCTGGCAGGTCCTCCACGACCTGATGACCGATTTCTACGTGGACACGGCCCGCGCGGGAACGAAGTACACGAACTTCGGAAAGTTTCGGGATTCCCTGCGGATGCGCTGGGCCGGAAAGTCGCGGGACGCGAAGTTCCAGCGCTATCGCGGTTCCAAGGGCGGGAAGACCGCCAACGCCGAATACCTTCGCCACGCGGAGCGCTTCGCCGAGAATTTCTGGGCGCGCGAGGTCGGCGATTACCGCGCCGCGCAATTGGACATCCGGGAAAACCTAGTGACCGAAGGAAAGGTGTACACCCAGGTGCCGCTTCGGTCGCCGTTTACGGGGCGCCGCTACAACCTCGGCGTCTCCATCGACCGCGTCATGAAGAGCGACACGGTTCAAGGACGCGAGCTCAACGCGACGATTTACAGGTTCGGCAAGGAATCTGCGACGGACGGCGACGAAGCGCAGGCCCGCGCGGTCGCGCTCGCGGTGCTGCGCGGCTACGGCCGCAAGGGGCTTGATCTCAAGTGGCATCACGGCTCGATTCAGGGGCCGGCGCTGGCCCGCATCACCGTCTCGGTCGAATATCTCAAGCGCGCCCGCACCTTCGACTTCACGCCCGAGGAGCTTCTGCAAATCGAAGCGGACGGCTCCATTTCCCAGGGCCCGAAAGCCCTGCAGCTCATCAACGAAATCGAGTCGGCTCAGGCCGATTTCAAGCACGTCGCCTCCACGAAGAAAAAGAGCCGGGTCGCTCCGAACACGGACTGGGACGGCACCGAGTGGGATCAGAAGGGCGGCGCGCTGCGCGAGCTGTTCGCCTCCTACTTCCCCGACGCGGCCGCCGGAGACCGGCTTCGCCCCTTCCTTAGTGAGGCGGCTTCCCTTCGGCCGTCCCCCTCCAAAGGGGCCGCTCCGATCGAGATTCTCGAATCGGAAGTCAAATGGCCGGCCAATGCCAAGACTCCGGAACCGATCGACGAAGACGGAACGCAAATCGAGGACGATCTCGAGGCAACGCCGCGCGTCGTCTTCCTTGAGGACATCTTCGACAAACCCGTTTCTGAGGCGACCGTCGACTACGTACAGCGCCTGATCAACGCCGGCGCCCACGTCGTCTTCATGACGGCCCGCCCGCATACGGGAGAAGATTCGGCCGACTCGATCCTGCTCTCGCGGCTCAAGGTGAGCCAAACCAATCCCGTCATGGTCGTCAGCTACAACGGCGGCCGCGTCGCGCTCCATTCGCGCGCCGCCGACCCGAAGCCCTACATCGAAGACAGCCGCGCGTTCAACGAAGAAACGCTGAAAACCTTCGACGCGGCGGCCAACGAACTCGCGGGGGATCTCGATACAGAACTCGAATTCGACGCGATCCCCAACGCCAAGTCTACGTTCCAATACAACCTTTGGATCCCCGCCTCGGTTCCCGAAGCGGAGGTCGCCGCGCTGCGCTCCAAAATGATCCGCGGCTTCAACGCCGCGATGAAGGCGGAGGGGCTCGACTACACGATCCAGAAGCATCCCTCCAATCCGCGCCGACTCTGGGTCCGGTCCCAGCCGATGCGGGTCTCCCTGGATCGAGTCTTCGCGGCGCTCGATAAGCGCTTTCACGGGGAGGAGATCCTTTCACGGCCCGAGACCTTCCTCGTCATCGGGAACTCGAGGCGCTCGTTGAAGCTGTCGAAGGCCTGGCCCAAGCTCACGACCTTTCGCCCGGCCAAGAACGAAGCCGAGTTGTTTGATTTCCTCGGCAACGTCCTGGGAGACCGCAGACAGAAGCAGGTCGGCGTGAAGCTCGGCGAAATCCGCTCCTACAGCGAGTTCTGGGAGCCGATGCTCGAACGCCGCGCCGGTAACTTCGAGAGCGAGGCGCACCAAAGCGCGCCGACCTCCGAAGAGGACCGCCGCTACCACGGCCCCATGGCGATGTTCACCGGCTCCATCCTTTATAAGCTGATGCCGGAACTCTTCGAGAACGTCTGGCGCGGCCAGGCGCGAAACACGACGAAGTCGCACGCCAAAGAGCGCCTGCGCCAAATGTGGCGCAACCCCGAAAAGGAAGGCGTGTTCGTCAGCAAGCGGCAAGCGGCGGTGATGACTGAACCCGGCTGGAAGGAGCGCTCCCGCGGCTACCTCGAGCGGGCGCTGACGCTGTTTAGCAACATCTACGACCGGACCTTCGAGCACTACAGCGACGCGGCTCAGGACATCATGCACAACATGGCCGCTCTCACGACCGACCGCCAAAGCCTGATCACGCTCGTCTTCAAGTCCGGCGGGAAAATCTACAAGGTCTTCACGCGTCTTCCGCGTCTGATGAAGCATGACACCGAAGACGGGCGAGTCCTTTCCGTAACCGCCTACCGCACGGGCAAGGAGCCCTTCGAAGGCGACGGCGGCGGCATCTACGCCAAGACGCTCGCGATGGCCATCCTCGCGGGATTCGCCCAACCCGGAAACGACGGATTATGGCATGACGGCTGGGCGCAGGGACCGCGCATCGCGAAGCTCCACGTCCGCCTGGAGTACAAGCAGGCCGCTCGCGACCTCTACTTCGATCCGAGCGACTTCTTCAAGATTCTCCCCAACGGCAGCTACCGTCAGGGCGTCGTCGTCAAGGAAATCGCGAACCTGATCGAGCGCATGCGCGCCGATGAAGAATTCCAAGAGCACTTCAAGGCCGAGAACGAAAAGGCAACCGACGAAGAGATCAAGGCGGCGAAAAAGACGAAGAAGGACCCGGGGACCGGGAAGAAACCGGTCCGGACGAAGGGGGGCAAATAGATGACCCAAAACATCCTGGCTCGCGTCGTCCTGTCGCTCGCGATCGCGGCGAACTCCGCTTCCGGAGCCTTCGCCGGAAATATCGCCGTCTCCCCCTCGGCGCCGCGCATCGCCCCCGTCTCCGGACCCGCCGCCCTCGTCGGCAACGGCGCCTCCGCCGCGACCGCGCTGAGCCTGGCCGCCCCGTCTTTGGGGATGTCGCTTCCGTCCTTGCTGCCGGTCTCCGTCGCGCAGACCCAGGGTCTCGCCGCGGCCTCGGCCGTCGCCGAAACCCCGGCCGCCGCCGCTTTGGCACGGCAGGCCCCGACGGCGACCGCGCGCCCGTCGGTCCGGGCCTCCGCCGAAGTCTCCAACGCCGCCGCTTTAACCGAAGCCCCGTCCTATAAGGCCGCCGCGGCGAAAAGCCGCACGGTCGGACAGACGGTCGCGCTCGTGCAGCAAGGCCGTTCCGCGCCCGCGTCGGGGATCAACGCCGCCACGCTCAACCGCCTGTTCGATTTCGGGGGACGCCGCGGCTCGCTCAACGGCGCCGATTTCTCCGAGGATGCCGTCGACGCCGAAGTCGACGCGAAGGTTCGCGCCGACGCGGCGAGCGACCTTCAAATCGCGCCGCAAGACGAGGACGAGGCTCTCGACCTCTGGTTCGGGAAAACCAATCGGAGCAAGCTCTTCGACTCGAAGATTTCCGCCTCGATCCGCCCCATCAACAACGCCGGCAGCGAACGTTTCTGGGGACGCTACCAGCGCCGGATTCCTATCCGCGTCATCGCGGGCGGGCAGGTTCAGTTCATCACGCGAATCGTGAAGTCCTACACCCACAAGATCAAGGACCTGACTCTCGAGGACTACAAGAGCTACTACGGCTCGCGCATCACCGCCAAGAAGGGCGGCGAAACCGACACGGCCCAGCTCGCGCGCCTAGAGAGGAAGCTCCTCGAGGAAATCAAATGGAAGTCCGAGCGGAAATTGAACGCGCCGAAGGTCATCAGCAGCGAGATGAAGGTTCGCGTCCTCCACTTCCTGCCCTACGATCAAGCCCGCGATCTGCCCGACAACGGCGTCGAAAAGACCCCTCAATTCCGCGAGCGCAAAGAACTCGAGATCCCGGCCGGACTTAAAGACCTGCAGCGGATGCTTCCGCGGCTCGTTCTCTTCGATCTGCGCCTGTACGGGGACCGCATCCCGTTCGACGTGCTCGAAGACATGGGAAAACTGCAGAAGGCCGGCATGACCTTCGTCCTTCTCTCGGACAAAACCCAGGAGGAAGTCGAACGGATGATTCGGCGCGATACGCCGGCGCATCAGCAAAACGACGTCACCCGCTGGAAACTGCTGAGCCTGTCCAACGACGGCAACACGCTCTACGGCTTTTCGGGATCGTTCGAAGAGCTCAAGGCCTCCCGGCAGTTCAAGGCCGACGAGCAGGAGATCCTCAAGCGGGCCGCCGGCGCGACGAGCTCCGGGATCGTCGTCGAAGACCGCCGATTCTTGCTCTCGATGCGCGCCAAGCGCGGCGTCGGCCTCGAGGACCTCAAAAAGGCGTTCGACGCCCAACTGAAGCGCTTCGGCATGCCTGAAGACGCCTACGCGCTCACGCTCGGGGAACACGAAGGAACGCCGGTGGTTCAGGCGCGGCCGACGACGCTGGCCCGCGCGATGGGAAGCCTGATCAAGGATCTGCAGACCTCCGAAGGCCTCTACCTCAACCAACAGCACATCCTGACCGTCACCGACGACCCGGCCCTGCAGGCGGCGCTCCCCGGCGCGATGCACGCGGCGGCGGTGATGCCGAAGACGACCGCTCGCGAGGACTACATCGAAACCGCGCTCGCCGCGATGCTCGGCGACTACCGCGTCAACAAAGTCGGCGATCTGGCGGCCTCGGCTTCGTCGATGAAATCCTTCAAGTACCGTCAGCTCTACGGCGGCGCGGGCGGCTTCGAATACCGCATCTACATGCTGATGGGACATGTCGGGCACACGGCGCTCGACTGGGCCGTCATGAAGTACAACGAGGACGGAAAACTCCCTCCGTTCGAGGAGACGCTTACAGTCGCCCGCGAAATCTGGGTCCGGGAACAGCTCGACGTGACGACCAACATGCTCGAACGGCCGCGCGAGACCACGCTCGGCTACCGCGACGCGATGGAGGCGCGCATGTTCACGATGTACGAAGAACTGCGCCAGGCGCTGAAGCTGTATCCGATCGCGCTGGGCACCGAGCTTCCGAACCTGATGGTGGTCGACCGCTACAACAAAGAAGGCGAACAGACCCACCGCGACATCTTCCGGGGGCTTTTCGACCTCGTCGTCGCGAAGGAAGTTAAGGGCGGCCTCGAAGTGTTCGTGACCGACTTCAAAACCGGACAGACGCCGGCGATCCAGCACTGGGGCAAGGACCTGCAGGTGCAGCTCTACGACTACTTCTCGCGCCGGCTTTGGCCGACGATCACGGCCCCCTATTCGCTGACGCAGAAGCTGCAGACCGTCGTCTCCCGCGTCGTCGCGTTCATCTTCCCGCGCGGCATGCAGGGCCGCACGATCAACGAATTCGACCGCCTGACCTTCGAGAAGACGATCAACCTCCTGATGCTGAAAATGCGCAAGCACAGCGGAAACCTCACCGAGGAAATGATGGAGAAGGAGCGCCTGAAGGCCGAACGCGAAGCGCGCAAGGAGCTTAAGGAAGCCAACAAGGCCAAGAAAAAAGTTTAGCACTCCTTCCTTCCTTACCCCGCTCCGGCTTCGCTTGGAACAAGTTACGACGCTTGTTGTCTAAACAACATAATTACCCGCGGGAATTTCGGTTGCCTTGGCGTGATTATTCAATTAGAATCAAGATTATTCACGTCCTGATTCGGTAACATACCAGGCCTAGCGTCGATCTGGATTCAGGGTTAGTCTAATGAGGGTACCGTGAACTACAAGAAGCCCACCCTGGTTGAAATTTATACAGAGCTGTTCTTTTCTAGAGAGTTTCTAACTCCCGAGAAGTTTTTCGACATTGTTCCCAAGATAAAGGAAATCGGGATGGGAACTGTTGAAGTCGGGCAACCCTTAATGGTTCGCGGAGAAACGATTAAAGGTGACAATATTGAACAGCAAATCGCGCCCACACCGCGCGTGCGTTGCTGGAATAGTGATAAATCTCAACTGGTTCAGCTTTCACAAGACCTCCTCGTTGTAAACTTGGTCGGGAATTACCCTGGTTGGGAAGAGTATCGAAGCCTGTTTGATAGCATTCTCGATAAGCTTCGAGCCTTGTCTCCCACACTCAAAGTTAAAGCCTTAGCTCTACACACTATTGATAAATTTTCCCGCCCGCAAAAAGATTTTGAATTGAGCGACTATTTGAACGTCGGCGGCCCACTTATCCCCAGCTGGTACAAGAGTGCTAAAACCCCACTGGATATTACCCTTGGAAAAGGGTTTCTTGAGGCGGATGGTTTCAACGAACAATTTCGATGTTCTCTCCGCCGCGGACCGGAAAACTTTGATCTTAAAGCTACTACGGCATTCAAGAAAATGATCTCATCGGGCGAAGAGATAACGACAGTCTTGGAAGACCTCCATGCGGATTCCACCAGGTGTTTTGAATCTTGGATTACCGACAAGACGAGAGGAGAGGTTATGGGAGGGGCGGAATAATGCTAGCTACTCATGTTGCAGATAATCACGCTATTAACCAAGAGCCCCGTGACGTTCGCGATTTGACCCGGTCGTCTGCATATGTAGAGCGCGCCGATCGCATACTCCCGCGCTTCGACATTTCCGAGGTCGCCACAGACGAGTTAACTTTGCGGAGCATCCTTAGGGATATCGAAGAGCCAACGACAGTTCTTGAATTCCCTTCCCTATCTTCTCTTTCAAGCAGAATATTGTCTCTCTCCGAGGCAGCTTCTAGAGAGCTCGACCATTATTTAACCCTGCCTCCGGGTTGGGACGGATATACGGCACCATCATTTGATCGCGACACGGTATTTTTATCAAAGCGTCTGTTAAATAGAATATCCAGCCACCTGGTTAATTTTGATTTTTTTCCGGACGAGATTACTCCGGGACCGATCTCCGATGGTGCTTTGGACCTGGAAATCGCGAAAGACGACAGACGCTTTACTCTAACTATTGTTCCCAACAAAGAAGAGGTTCTCATAACAACTGAATCAGCAGATGGGTACAAGGAGAAACCAGTTGAGTTGCGCAACCTCAATCTGGAAAAAGAGTTGTCTTGGCTTAATAGCTAGGCTTTTCCTCAAGGTTCGGGGGACCGTCCTTACTCGAGTTCCAAATCGAGCGATTTTGAGAAGGGTCATTCCCGCAACCCAGCGCAAACCGACGGGAGAAATCAAGTCATCCTTTTTTAAAGACAGCAATGGGCTGTCGGCAGATTTAGCACTTTTTTCCTCACTTCGCGAAACCATAACCGGCCACAAGACGCCCCCTAGGTGGCCGGAATACATAGGGTACGCCGAATTTTCTGCACGTGATATCCGCCGATCTTCCTCCACTAAGACTCCTGGAAAACCTCCATTAGATGTTCTTCACGCTCCACTGAAAGATTCAGATAGTTCAAACTATTCTCATGCATCCACGCAGCGGAAACTTACCCAAGGCGAAATAAACGTTTTCAGAGCAAAGGCGAAGTTCTTCCTAGAAAACAACCTTCCCCCCAGCCTTTGGCCTCGTCCTTTCTAGCATCAGAAACTCAGTCGCCGTATAAATACTTAAAAAATAATGGTTTTTTACGCCTTCTCGAGGGCCTAGTTCCGTCTAGGTCTAAATCCTTGGCACTCCGGGGCCTAGGACCCAAAGACTTAAGCCTGACCCCGGGTACAATAGTGGTACCCATGGAAAACAAGAATCCGCTTCCGCTTCCTTACAAATTTCTATGCATCTCGCTAGCCGCTGCGCTGATCGCCGCGGCTCCCGGCGCGCAGGCGCTCGCGGCCGTCATAGGCAAGACGGCCGTTTCGGGCAACGCGGGCGTTCCCGCCGCGGGAATGTCGCTCCCGTCCTTGAGCGCGCCGCTGGTGCCGGGAGCGATCGACTCTCTCTTGGCCCCCTCCATGGGTCTCGGTGGCCTTCCGTCGCTCAGCGCGCCCGTGTTCGAATCGGCCGCTCCCTCCCTCTCCGCTCCGAGCGCCGTCGCTCAAAGCGCGCCTTCGCGGATCCCGGACGCGGACACGGTGTCGGCACCGGCCGCCCGGACCGCCGACGCGCCCGCCGCTCGAGCGGCCGAAACCGCGGCGCCGAAATCTTCGCTGCGAAGCACCCTTTCCTCGAACGCGAAAGCGATCGAAGACGCGAAGTCGCCCTCGGAGAAAGGCGCCGCGCTTGATAAGATTTTCACCGGCTCTCTGCGGCCCGGCGACGCCGCCGAAGCGGTCGCCGTCGCCGGCGCAGGTCTCTTCGGCCGCTCCCGTTCTTTGCTGCGGCGCGCGCCCGTCGCGTTCAACGGCGCCGACTCCCCCGCGCTGGCGGAAAAATCGGCTGCGCAGCTCTCGGCGGAGGCCCTCGACGCTTCGAAACCGGCCGCCGAACGCCTCGCCGCGGTCGCGGCGCTTCGCGCCAAGGGCGCGTCCGCGAAAGCGGCGCTCGAGACGATCGCCCAAACCCCCGCGGACGCTCAAGGAGACGCCGCGCGCGACGCGGCCGACTACGAGGTGCACCGCGCCGCTCTGCGCGCCCTCGCTGAAGACCACGCCGACCTTCGCACGCTTCGCCCGGTCACCGACGCCCACTGGAAGGCGATCCTCGCGACGCTCGCCTCCGACGCCGGAAAACCCGAGATGGCGTTCTTCGATTACGACGACACGCTCGCCCCGTTCAACCAACCGATCGCCGCGGAAACCGGCGAGGCCCTGAAGGCCGCGGCCGACGCGGGAGTGGAACTGTTCATTTTGACCGACCGTCCCGACGCGAAGAAACGCGAAACGGACGTGACCGTTCTGGATTCGCTCGCGCCGCTGAGCCCCGCGCAGAAAGCGGGCGTCGGCGTCATCGCCAGCCGCGGCACGCGCGCGTTGTTCTTCGACAAGCGCGGGGAAGCCGTCCTCGTGCGCGAAGACAAGGTCGCCTGGTCAAAAGCGGAAGGAGCCGCCATCGACGCCGCTCACGCCGTCGTCGTCGGCGCGTACGGCGAACAGGAATACAACGGCAAGACGCACGAACGCAGCGCCTACGGCTTCGCTCATTTTCTCCCCATCGGCATGGATGAGACGCGCGTGAAGGAAGCCGCCGCGTTCTTCGCCGCCGAACTTTCCGCGCGCGGGATGGACATCGAAGTCAGCGCGCGCATGGCCAAGAAGGACACCGATCCGCCGTATTTGACCTTCTCCAAGATCGACAAGCGCACCGGAGTTCTTCCGACCAAGGCGGACCGCCGCGGAGCCGAACTCGCCCGGGCGCTGGTCCGCCTCGGCGCCCCCGCCGGACTGATCCGCCGGGCGCTCGCGTTGTCCAAGCGCTTCGCCCGCCCGGTCGCGGACCGGAAGGTTCTTTCCGTCGGCGATCAGTTCTACGATACGCGCAACGCCGACCTCGGATTCGCCAAGGCCTCTCCGGACGGGACCCAGATCTCGGTCGGTGGGAAAGGCGACCCCCGCTACAAGAACCTTTTCGTCGCGCCGAGGCAGGAGGCCGAGGCCTCCCGCGAGATTCTCCGCGCGGTCGCGACGCAAGAACCCAGCGGCTTCCAGAAGAAGGCCGTCATCGGCCTCTTTGCCCAGCGCACCTTCTCGATCGGCGTCTTCATCCTCACCTCGATCGCCTACCCGTTCATCGCGATCGAAGCGGTCGGCGTCGCGCAATTCGGCGCGTTGATGGCCTTCGGTCCTCTCGCGGCGATCGCGACCGGACCGCTCAACGGACTCATCGTGGACCGACTCTCCGCGCGAAACGCGATGGCCCTCAACACCGTCGTCCGGGCGGCTCTCGCGCTGATCTTGCCGGTATTGGCCGCGCTCGGATACCTGAACTTCACCTCGCTCTTGATCGCCTCCGTGGCCAACGGCTGGCTGCTCTCCTCCATTATGACGACCGAGGGCGCCTATGTCCGCCGGCTCGCCGGAGACAAGCACACCAACACGGTCAACAGCGGCGCGTGGATGAACTACCTGGTCATCCAAGTCGTTTTGGGATCGATCATCGGCGCCGGTGCGATCATCGACGCGCTCAACCCGATGTTCGCCTTCTACGCCTCGGCGATCGTTCACGCCGCGGTCGTTTTGCCGATCATCTGGTTCACGATGCCCAACATCTCGCCCGCCCCGAAGACGCTGCAGAGCATGGGCAAGCTCCTCTCCCAACTGCGCGCAAAGAACGGGGCGGCCGAGGAGGTCGCCGCGCTGGAGAAAGCGCTCGCGGAGCGCTCCGCCGCGCTTGAAAAGACGCTCGGCGAAGACGAAGCCGCCGTCGCGGCCAACGCCGCCCGCATCGCTGAACTCGAGGACGAAGCGAAGGACGCGAGCCGCGAACGCCGACGTGAAATCCGCGGCGAGATCAACTTCCGCGAAGCGGACAACCAACTGCGCCGCAGCGCGATCGCCCAGTCCCTCTCTGAACTCGGACGCGGAGATTCGCGCTCCGCCCGGATCAAGAAGGCCTTGCGCGCGCACGCCTTGCCCGCCGGTCTCATGGCGGCCGCGGTCGCTCTCTACGCGCTGACCCACGCCGGCTTGCCGGTCGTCGCCGCGCTGCTCGCGGGGCTTCCTAAAATCGCGTCGACCTTTCTGACCTCGACGATTCCGATCGTCGCCGCGTTGGTCCACTGGATCGCGTCGACCAACGCGTTTAAGGCGCTCTGGTACGGAAAGGGCGGCGAGCCCTCAAAGGCCCAAACCGCTCTCGAGGATCAGCTCAAGAAAGAGACCGCCCCCGCCGCGATCAAGCGGCTCAAGAAGGAAATCTCGTCCCACCAGAACCGTTTGCGCACCGCGATGCTTCTTTTGGGGCTGACCGCTTTCCTTATGTACCCGCTTCAGTATTTCGGCCTCGCCATGATCGCCGGCGCGCTCGCGGGCGCGGCCGGAAAGGGCCTGCTGCTCGGACAGTTCCTCGGCTCGCTGTTCTTAGGCAATCTGATCGCCAACGCGGCGAAGGCCCGGATGCCTGACGTGCGCCTGCCGGTGATCGGCATGCGCGTTCCCGGCGAACGCCTGATTCAGGCCGGCGTGCTCGCCTTGGCCGCGACCTGGGTGTACACCGGCCTGCTGCCGGGCAGCCTGCTCGCGGCGGGCGGCGCGGCCGCGATCGCGGCGGCGCTGATGTGGCTGGCCAACAAGCTTTCCGACACCGGCTACCTCAAGCTCTTCGGCGCCGGCTTCTCCGCGATCTGGATTCCCTATCTCGCGTGGACCACGGGCTTGATGCCGGTGGCGCCGGCGGTGATGCTGGCGATGGTGGTGCTCGGCATGTTCTACGGCCCTTCCTTCACCTCGCTGATCAGCTACTTCCACCGCAACAAGGACATGAAGTCGATGGGACGCGCGGTCGGCGTTCAGGGGTCGGTGTTCAACGCGGCCATCTCCTTCGGCTACGGCCTCGCGACGCTGGCGGCGAGCCTGTTCACGCCCGCGTTCCCGTCGATGCTCGCGGTCTTCGGCGTCCTGTTCATCCTCGGCGGGATTCTGACCTGGCGCGCGCCGGCCCGGCTCCCCGGGTTTCCCAAGGACATGATCAACAAGTCCGCGGACGGCAAATGAGGGGACGCGCGAGCGCTCTCTCCTTAGTACTGTCTCTGACTCTCGCGTCGCCCGGTCCGTTCTCGACGCGCGCGTTCGCCGGCGTCGTCGCCGGGAAATCGGCGCCGGTTTCCGGGTTCGGCCTCGCCGCCGGGAACATCCCCTTGCCCGCCCTCGCGGCCCCGCTCTCCTTATCCCTCGGCGGGACTCTCGCCGCCCCCGGCCTCGCGTCGAGCGCACTCGTGACCCTCGACGCCCCCCTCCTCTCTCCGGCCGCTTCGGAGGCCGCGGCCGCGCCGCGTACCCTTCCCGCCGCGCCGCCCCGCGTCCTTGAGAAAGCGGCGGCGTTCTCCCCGACGCAGGTCCGCGCCCCCTCCCGGACCCCGCCCGCCGCGCGCAGCCCCGCCGCCGCGCGCGGCAGCTTGGAGGCCGGCGCCGCGTCGCTCGCCGAGGCGCGCTCCCCGGAGCAATCCCAAATCGCTTTAAATCGCCTCTTCTCCGGTTTTTCTCGTCCCGCCGCGGGCGCCGAAGCGGCTGCCGTTTCCCCCGGCGCCCCGCGCACGCTGCGAAGCGGCCTGCAGCGCAAAACGCCGCAAAACGCCGCCGATGCGGCCGAGCCGAAGGCTCCCCCCACTCAGGGCAAAACCGACGACGACGGCTTCTCTCCCGAACAAAAGCGCGGCATCATGGGGATGTTCCTCTCCCGCCCGTTCGGCATGGTCGGATTCTCGCTGAGCGCGATGGCCTATCCGCTCATGCTCATCGACTCGGTCGGAAAGGCCTCCATGTACGACCTCTTCTCTATCGGCGGCATCATCTCGATCGGGATGAACGTGATCGTCGGAAAAATCGGCGACCACATGCCGCTGAAAAAGTACATCGTCTACAACAACGTGCTCCGCTCGGGGCTGGCTCTCGCCAACGCCGCGCTGTACGCGATGGGCTTCCTCAATTTCTCGACGCTGCTCCTTCTGACGGTCGTCAACTCGTTTCAATTCGCGAGCCTGTTCATCACCGATCAGGCGATGACCGCCGAAATCGTCGGCCCCCATCGAAACAAGATCCGCTCCACCGAGGCGATGATCGGCGTCGCGAGCATTTTGACCAACATCGCGTCCGGGATGTTCCTCGGCTCGATTATCGTCGACACGCTCGGCTTCGTCTGGACCTTCGGCATCGTTTCGGCGGTGACCGCCGTTCCGGCGTTCATCCTCTGGAAGACCTTGCCGGACATCGGCTACAAACCGGGACGCAAGCCGCTTTGGACCGTTCTCAAAGAGCTTCCCGCGAATGCCGCGCGGGCGCTGCGCTCTTTAGGCGAGGGAGTTCCCGATCGGGCTTCCGCCCGGGGGTATCTCATCAACGGAGCCGTTCTCGCGGCGTCCGTGCTCGGCTACCTGTTCGTCTATCAAACCCCGTTTTGGATCATCGGCGCGATGAGCCTCGTGCTGATGCGCTCGGACGTGTTCCGCCGCGTGATCATGAAAAACACTTTGCTCAAGCTCGGCCTCGTCCTCGTGATGGTCACCGCGTTCGTCGAGGTTCCGATGCGAAACGCCGTGCTCGGCGCGCTCTCGCAGGAAATCTCGGGCGAGATGGGAAACGCCGCGTTTTACGGAAAACTGATCGCGGCCTTCTACATGGGCCAACTCGTCACCGGAACCGGGATGCTGTCCGAAGGGCTCGACATCGAGATCGGGAAGATCGGGCCGTGGAAATTGAAGAAACCCGTCTCCTTCAACCTCAAGAAGACGATGCGCTGGGTCGGCGCCTTGGTCTTGACGGGCTGGACGATGAGCGTGATCCTGCCCGCCGGCTGGCTTGCGGCCGCGCTCGCGCCGGTCATCATCAAGTTCTACCACCTCGTACACGACTACACGCCGAAGGTCTCCGACGCCGGATGGCTGCGCATGGAAGCGATCGGCCTGCTCGCGGTCGGCATTCCGCCGCTGTTGTTCTGGGGGAATTTCCCGGTTCTTTTCGGAAGCCTGTTTTTGTTTGGGATGCTGCACAACCCGGCCGCGCGGACCATCAGCGCCACCTTCAGCCAGCAGGCGAAGCAGCACGCCGACGACAACTACCAGTTCATCTCCGGCATCAAGGGCTCGTTTTTCACCATGGCGGTCTCTTCGGCCTACGCCCTCTACGGACTGGCCAAGGTTCTTCCGGAGAAGCTCTGGGGGATCACGGACGCCTTCCCGTTCACCTGGTACGTCGTCGCCGCGCTTTACGCGGCGATCGCGGTGATCTTCCTGATCGGCAGCAAGGTGATGCCCTTCGGCGACGCCGAAAAGAATAAGAAGAAATAGCGGGGCTTCCCGTGCGGTTTCGGTCCCTTGCGTCGCCTCGGCGGGGGCGCTACAATCAAATCGTCGTCTTGAGTCTTTTCTTATGGAATTTAGATTCGTCTTGGAGCGCCTTCTCGAAGGTTTCGATCGGCTCGATCTACGCTACGCGGTGATCGGCGGTTTCGCCATGGGCGCGCTCGGCGCCCCCAGAGCCACGCAGGATTTGGACTTTCTCGTACACCAAGAGGACACGCCGCGCCTGCATGAACTGCTGACGGGCCTCGGCTATCGGCGCATCCACCACAGTGAGAATGTTTCGCAGTACGAAGGAGAGAGCCTCGCCTGGGGATGCCTCGACTTCGTGCACGCCTTTCGGGAAACCGCGCTCGACATGCTGGGGCGCGCGGTCGAAAAGCCCGTCTTTTCCGGCACGCGCGGCATCCGGGTTCTGCGCCCTGAGGATATCATCGGACTCAAGGTTCAGGCCATGGTCAACCAGCCCAAGCGCAAGGACCGCGAAAGGGCCGACATCCAGGCCTTGGCCGCGGCCAATGCGGATCTCGACTGGGAGCGCGTGGCCCAGTTCTACGCACTCTTCGGCTTGGACGATGAATTGCGCCGCCTGAGGGAGCATCTCGATGCTTGACGACGCGTGCCGTCGGGAGCTTCTCCAGGCCGCCGCGTCCGAGGCGCTGCGCCGCGATTTTGAGAGGATGTCCGCGCATGCGGCCGCCGCCGGCCGGAAAATGAGCGTGGATGATTTGATCGCCTTTTTGGACGCCTCCCAGGCGGCATTCGGTCTTTCCCCGCGCTCCACCGCCGCCGAGCCGTACCCGCGCGCCCTGCTCTAGAGCCTAAGGCCCAAAACCCGCTGGGCCCATCACCGGGTCTTAGCTCCCTGATCGGCTCAGGAGCCGAAACGCTTTTGCCGCTACCCTTTTATTAAGGAGGTGGCGATGCATTTTCATTCCAGATTCGCGGATCGCGCGGCCCGATGCCTTTCGGGGCTGCTCGCGCTCGCGGTCTGGATTTCTTCTTTCGGCGTCCCCGCGGCGCGCGCCGCGGCTTCGGCGCTTGCAAAAACGGCCGCCCCCTCCGCCGCTCCCGTTTCCCTCTCCTTGCCGGCGTTGTCTGGGCGCGGATCAAGCGCCCTCCCCGGCGCCGCGCTCGCGCCCGCGCTCCCCGGTGGGACACTTCCCTCTTTGGCGGTATTGGCAACGCCTCGGGTCCTTGCCGCCGAAGCCGCCGCCCCGACTCGGGCGGCCGCTTCCCCGGCCGCCGTCTCCCGAAAATTCCCTTCCCCCGCCTCGCGCGCCGCCGCGACCGCAGCCGCCGTGCCCGCGGTGAAGCCTCAAGAAACCGTTCGCGCCGGCGTCGCCGCCGCGGTCGCGCGGCTTGAGAAAGCGGGGAGCGCGCCCGACGCCAAGGGCGCGATTCTCGACGGTCTCTATTTCGGCGCCGCTCGCGAAGGCGTCAACGCCGCCGACGCGGTGGACGGCTCCGGCGCTCCTAAGCGCCGCGCCGACGCGTCGCTCAAGAAACTCGCGATCGGCGAACTCGTCGCGGCCGCCGCGCGCTCCGAGCGCGCCCTCGACAGCCGACTCGCGGCTGTCCGGGTTTTGGAGAAAGTCCCCGGCGCCGAAGGCCGCGCGGCGCTTGAGGAAGTCGCCGCCGCGAACCCCGAGGGCGGCGCCTCCGATTACGAGGTGCACCGCGCGGCCCTGCGCGCGCTGGATTTGGTCCACGGCGTGCTTCGGTCGCTGCGGCCGATTTCCGAGGCGCATCGGAAAGCCATCCTCACCGACTTGGCCGCCGAAAAGCCGGAGATCGTCCTGAGCGATTACGACCGGACCCTCGCGGGCACGAAGGAAGAAATCTCCCCCCGCATGGCCGCGGCGTTGGCCGCCGTTTTCGCCGCGGACGTGGAGATCGCGCTGCTGACCGACCGTCCCGCCCAGCCGCGCTTTAAAGGCGACATCACGATTTTCCAATCCCTCGCGCCGATGAGCCCGGCGCAGAAAGAGAAACTCACGGTGCTTTCCGACATCGGCGCCAAGACCTCCCTCTTCGATCGCAACGGCTCCGCGGTTCTCATCGAAGAATCGCGAAGCGAATGGACGCCCGCCGAGCGGCGCGTTCTGGCGGACGCCTCCCGGGCACTGAAAGCGCGCTTCGCCGAACAGGACTTTCTCGGAAACACCGAAGTCTATGAGTCGGATTCCTATGAACGATTCCTCCCCCGCTCCCTCGGCGACGAAGAGATCGCCGAGGCGGGCCGCATCGTCGACGGGGTCTTGAAGGAAGGCGGCCTTTCGGGAACCCACATCGTCGCCCGCCGGCCGCTCGGCGCCGGGGACGTTCCCTATGTCCGCGTTTCGGCGATCGACAAATCGGCGGCGGCATCGCGGGTCCGCCGAGATATCCGCTCGCTCGAGCGCGCGCGCGATACGCTCCGCTGGGGCGGCGGCGCCCGGGCGCTGCGCTGGGTCGGAAAGATCTTCTCGCGCTTTCCGGCCCGCCCCATCGCGGCGCGAAACACGCTCGTGCTCGGCGACAGCTTCATGCCCGAGGCCGTCGCCCCCGGCGCGGACGCGTTGATGGCCCAAGGCGCGCCCGGCGCCCGCGTCATCGCCGTGGCCGCAGCGGCGAGCCCGCGTCTGGACAACGTCTTCGTTTGGCCGACCGCCGGGGAAGCGGCATCCTTGGAAATTCTCGGCGCGGTCGCGTCGATGCCGGCCGGCGAGGCGGACAAGAAGGCCGTCGCCGGTCTCTTCGCCCAGCGCACGATCGCGATCACGACCTATATCCTCACGACGATCGCGTTCACGGCGATCTCGGTCCCCGTGATCGGCTGGGTCGGCTACGGGGCCGTCATGGCCGTCGGCTCGCTCGCCCCGATCGCGGTCGGTCCGCTCAACGGCTGGCTCGTCGACAAGCTGTCCGCGCGCAATTCAATGGCGATCAACACCGCCGCCCGCGTCGTACTCGACCTCTTCCCGCCGGTGCTCGTACTGCTCGGGCTGATCAACACGCCGATGCTCATCATCGCGTCGGTCGCGAATTTTTGGATTCTCTCCTCGGTCATGACCACCGAGGGCGCCTACATCAAGCGCCTCGCCGGCAAGAAGTACGTCGGCCCGGTCAACAGCCTTCTGTGGATGAACTACCTGGTCGTGCAGGTCGTTCTCGCGTTGATCTTGGGATTCGGCGCCGTGGTCGGGATGGTCGGACCTATCAACGCCTACTTCATCGCCGCGGCGATCAACGCGCTGGTGATCCTGCCCTTGGTCTGGTTCACGATGCCCAATCACAAACCGATGGAACCCGCGCGGACCGACTCCCCCCGACCAAGCGCTTCCGAGCGCGCCGCCAAAACGCGCGCGGCGCTCCTTGAGCTCGTCAAGCGCTACCGCGTCGGCCTCGTTTTGCTCGCCGCCTCGATTTTGAGCTTCGTTTTCGTTTGGCACTCGCCCGTGCCGGTCGCCCTCGCGCTGGCCTATCTCGTCACGCGCACCGACGGGGCCAAGCAGCTGTGGGCCGGCCGCGGACGAGACGTGGGCAAGCGGGAGCAGGAACTCGTCGAACGCATCCGCGCGATGGAAGCGGACGGGAAGAACGGCTCCGATGAACTCAAGGCCGCCAAGAGCGAACTCGAGCGCTGGAAGAAATCCCCCCGGATCGCGATGCTCTACATCGCGCTCGGAGCGATGACGCTCGGCCCCCTTCAGAGCTTCGCGATTCCGCGCTTCACCGAAGCCGTCACCGGACTTCCCATGTCCTCGCCCGAGTCGACCTTGCTCTTCGGCCAATACCTCGGCGCGCTCTTTTTCGGCAGCCTGATCGCCAACGCCGCCCAGGTCCGCTTGCCCGAACTCAAGGTTCCGTTTTTCGGCCGGATCGCGGGTCAGCGATTTCTACAGGGACTCGTGGCGCTGTTGGCTCCGGTCTGGGTGTACACCAGCCTCGCGCCCGGAAGCGTCCTCGCCTCTCTCGGGGCGTTCGCCGCGGCGGCTTTGTTGATGACGCTGGCCGCGAAGCTCACGAACCGGGCCTGGATCAGGATATTGGGTTTGGGCATGGCGGGCCTCTGGCTGCCGTTTTTCGCCTGGGGTTCGTCCTGGCTCTCCCCGGCGACCGCGATGTTTTTGACCGTCATTCTCGCAGGAGCCGTTTACGGACCGTCCTTCGTCGCGCTGAAGACGATCTTCGAGGGCGGCCTGCAGAAGAACGTGCTCGGGAAAATGATCGGCGTGCAGGGCTCCTTGCTTAACGCCGCGCGCTCGGTGGCCATCGGCGGCACCGCGGCGATCTACGGTGCGCTCAACCCCGCCTTCCCGATTTTCCTCGCCGTGCTCGGCGGCTTCTACGCCGCGATCGGGGTCGCGTTCTGGCTGGCTCCGCGCTTTTTCCCCGGACTCCCCAAAACGATGCTCCGTCCCGGCGAACACCAAGAATGAACCCTCGTTTTTGACAATTTAGTAGGATGGGTTCCCATGGCGCTTATCCTCGTGGCCGAAGACGCCCCCGATATCGCGAACATGCTTCGCGACATCCTCCACTCCAGGGGGCATCAGGTCGCGGTATGCCACGACGGAGTCGAGATGATCGAAAAGGCCAAATCGATCCGTCCGAAAATCATCGTCTCCGACGTCATGATGCCGGGCGCGTACGGCTCCTCGGCCTATAAATCCCTTCAGGACGATCCTTTTACGCAGGGAATCCCAGTTCTCTTTTTGACCGCCATCACCCCCGACCAGGCGGCGAAGGTGATCCCCAAGGACGACCGGATCAAGGTGCTTCACAAACCGCTGGATCTCCCCGTCTTCTTGGCCGCCGTCGACGAACTTCTCACGCTGGCGTCCTGAAAAACGCGCGAGCTAGAACGTCAACGGCAACGGCGCTTTAACGGCCGCTCCCGCGCATCACGCGCCTCCAACGACGGCGTTGAATCCCTTCGGGATTCCATTGTTTGCGTGAAGGCGCGTTCGCCCGGGAGGACTGATCCGTTTCCGTTGTAGCTCAAAGAATTGCCAGAAGCAATTCTTCGAGCCACGCGCCCGAAGCGCGTAAAGGAAACCCATGCGTCTGCGCCGTTTGTTGAATCGCATTCTCGTCGTCGCGGGCGGGACGGCTCCAGATATTCGGGTCGCGGTGCCGCATGTGCGGACTTCCAAGTTTCCATAGTTTGGGACTGGAGTTGTGATGCGGTTCGGGCTTCGGAGTCTGGAGGGAACCATAGTCCTCTCCCGCTTGTACGTACTTTATAGGCGATCGCCTATAAAGAAATAAGGCATGGGAAACCTCCATAGACTTCCGCTACGTCCGCTTTTGCGACAGCGAAAGCCGCAAAGGACGATCTCCTGGTGCTCAATAAATCGAATATTCGGAGAAGTGTAATAAAATACGGTATTATTTACATCTCGCGCGAGATGTAAAAAGCACTTGTTTTCTAATGCTTTTTGAAAAAAT
>PFUL01000079.1 GCA_002790095.1 Elusimicrobia bacterium CG_4_9_14_3_um_filter_62_55 | reverse complement strand
CACGGCGAATTCTCACGCGAAGTGTCGGCAATCAATCCGTTAGCGGGATTTACCGCCTCCAGGAAATAGCCGAACGCGGCGCACTGGAGTCGGTCCAGCGTAGCCTCGTCCATCAATGTCTCGCTCTTCATGCGGTGTCGCCTTCGTCTAAAGGCTCGGGAGCGAACTCCAGCGTGACGGCCGCGACCGCGTGCGCGGGGAGATCGACGACGAGGCGGATCGCGCGGTTTTCGAACGAATAGCCGAGCGGCTCCTTGACCAGTCGCGAAGCCGCCTCTAGCTGTTCCACCTGCGAACGGCTCAAATACTCCGGCTCCCCCATCTCCTCCCAGCGCCGGCGCGGGTTCGCATGATCCTCGTCGATGCGTTCGACGTAGGCCGCCAGCGGTGCGGCGGCGTCCGTAAGATGGATTTCCACGGTCTGCGTCGCGATGTCGTGACGCGGCTGAGCGTGGTTGGTGAGGAACACTGTGATCGACCGGCCCTTGCGAACAACCCAGGCATCGACCGTATCGTGCGTACCGATGACTGGAAGCTGCTCGGTGCCCAGAGCGTGCAGGAGTTGGAAGGCGCGGTACACCGGCTTCGGGACGCCGTAGAGATTGAGCAGACCGAACCCGCCATGAAACGGGATCGAGGGGAAGTAGTTCTCCTCGAAGATGTCCGTGAAGGTCCAGTAGCTGTAGCCATCCACGAATGGGTCGGTCTCCAGCACGATCTTGGCGACATAGGCCGCGGCGAACGGCTCGTCGTGGTAGTGGTCGCGCGGATTCGAGGACATATTCCACTCGGTGAAATAGACCGGTCGTGCGCCTGACTGTTCGCGCACCTGTTGCGCGTGATCGCGCAACAGATGGCGCGGGCTGTTGGCAAGCTGCTCCTCGGTGTCCGCGCCCTCAAAGCCGAGGGGGTCGGTCGGGTAGATGTGCGTAGTAATGAAGTCCACCGGAAGACGGCTCTTCTCGCAGTAGTCGATCAGGTCGTCGATCCACGCTGTCATGGCCGTCGCCGGGCCGCCCACGCGCAGCGACGCGTCGACGGTCTTGATGGCCTGAGCGGTATGGCCGTAGAGCTTGAAGTAGTCGTCCTGCGTGCCCGTCCAGAAGGCCGGAAGGTTGGGCTCGTTCCAGACTTCAAAGAACCACCGGCGCACCTCGGCGATGCCGTAGCGTTCAACCCAGTGGCCCACCAGCTTGCGGATGAGCGTGGCCCAAGCGTCGTAGTCCGCAGGTGGGGTGATGTTCCCACGGAAGTGGAAGACGGTCTCGCGGCCGGAGGCCAGCATCTCCGGCATGAAACCCAGCTCGACGAAGGGCCGCATGCCGATCGACAGCAGGAAGTCGCAGATTCGGTCGGCGTTGAAGAACGAGTAGAGGGGTTTCTCCAGGTGCGAGATCAGGGTACCCATATCGTCATTGAGCAGGCCGTGGAAGCGCACATGTCGGAAGCCGAGCTCGTCGCGGCAGCGTCGGAGCTGCGCCTGCCAATCCGCGCGCAGCGCGAGGACTGCTCGACTGCTGCCGACGGTGTGCTCCCAGGCGTGCTTCAGCGCTCGGGGCTTCGCCGACAAGCAGGATGTGAAAGAGACGGTCATGGGTTGTGCCAGCCACCGGGAGGCACAATGACCTTGTCGACCACAGTCGGCCCCCAGGTATTTTGCTCATATTCGTGGACCGGCGTATCCGCCTTCAAGACCGGATCGACGATCCGCCACGCCTCTTCCGCATAGTCCTGTCGGGCGAACAGGGCGGCGTCTGCCTGCATGGCGTCTCCCAGCACGCGCTCGTAAGCGGATGGCTCATCGGCGGTTTGCTGGCGGCACGCCACCATCTCCACCGACTGGCCCGGTTTCTGCTCGTTAGAGCCAAGCACATTCATGCCCAGCGCGAAGAGAATCTCGGGACTGATCTGCAAACGCAAAGCGTTTTGTTTGAGGTCGAGTTCTTGAAACCCAGCTGCGGGCCGGCGGAGCCGGACCACGATTTCGGTGCAGGTGATGGGCAGACATTTCCCGGCTCGGAGGAAGAAGGGGACGCCTTGCCAGCGTTCGTTCTTAATTTCCAGTCGCATGGCGGCATATGTCTCCACCTTGGAATCGGCCGCCACGCCCTTTTCGTCTCGATAGCCCACGAACTGTCCGCGAACGACATGCTCCGCCCCAAGTGGAGTAATGGCCTCCAGGACTTTGACCTTTGCATCGCGAATGGACTCGCTATCGCTGCCGCCCGCCGCTTCCATCGCCAGATGGGTCAATACTTGGAACAAGTGGTTCTGGATCACATCCCGGATAGCGCCGGTTTCTTCGTAGAAGCCGCCCCGGCCCTGGACTCCAAAGTCTTCCGCCAAAGTGACCTGCACGCTCTCGATGTAGTGGTGGTTCCAGATCGGATCTAAAAAAGCATTGGCGAAGCGGAAGAAGTGCAGGTTGTTCACCGGTGACTTCCCGAGAAAATGGTCGATGCGGAAGATCGCCGACTCATCGAAGGTTTTGAGCAGAATTCGATTAAGTTCCCGGGCAGAAGCCAGGTCTCGTCCGAAGGGCTTTTCGACGAGCACGCGCGCGCCCTTGGCGCAGCCGGACTTCTCCAGGTGTTCCACAACCGTTTCGAACATTTGAGGCGGGATGGCCAGGTAATACGCGGGCCGCTCGGCGGCGCCCAGTTCTTTGCGCAGCGCCTGAAACGTCGCCGTCTCGGTATAGTCGACGCTCACATAGCGCAGCAGACCAGAGAGTTTTTCAAAAGCGATGGGGTCCACTTCCCCCTGCTTTTCCAGGCTCTCGCGGGCCCGCGCTCGGAGCTGGTCGGCAGTCCAATCCGACCGGCCGACCCCGATGACCGGCACATCCAGCCGGCCGCGTTTAGACATCGCCTGCAGCGCCGGAAAGATTTTCTTGAAGGCCAAATCGCCCGTAGCGCCGAAAAAGACCAGGGCGTCGGATTGGGAAGTACTCATGGCTTCCTCATTTCAAGTGCGCGCGGTTTAAGTTGCGCCAACTCGTATTGAAGCAAGTCGCTAATCGAATCGAGACTGATGTCCGCGGCCGGATAGTCGGCCAGAATCTTCGGGTCAACGCTGTAATGGCCCTGGCGCACAAACACGGTGGTGACGCGCGAGCCCCAGCTTTTCTTGACGGCGCTGAGGATGCGCAGCTTGTCCTCTACCAGTACGAAATGTTCGGCGGGACAGCGCTGCTCAACATCGGCGAGTTCCTGTTCTTTGTGGAGGTAAATCAAGGCGCGCCCGGCCACCGCATCCGAGAGTCCGGAGCGGTCCACTTTGCGCGGCTGAAAGACCGCGTCTCCGTCGGTCAGCAGGGCCGCCGGCCCCCATTGCTTGACGTGTTCGATGACCTCCAACGCGCGTGGAAAGAGGCGGTCGGCAAACGGATAGTCGAGCAAAAAGCGGGAGACGGTGAGGATGTCGGGATCGTGAGGATACTCGCCTCGATATCGTTGCAAGGCGCCCAAGTAATCCGCGTAGCCCAGCTCGGTTCGCAATTGTTCGAAGATCGTCCAATAACACTTGGCGCGCGCGGCTCCGACCTCGTGCTCAAGGTGGCTTCGCAGGTCGGCGATGACACGGTCGTTGTCGAGCAGCGTGTTGTCCACATCGAACAAGAACGCAATGTCGGATTGGGCTGGGCTCATGGTGTGGTCCTCCGTCGCGTCATTACACACTGGCGTCTTTCTCCTTGTGCCCGCCGAATTCGAACCGCATCGCGGAGAGCAGCTTGTCGGCGAACTCCGATTCGCCCCGCGAACTAAAACGCGAATAGAGCGCCGTGCTCAGCACCGGCGCCGGCACGGCCTCGTCGATGGCCGCCTTGATCGTCCAGCGTCCTTCGCCGGAATCGGAGACCCGACCGTCGAATTTCGAAAGCTTCGGATCCTTGGCCAAAGCGGCCGCGGTCAAATCCAACAGCCACGAGGCGATCACGCTGCCGCGCCGCCAAACCTCGGCAATCTCAGGAAGATCGAGGTCGAATTGGAATTCTTCGGGGTTGCGCAGCGGGGTCGTCTCGGCATCGTGCGCCTGTTCGTCTTTCCCAACATTGGCGTGAGCCAGGATGTCCATGCCCTCGGCATAGGCCGCCATCAGGCCGTACTCGATGCCGTTGTGCACCATCTTGACGAAGTGGCCGGCGCCGCTGGGTCCGCAGTGCAGGTAGCCCTGTTCGGCGGTGCCTTTGTTTTTCTTATGCCCCGGGGTGCGCGGGATGTCGCCGACTCCGGGTGCGAGCGTCTTGAATACCGGATCGAGTCGCTGGACCGCCTCATCCGGGCCGCCGATCATCAGGCAGTAGCCGCGTTCCAGGCCCATGACGCCGCCGCTTGTCCCACAGTCGAGGTAGTGGATATTCTTGGCCGCCAGTTCTTTGGCCCTGCGGATGTCGTCCACGTAGTAGGAGTTGCCGCCGTCAATGAGTATGTCTCCCGGTTCGAGATGGGACCTGAGGTCGACGATCAGTTGATCCACGAACGCCCCCGGGATCATCATCCAGATCGCCCGCGGCTTCTCCAGCTTCTTCACGAGGTCGGCAAGAGAGGAAGCACCTTCGGCTCCTTCTTTGGACAGGACCTCGACCGCTTCGGGCGACCTATTGTAGACCACGCACTGGTGGTCTCCCTTGAGCAACCGTCGCACCATGTTGGCGCCCATTCTTCCCAGACCGATCATTCCGATTTGCATAACAATTTCCCCTTTCCGTTCACTCCTTTACGGATCCCCGCAAGCTTGGCCAGTCTGAAAATGCGAGGAAATACAGCACGGCGAGATTGACAATGGGCACTCCCATCAGCAGGCCGAGCCACGGCGGGTATCCAGCCTTTTTGAAGATGAACCAGAATGCCACGATAATCAACGCTGCACAAACCAGCATCATCATCGGTCCGAATGGCCACATCGATCCACTAGACATCATTCCACCAGACATCATTTCATTCATGACGACTCTCCTTACTGTTGAAAGACCTAACGCGGTATGCCGATTTATTTCCTCCTTTGTCCTTAAACACCTGATCGCCCGCGGCAACAAAAAGGACCAAGGCATCGGACTGGGATGTACTCATTGTTTTCTACTCCTCTCATTCAGTCGCTCAGTAAACGATGACGAGATCTGCCTGCATAAGCAGCTCTGCCACCCGTGTGTAAGTGACTGGTTCGACAAAGTCGTATCCGGCAACTTTCGCTTGGACTTGTTCGGCGTCTCCCGTGACAATCAACATAGCGGTGTTGGCGAAGGCGCGCGCTCCTCGCTGATTCAACAGTTCAAGATACTCCTTGTAGTTGTTCGGCATCTGCTCCAATGGCAGGTTCATCTGCGCGGCGATGACCTTCTTCAGCCGAAGCGGAACGCCAGTCGATTCCAGATTGTGCCATTTTCCCGTGAGGTCGAGTAAGGCACCGGCGTCAAACACCACTGTCACCTTGGCGCCCGCTTCGAGGGAGGCAAGGATGACATTGAAACCGACGCAGATCTGGCTGTCATCCTGATCGAGTCCGGTCTTCATGTGGAAAACGATCGTCTTCCCTTTCAGTTCGGGTGCAATCTCCGCAGGCGGTTTGAACTGTTCCTGGTACGTCCGGTCGAGATGGCGCCATGTCATCAACTTCGAGGCGAAGCGGTAGCCGAAGTAGCCTCCCGCGCCGACCACGATCAGAATGACAATGACGGCGCGTTTTACGGACATGTATTCACTTCTTTCGAGAGTTGCGTTGGTGAATCTGTTTTCATAAGTGAATATCCCGGATTGGATGAGTGCGGTGGCTTGGTTGGTAATGAGCGACTTCGCCGCGGGGATGCATCGCGGCCGCTCGCATCCTCCCACATACGAAATCCTCCCAGGAACGCATTGGCGTTGTCGCCAGCCCGGCAACCCGGCGGCAGCTCTTTGAGTTCATTCACATTGCCGCCCCCTAAAACCACGTCATGGGGTTTGAGCGCAGCGGTCAAATAGGCGACCACCTTCGCCACGTGTTTGCGCCATTTCTTTTTCCCCCGGCGCTCCAAGCTGTCGGCCCCGACATAGTCCTCGTAGGTCCCTTTCTTATAAGGCAGGTGACCCAGCTCCATCGGAGCGACGATGCCATCGACCACCATGGCGGAACCCAGCCCCGTTCCTAAACCCAGGAAAAGCAGTTTGCCGCCCTTGTAGCTCCCCAGGGCCTGCATGGCCGCATCGTTGATCAGCTTGACCGGACACGCGAAGGCGGATTCGAAGTCGAACCCGACCCAGCCTTTGCCTAGGTTATGCGGCTCCGACACGACGAAATTCCGGATCGCCGAACCCGGGTAGCCGATTGACACCACATCATACTTCCAGCCGGCAACCAATTCCTTGACGCCGGATACCATCTTCTCGGCCGTCATCTTCGGCCCGGAGGAAAACTTTCGCGGCTCGTCCTGCTCCGTGGCGAGAATCTTGACATGCGACCCGCCTACATCCACAACCAAGACCTTCATGATGCCGCGCTGAGAGCCGCGGTCTTGGATGCGATTGCCTCGATGAGCGTGTTCCAGGACTTGACGAACGACGCGGCCCCCTCGTCCTGGAGTCGCAGGGCCAGGGCATCGATGTCGACGCCCGCCTTGGCGTACTCGGCCAACACGGCCTCGCAATCGCCGCCGTCGGCCGGCAGCAGCGGGCCGATCTCGGCGTGATCGGCGAATGCTTTCAATGTGCCCTCGGGCATGGTGTTGATAGTGAGCGGAGCGGCCAGTCGTTCGATGTACAACACGTCGGAGGCTTTGGGGTCTTTGGTTCCCGTGCTGGCCATCAACAGTCTCTGCGGGCGGGCGCCGCAGTTGAACGCACGCTGCCAGCGCGGCGAAGCCATCAAGTCGCGGTACGCTTTGTAGGTACGTTTGCCGATGGCGATGCCGAGCTGGTTGCTGAGCGCATCAGGCACATCTCCCATCACGGCGGCATCCCAACGACTGATGAACATCGAGGCGACCGAGGCGACATCGGGCGTAAGCCCCGCCGCGATCCGCCGTTCGATGCCCCGCAGGTAGGCGTCGGCCGCCTCGAGGTATTGCTCGCGAGAGAACAGCAGGGTGACATTGATAGGCACGCCGGCAAAGGTCGCTTCCTCGATGGCGGGCACGCCTTCTTTGGTGCCGGGAATCTTGATGAAGAGGTTCGAGCGCCCTGACCGGGCGTGCAGGTCTTTGGCCACGGTGAGCGTGGTCTTGGCATCATGCGCCAGTAAGGGGGATACCTCCAACGAAACCCAGCCATCCACGCCGCAGGTCCGGTCAAAAATCGGCCGCAGCAGATCGGCCGCCTGGGTGAGATCTTCGATCGCTAGTTCGAAAAACAAATCTTCGCCGGACTTTCCACGCTCCGCGAGCTTGCCGATTGCGTCGTCATACGCGGTGCTGTCCTTCATGGCCTTGTGGAAGATCGTGGGATTGGACGTCAATCCGGTCACGGAGAACTCATCGATGTAGCGGCGGAGTGTGCCGCTGCTGAGCAGCTCGCGAGTGATATTGTCGAGCCAGAGCGACTGGCCCAGGGTTGCCAACATCTTTACCGGATTGCGTTTCATGATTTCGCCTACTGATGATCGTCCAGCAAGGCCAGCGCTCGCGCGCAGACGTTCTCCACCGTAAAGCCGTACTCGCGCAAAACCGTCGCTCCCGGAGCCGACGCGCCGAAACGCTCCACACAGAGCGCGCCGCCCCGGTCGCCGATGTATCGACTCCACCCTTGCGCCACGCCCGCTTCGACCGCGAGCCTCGCTCTGATCGCCGGCGGCAGCACGGACTCCCGATACTCGGGAGTCTGCGCCTCGAACAATTCCCAGCTGGGCATGGAGACCAGCCGCACGGGGATTCCCCGTTCCTCGAGCATTTGCCCGGACGCGACGATGAGCCCGACTTCCGAGCCGCTCGCGATCAGAATCAAGCGCGGCCGAGCCTTCGGCGCGTCGGAGAGGATGTACGCCCCCCGGCGGAGGCCTTCTGCCGACGCAAAGCGCCGGCGGTCAAGCGTGGGCACGTCCTGCCTGGACAAGACCAGGGCCACGGGCCGGTCGCGCGCCTCCACGGCGACGCGCCATGCCGCGGCGGCCTCGTTGGCGTCGCCGGGACGGATGACGAGAAGATTCGCAACGGCTCGAAGCCCCGCTAGCTGCTCAACGGGCTGATGGGTCGGACCGTCCTCGCCCAAGGCGATGCTGTCGTGCGTGAAGACATAGACCACGTGCAGACGCGACAGCGCGGCGAGGCGGATCGCCGGGCGCATATAATCGGAGAACGTAAGGAAAGTCGCGCCGAATGGAAGGACGCCGCCGTGCGCGGCCAGGCCGTTGAGGACGGCGCCCATCGCATGCTCGCGCACGCCGAAATGGATGTTGCGGCCGGCGCGGCTCCAGCCGCCTCCGGAGGAGCCCTGATGATCGCCCTCAGCCCGCTCGGGACTTTCGAAATCCCCCGCGCCCTTGAGCTCCGTCTTCGTGGATGGATCCAAGTCGGCGGATCCTCCGAGCAACTCGGGCACTCGCGAGTTGAAGGCGGTCTCCACCTTGCCCGCCGCGGCGCGGGTCGACATGCCTTTGACGTCCGCCGGGAACATGGGGATATCGGCGTCCCAGAATTCCGCTAGATTTCCGGAAATCAGACGGCGCAGTTCGCAAGCGGCCGCAGGGAACTTCTTTTCATAGGCGGAAAAGAGCTCGTTGTAGCCCGCTTCCGCCTTTGCGCCGGCCGCAACAGCCCTTCGAAGATGCCGCTCCACCTCCGGAGGCACCAGGAACTTGGGCTCCAGGGGCCAGCCCAGCTTCTCTTTCGTCTTTTTCACTTCCTCGACGCCCAGCGGCGAACCGTGGGCCTCGAAGCTGTCTTGCTTCGGCGAGCCGAACCCGATGTGAGTCCGCACAAGGATCAGAGAGGGGCGTCCCGTCTCCTCGCGCGCCGCCGCGAGCGCACGCTCGATGGACGGGAGGTCGTTGCCGTCCGAAACCGACTGCGTGTGCCAGCCGTACGCCGCGAAACGCGCCGCGCGGTCCTCGGTGAAGGTGAGCTCCGTCGAGGCGGCCAGCGTGATGCGATTGTCGTCATAGAGGCAGATCAGCTTGCCGAGCTTGAGATGGCCGGCCAGAGATGCCGCCTCCGACGCCACGCCTTCCATGAGATCGCCGTCGCTGATGATCACATAGGTGAAGTGATCGATCACCTCGAAACCGGGCCTGTTGTAGCGCGCGCCCAGATGCGCCTCGGCCACGGCCATGCCCACGCCGTTGCCGAAGCCTTGCCCCAAAGGGCCCGTGGTCGCCTCCACGCCGGGGGTCACGCCGCGCTCGGGATGCCCGGGCGTCATGCTTCCCCATTGGCGGAATCGCTTAAGCTGCTCCAGGGGCAGGGCGTAGCCGCTCAGATGCAGCAGACTGTAAAGCAGAGCCGAGCCGTGGCCGGCCGAGAGAACGAATCGATCCCGGTTGAACCAAAGCGGATTCATGGGGTTATGCCGGAGAAACCGCGTCCAAAGCACGTATGCCATGGGCGCCGCGCCCAGAGGCAGGCCGGGATGGCCGCTCTCCACCTTTTGCACTGCGTCGACCGACAAGAAGCGGAGCGTGTTGACGGATAGTTGATCCAAATCCGTTGCGACAATCGTGGCGGTGGACGAGGTGTCGTGCTTGAGAATCTTATCGGCCATCGACGCCGACCCCCCGTCATGCTTAGCCATATTCCTTCCCCCTCGATGAATCTTGCTTCAAAATATGAAGAACGAAACGAGTATCCAATGGACAAAAGGACACAGTAACGTCTATCTTTTGTGACGGAGTTCGCCGATCACGGGGACGGCGCGCTTTGAGGACGTCAAAGACCACCTCAAGGTCTCGGTGACATTGACCGGCGTCCCCAACGGCATGCGGCCGCCTACCGGGTCCATTTGAGCCACCTGCCGAGCACGTCCTTGGCCAGAGGCGTCAGGCGCGTCCTGTTGTAGGCGTCCGCGACCTTTTTGATGGCCTCGGCCTGGGTGGGATAGGGATGGATCGTCTGGGCGATGGTCTTTAAGCCCGCTCTCGCGGCCATGGCCAGGGACACCTCGCTGATCATCTCCCCGGCGTGCCGGGCCACGATGGTCGCGCCGAGAATCTGGTCCGTGCCCTTGCGCACGTGCACCTTGATGAACCCTTCGCGCTCTCCGTCCAGGACGGCGCGGTCAACGTCCTTGAGCTGCACGACGATGGTCTCGATAGGGATGCTTTTCTCCTTGGCCTCCTTCTCGTAGAGTCCCACATGGGCGATTTCGGGGTCGGTGAAGGTGCACCAGGGGATGGTCAGCGCGCCGGCCCGCTTGCGTCCCATAAAGAGGGCGTTCTGAATAACGATTCGCGCCATGGCGTCGGCCGCGTGCGTGAACTTGTAGGCGGAACAGATGTCGCCTGCCGCGTACACCTTGGGATTCGAGGTCCGTAGGCGTTCGTCGACCTTGACCCCCGCTCTCTTCTCATATTCCACCCCGGCTGCCTCGAGGTTCAAACCCTGGACATTCGGGGCTCGCCCCACGCCCACGAGGACGGCATCGAAGATCGACTCCCCGGCGGGGCCGTGCTTTGACTTAAATCGCACCCCCTTCTCGGCGCCTCGCAGGTCGACGCGCTCGATCTCGACACAGCACAGGAACTCGACTTGGTCGCGGCCCAAAGCCTTGCGGATCAGCTCGGAGGCGTCGGCGTCCTCGCGGGGCAAGACCCCGTGCATCGCCTCGAAGAGAGTCACGCGCGAGCCGAAGCGCGCGAAGGCCTGCGCCAGCTCCACGCCGATGGGGCCGGCGCCGATCACGAGGAGGCGTTTAGGCAGCTCAGTGAGGCTGAAGACCGTCTCGTTGGTCAGCGCCCCCGCCTCCCAAAGCCCCGGGATCGGCAGCCGCGCGGCGCGGGCTCCGGTAGCGATCACCGCCTTGGAGAAGTTCAGGCGCTTGCCGTCGACCTCCAAGGCGTCCGGCGACACGAATTTCCCCTGGCCCAGGAAGACGTCGACGCCGAGGCTCTTGAACTTCTGGACCGAATCGTTGGGGCTGATGTCGGCGCGCAGGCGCCGCATCCGTTCCATGACCTTCGAGAAGTCCACCGTCGTCCCCGGAGGGACGCGCACCCCGAAGTCCCCCGCATCCCGTACGTCCGCGTAGGCGCGCGCGGCCCGGATGAGCGCTTTGGAGGGCACGCAGCCCACGTTCAGGCAGTCGCCGCCCATCAGGTGCTTCTCCACCAGGGCTACCTTCGCGCCCAGGCCGGCGGCGCCGGCGGCCGTCACGAGCCCCGCCGTGCCCGCGCCGACGACGACCAGGTTGTAGCGCCCGGCCGGCTTGGGATTGACCCAGTCGGGAGGGTGGCCGTTTGAGACCACGGCGCGGTTGTGCTCGTCGAAAGGCTCGATGGTCAGTGTTTTTTGCATAAGGCTCCGTTCTTCTAAGTCAATGTCTACTTTCATGGAGATTCCACCTGATCAACGTTCAGTTTGCCTCGGCACCGAGAGTCATGCGCTCGTCCTCTTCTCCAAGGCGGCGCGCGCGATGCGTGTGATATACAATGTCACCGCCGCCGTGGCGATGAGCCCTACAACATATAGCGCCCATTCCCCCGTCGTCCGGGAGCGGGCTTGCGAGCCTAACCCCGCCAGACTTCCCGCCAGCGAGCCGATGTAGACATACATCACGGTCCCCGGCATCATCCCCACCCAGGAAGCCAGAATATAATCCCTTAAAGATACTCGCGTCAGACCAAAGGCGTAGTTCAATAGATTGAAAGGAAATATGGGAGACAATCGAACCAGCCCGACGATTTTCCAGCCTTCTTTAGCCACGGCTTCATCTATGGCCTTGAATTTTGAGTGACCCTCCATTTTCCTGGATATGGCTTCTCGCGCTAAATAACGCCCGATAAGAAAGGCCAGGGTCGCTCCCACGGTTGAGGCGATGGAAACATAAAGGGACCCCCACGCCACCCCGAAGAGCACGCCGGCTCCAAGGGTCAGGATTGAGCCTGGAATAAAAAGCACGCAGGCCAGAATATAAATGGAAATGAACGCCGCGGGTCCCCAAGGCCCCAGGCCGGCAATCCCGGCCAATGAACTTCTCAAAAGCTCTTGAATATGGAAATACTTGGCCCCGCCGAGCGCGGCCGCGACCGCGCAAGCCAAGAGGAGAAGTTTCAGATTTCGATTCATAGGCTCAAGTTCCTGATCGTGACTGCGAAATCCCTGCCTTCCCAGCGGCCGCCCTCAAGCCAAAAGAAGGTGAAGCGCACGGGGGGCCTCTGTCGTTTGGGAATCGCGACATCTACGAAATGAATCCCTACGGCCGTGGTAACGGATGTGCTGTCCTGAGAACTCTTCCAATCATCCAGGGTAGAGCGGAGACGGAACGAGGCGGGTGACTGTATCCGCAAAGTAGCTCCGGCGTCTGCCGACTGCGCCTGACGGTTGAATTTCCAGACTTCGAGGGGTTTGTTGCGGCGTCTGCCCGATTGGTATCGCCGTGCCACCGCGTCGATGCGGTCGAATACGGCACCGTCACGGGCGGAGCGTAGCAGCTTGATGTATTCGGCGTGTGCCCACATGAGAGGCATGGCCGCACCCGTGGGGCGGCCCAAGCACAGCTTGGCATCCGGGCAATCCGATTCGTCCCAAACCTGCTCGGGCAGCATTCCTCCCTTGGAGGCGAAACCTTCCATCGCTTTGATATAGGGTTTTACATCTCGGCCCGAGGCCAGCTCATAGTGGCCTCGCTCGCCGGTCAAAAGAGGCCAGGCACGACCCTTCCCCCAACCGGCGTAGGGGCCTCCGTCGGGCTTCTGCCCATAGCCATCGTGGTTATATCGTCGCCAGCAAGGCCCGGAGGGCATCTCGACCCGCAAGACCGCATCCACGACCTTAAGCGAATCCTCGATCAGCGAATCGCCTCCCTTGAGAATACCGTAGCGAACCAATTCCAAAAAGCCCGCATCCACGATATCTTTAGCGAGGAACTCAAACGGCGATCCGGGCGGGCAATTGCGAATTTGGAGGATGCCGATATTGGGGTCCTCCGGAGGTTGAGGATTCCCGGGATCAACAGGATGGATGCGGATAAAATGCCGGGGGATGCCGGGCACGAGGGAGCCCTGCGTGGTGACCGTCCAATCTTCGATATGGGATTGCAGAAAATCCGCGTACTCCTCCAAAAACCGAGCGGTCCCATCGTCTTTGTGCATGTGGGCGAATTGAGCGGCACAGATGAGCGCCGCGACATTGGAGGCCAAGGTCGAAGGTGAATAGCCGCTGTTCTCTTCCCATCTTTCCTGCTGGGTGGCGGGGCCTTGCCGGATAAGATAGTGTGCTGCCTTCAGGACCATGGGATAGGGATCAAAATCCTTCAAAGCGCCGAGTTCATGAAGCCGCCAAGCCAGCATGACCGGAAACGCCACTTCGTCGAGCTGCACTCCATGCCAATAGGGGTCTCCGTTGATCCAGAAGTTCTGGTAGAAGCCTCCGTGGGGAAGCTGCGAGGCCGCCAGGAAAATGAGCGCCCGTAGCGGCGTGTCCAGGTTCCCCGCCGCAAGAAGCCCCGTGGCGCTGTTGCACATGTCGCGCGTCCAGACCAGGTGGTAGCCTCCGAGGCCCTCATTATCCCCATGGACCTCGCCCCATGGGATGCTCATGGAGGCGATCAGGGCTCCGGGATAGGTCTTGTCTTCATGGGCCAAGAGCAGGCTATGGCTGGTCCGGTAGAGGATGCCACCGTCACCGGAGGATTTCTCGAAATCCAGGATATCGCAGCAAACGCGATGCCACTGCTCCGAGAAGCGTTTTTGCTGCTCCGCAAACGGGTTCCCCAAGGATTGCAGAAGCGTGGTGGTCGCTCCATGCAGCTCAAACCCAAACGCGAGTCCAAGCGTAAAAGTCCGAGTCCGGGAAAGGTCGAGCTCTCCGGTCAAGGCCACATTCCCGTCCCTGGCGTGGTCGAACTCCCAGTCCATCCGGAAGTCTTGGTGCAGGTCGGTCCAGCCGTCGCTGATCCCCACAAATCCGCATGAGGAGCGCGAGAAAGGCACCGTGGCCGCCGTGGCCAAATGAAGCTGATTGCGATGGGCGACGAGAATATCTCTGCCCGCTACCTTCACTTTCTCCGCCGTATTTCCCCAGCCCCGTCCCTCCAGATGCGGCGCGAGCAAAACATAGAGACGCAGCTTCTTAAGAAAGGCCTCCTCGCCCTCCAGGCGGGTGTGGATCAGCACGCAGGGCAGATGCGGATCGGCGATGATCTCTTTGACGATGCGATAGCGGCCTCCAGGATCGCTGTTGGTCACGCGGTAGCCGAGGGCGTGGGGGTCGATATATTCCAGTTCGCTTTTAAGATCTCTTTTTTCTTCGTGAAAAAAGCTTTCTCCATCGGTGATCAGATACTCCAGATCCCGTATTTGCGGAGAGTCCACCGTGGAGAAGTAGACCTCGTTGAGGACTCCATGGGAAAGCGTGAACCACACGCGGCTGGAGGTGTGGTAGGCCGTGCCAATTCCTTCTTTCTTGCTGCTCGTCCACCGGGGCGGCATTCCGGGCTTCCCGAACGCTTCCGATCCCGGGAAAATGGGACGGCTCATTTTGCGCCCCCAAGAGCCCGGTCGAGATTGAACGCGGCGCTGATGAGGGCCAGATGGGTTAACGCTTGTGGAAAATTTCCCAGGGCATGGCCCCGGGGCCCCGTTTCCTCAGCATAGAGGCGGACGGCTTCAAAGGTTTGGAGCAGTTTTGGGTCCGTTGGCGAAAGAAAAAATACGAGCGGCATCATGAACACGGATGCGTCCAGGCTCTCCCCGCCGTAGGCCTGGGTAAAATCCCGGACCTTGTCCGCTCCCCGGTTATAAGCCGCCGCTTCGTGCCCGCCTTTGATGAGGCGGCGGGACATGTTCATTCCCATGCGGCCCAATCCGATCATTCCTATTTGCATGACGAGTCCTCCTATGCCCGCAACGACGCTTGTCCCGCCGTCTCAACGGCATTGAGAATCGTACGGATGGCATCCTTGGGATTGCCCTCCATCTCGATAAAGACCGCAGGACGGTCCATGGCGTCCAAGGCTTGGAAATCCCCGAGGGACTGCGCCGCGATCAGCTGGCCGAATGTGTAGGGGCTGCCCTCAATGCTAAGTTCCGCAGCGCCTCGCCTGGACAAGATCAAGAAGACGCCTGAGTTAGGGCCCCCTTTATGGAGTTGTCCCGTGGAGTGAAGGTAGCGCGGGCCGTAGCCGAATTGGACGGCGGCCTGGGTCGCCCCCAGCAGGGCGGCTCGCAGGTTCTGCAAGCCTTCTTCGTATTCTCCAGACGGCGAAAGGTACGGCAGCAGGCCGACATAGTTTCCCGGCTTGACCTGCGCGAGGAAGCGATGGAGAGCGGACTCAATGGAGATTTCCGATCCTGCCGCGCCTAGACTCCGCCGAGCGGCCTTGGAGAAGGCCAGCGACAGGTCCCCTTCTTTCACATGCTTGTCCAGAGCGGGCATCGCTCCCCGGCCCTTCGCTTGATCCAAGAGGTCCTTTGTGCGGTCTTTCGCCTCTTGAACGTTGGGCTGATCGAAGGGATTGATCCCCAGGATATGCCCGAGCACCGCGGTGGCGACTTCCCATCGGTAGAACTCGGCGCCCAGTTCGATGGGATCGGCCAGAGGAATCCGGATAACGGGATGCCCGGCCTTTTCAAGACGGGGCGTCAGCTCATCCAAGGACCGGTCTTGGGCCGAGTCCAGGCGAATGTGGATGAAGACCCTGTCGTTGCCGTATTTTTCCGGAGACATTATGGGTTCCCCGGAAATAGGGATGACGCCTTTCCCTTCTTTCCCCGTGCTTTCCGCCAGAAGCTGCTCGAGCCAAAGGCCCAGGCTGGAGATCTCGGGCAACACCAGAAACGTCACCTTGTCCCGTCCCTTGAGCGCCAAGGTTCCAAGGACGGCTCCCAGCCACAGGCCAGGGTGCTCGGAGGGCGGCACGCAGGAAGCGCAGGCGTTTGACAGTCTCTGCGCGCGATCCAACAAGGTGGAGATGTCTACGCCCATCAACGCGGCGGGTACCAGGCCGAAGTAGGAAAGAGCCGAGTAGCGGCCTCCGATGTATGAGGGGTTGATGAAGACGCGGCGGAAGCCCTTCTCCCTGGCGAGTTTCTCCAAGAAGGAATCCGAATCGGTGATGGCCACAAAATGCTTCCCGGCGTCCTCGCCCTTGGCGGCGCGTGCCTTGGAGTAGAAGTAATCGAAAAACCGGAGTGGTTCGGTCGTGGTTCCTGACTTGCTGGCCACGATATAGAGTGTTTTTGCCGGTTCCGTTTCGCGCTCGGCGAGCAGAACCGCCTCGGGATCGGTGCTGTCGAGCACATGCAGAGTGGGAAACCCGGGCCTCGGAGCGAAAGTCCGGCGGAACACCTCGGGGGCAAGGCTCGATCCCCCCATGCCCAGCAAGAGCACATGGGTGATGCCGTCTTTGCGGACCTCCTCCGCGAATGCCTTGAGCTCATCGGCCTTCTCCGCCATGGCCTCCGGCATGTCCAGCCAGCCCAGAGCATCTTTGATGATCGCTTGGTGCTTTGGGTCGCTTTTCCACAGGGAAGCGTCCTTTCTCCATAAGCGATCGGCCGCCTTTCCCTGCTTAAGGGACTGGATTGATTCCTCGAAGGCCTTCTGGAAGTTACCCAGCGCGGCCGAGGGTTTGCGGCCGGCCCCGGCCCGGATCATCTCGACTTTTGCGGTTATGCATCGCCGCAGGGCCCCGAAGGAATCGGCGAATGATTTTACGCCGTCCGCCTCGAGTTTGGCGGTGATCGCGCCTAAGCTCACATCGGCCGCTTTCAGCCGGGCCAGGACATCTTGGGCGCCCTCCACGTCTTCTTCCAGGCTGGCCCGGGGTTTCCCGTGATCTCTGAAAGCGTTCCAGGTGGCCGGAGGGATGGTGTCGACGGTGTCGGGGCCGATCAACTCCTCAACGTAGTACACGTCGCTGTAGCTGGGGTTCTTGGTTCCGGTGCTCGCCCACAGGACCCGTTGCGCTTTGGCCCCCTTGTCTTGAAGAGCCTCGAAGCGAGCGGAGGAAAAGATCGTTTTAAATGTCTGATAGGCGACCTTCGCATTGGCGATGGCGGTCTTTCCCAGGAGGGACTGGAGGGACGCTCGCGCCGCGGGGTCCTGCGCTCCGGATATTTTCTCCTCCAATTTTTTATCCGCCGCGGCGTCGATTCGGCTGATGAAGAAGCTGGCGACCGAAGCCGCCTGCGCAAGCTGCTTGCCGGACTTGGCCAGACGCTCAAGACCCGCCAAGTAGGCGCCGGCCACCGCTTCGTAGCGCTCCAGGGAGAATATCAAGGTGACGTTTACGTTGATGCCCTCGCCGATCAGCTGCTCGATGGCGGGGATGCCCGCAAGAGTCGCCGGGACCTTGATCATCACGTTGGGGCGGCCGATCTCCGAAAAGAGACGCCTGGCTTCGCGCAGAGTGCCTTCCGTATCATGGGCCAGATCGGGCGAAACCTCCAGGCTCACGAAGCCGTCCGCGCCGCCCGTTTCTTTGTAAACGGGAAGGAATATATCCGCCGCGTGACGAATGTCATGGACCGCCAAAGTTTCGAAGATCTTTTTAGGGTCTCTTTCTCCCCGACGGACAAGTAGTCCCAAGGTTTCGTCGTAATCGGAACTCCCGGCGATGGCCTGCTCGAAAATGGTGGGGTTAGACGTCAAACCCTTCAGCCCATCCTCCTTGATCAGTCTCTCCAGCTCGCCCGAGGTGATCAGGCTGCGCCTTAAATTGTCGTACCAGGGGCTTTGCTTGAACTGAGCCAGCTCTTTCAAAGGGTTCTTCATCTTTATTTTCTCCTTGATCCGGCCAATAGTTCCTTGGCGGCTGCGGCTATCTTCTCGGGCGTGAACCCGAATTTTGTCTGTAATTCCTTGAGGGGGGCCGAGGCCCCGAACGTCTTCATGCCGATGATGCGGCCGCGGCTGCCGGCATATCTCTCCCAGCCGAAAGTGGAGGCCTGCTCGACCGCGACGCGCGCGGTTATATCGGGCGCAAGGACCTTGTCGCGGTATTCCCGGCTCTGTTGCTCGAAGAGCTCCCAGGACGGCATGCTCACCACGCGGGCCCCGATGCCCTCGGCTTGAAGTTCTTCGTAAGCCTGAAGGCACAGCGCCACCTCACTTCCGCTGGCCAATAGGAGGACCTCCAGCTTGCCCTTGGGAGCATCGGCCAGCACGTAGGCGCCCTGGGCCAGGCCCGAGGCCGGAGCGTACTTGGAGCGATCCAAGGTCGGCAACGCTTGCCGGGACAGCACGAGCGCGACCGGGCTATGCCGCAGCGGGGCGATGACGCGCCAGGCCTCCGCCACCTCGTTGGCATCGGCGGGCCGGATCGTGATCAGTCCCGGGATCGCCCGCAAGGAGGCCAGTTGCTCGACCGGCTGATGCGTGGGGCCATCCTCGCCCACGCCGATCGAATCATGCGTGAAGACGTAGAGGACGGGAAGTTCCATCAAGGCGCTCAAGCGGATCGCGGGGCGCGAATAGTCGCTGAAGATGAGAAAACCCGAGCCGAACGGGCGGACCTTGGAGAGCGAAAGCCCGTTTAAGATTGCCGCCATGGCATGCTCGCGGACGCCGAAATGGAGATTGCGGCCGGCGCGATTTTTCGCCGAGAAGTCGCCCGCTTCCTCGAACGCCAGCCGAGTCTTGGTGGAGGGCGTCAAATCCGCCGAACCGCCGATCAGCCAGGGAAGGCGCCTGGCCGCCGCGTTGAGGACCTTGCCGAAAGCATCCCGTCCGGCCAATCCCTTCGAGTCAGGGGGAAAAACGGGCAAATCCTTGTCCCAGCCTTCCGGCAACTGGCGATGCTGCATCCGGTAAAGCTGATCCGCCGGTTCTGGATAGCGGGCTTTGTACTCCTCAAACTTGCGCATCCAATCACGGCGGAGCGCGCGGCCGCGCTTGCCGAGACCTTCCGCAAAATGCTCCCGCACTCCGTCGGGAATGAGGAACTTCGCGTTCTCGGGCCAGCCGTAGTTGCGCTTGGCCAACCGGATTTCTTCTTCGCCCAGGGGCTCGCCGTGCGCCGCGCTCGTGTCTTGTTTATGCGGGGCGCCGTAGCCGATGTGGCTGTCGATGATGATCAAGGTCGGCCGGTCATCGGTATCTTGGGAGGTTTGAAAGGCCCGCGTGAGCATGCCGAGGTCGTTGGCATCCTTGACCCGCGTCACCTGCCAGCCATAGGCCATGAACCGCACGCAAACGTCCTCGCTCAAAGACAGGCTGGTGGAGCCCTCGATGGTGATCCCATTGTTGTCGTAAATCCAGCAAAGGTTGGAGAGCTTGAGGTGTCCGGCCAAGGAGGCCGCCTCCGAGGTCACCCCCTCCATCATGCAGCCGTCGCCGCAAAGCGCGTAAACCTTGTGCCCGAACATGTCAAAGCCGGGGCGGTTGAAGATCTGCGCCATCCAGAGCCCCGCGACGGCCATGCCGACGCTGGTGGCTACGCCTTGTCCGAGGGGGCCCGTCGTCGTTTCCACGCCGGAGGTCCAACGGTATTCAGGGTGGCCCGGACATTTGCTCTCCAATTGCCTAAATCGCTTGATGTCATCCAGAGTGACCGACGGGCTGCCCAGCCTTTCATACTGAGGGTTGACTGCCTTGACGCCGCAGAGGTGCAACAAGGAATATAGAAGCGTAGAGGCGTGGCCTATGGAGAGAACGAACCTGTCCCGGTCTGGCCAGATGGGATCGTCCGGGTCAAAACGCAAGAACTGCTGCCAGAGGCAATAAGCCGCCGGTGCCATGGCCATCGGGGTTCCCGGATGGCCGGATTTGGCCTGCTCGACCGCATCCATGGACAGGGTGCGGATGGTATTGATGCAAAGCGTCTCCATCCGCTGGTCTGCGGAAGCATTTATTTCCTTTGTCTTCATTTTTCTGCCGCCCCTGAGGGTTTTGTCTTGCGCTCGTTGAGCGCCCAGTCGTATTCCGTGTGTCTGATGGAGTACCCGCCGGCAGATGGGGGACAACTGGCCATCCGTCTTTGGCTCTGCCCCGAATCGGCTAATATTGGATGTAATGACATTGGCGTCCTCGGTTTGAATTCTAACAGTTTGATTTCTTGTTTTTTTTTTATTTTTCGTAGGCATTTTGTAACCTGCATATCCGCTACTTGAAACCAGCCTCTACCATCGCCGCCCCGTGTGGGGTTTGGCGTGAAAGAACTGCTCCCGACCCGGTGGCGTAGAGGGCGTTTCGCGTCGGTCCCTCGACCTTCCCGGCGATCCCGAGCATGGACTGGAAGGCGGCGAAAAGGTTGTGGCGCCGGTTGAACCTAAAAGCGAACTCGTTCAGGTAAGGTCATGTAAATAAATAAAGGTATCAATCAGAGCTTCGTCCTGGGTCGGATGGTGTAGTTCCACTCCCCGTGGAACCTCTTATGGCGCTGCAGATTCAACAGCAGCATCTCTTCGTCTGTTACCTTGCGGCCGATCGGGTATTTCCGCCGATCGAGGCGGCAGGTCACCTTAAGACCTTTGGCCGTGACCGTCCGAGAAATCAACTTGACGATCGTCTCATAGTCTCGCAACGGTTCGCCGCGCCAGTTGGAGGAGATAAAAGAGAACAGCCGGTGTTCGATCTTATTCCATTTGCTCGTTCCCGGCGGGAAATGGCAAACGGTGATGAAGAGGCCTGTTTCATCCGCCAGGGTCTGTAGCTCCAGCTTCCACAGTCGCCGCCGCCGCCCATTGCTGCCTCCGGCGTCCGCTGTGATTAGGACATCCTTCGCTCCGGGATACAGCCGTCGGCCCTCATGCCGCCACCATCCTCGGATGGACGCTACAGCGAAAGCGGACGTATCGTGATCGATCCCCACGCTCACGAAACCTCTGTTGCGATCGATGTCATAGACGCCGTAGGGATACGCCCGGGGAACCTCCGGGTCTGGAAAGTCGTGTCCCTGGACTTTGGCAGGATTCTTCTTCGGGCGCCATTGCCGTCCAGCGTTCGCGTAGTTGCCAACCAGTTCCTTCTTCTTGGTGTCCACCGAGATGACGGGGGCGCCTTTCGCCAAGATGCGTTTGACCTGCTTGTTGATGTGGTGGAACTGCGCGTCCCGGTCGGGATGGTCGGCGCCCTCTTCCGTCTTGCGGTTGCCCTGCAGGCTGTACCCCTGCGCGTGGAGGAGTTGGGCGACTTTCATGTGACTGATTGGGTGCCTCCGCCGGGTGAGTTGCGCGGCCAGAGTCCGTGTGCTCTTGCAGGTCCAGCGCAGCGGTGTCTCTGGATCGCCCCGCGTGTCCGGTTCGATCAGACGTTCCAGTGCGCTCGTCAACCGGGGATCGCGGGCGGTGATCTTTTTGCGTCCCGCTCCCGCCGCGCGAAGCGGCCCGGCAAACGGTTGGAACCCGTAGTCCAGCGATAGTCCTTGCCCGAGATTCAGCCCCACGCCCCCCGCGAGATTCTCAAGGCCCGCTCCTTCCGCGCCGTCGGCGACGAAGGAGTAGTGCGCCCGAAGAGTCAGCGGAGCGTCGGACCAGGCCTCAAATCCCAGTGAGAATTCGTTCGCGCGGGTCCTGACCCTCCGATTTGCGCTCGCCGTAACGGTTAACGGGGTCCCGGCGCGATACGCGACCGAGAACAGATAGCTCGTGGGGAGGCGGGACTCTTGGTCAATGTAGGCGGGACCTTTCCCTAGATTGCGAACGGACACGCCGAGCGTCAGGGGAAGGGATTTGAAGGAAAGACGCGCCCCGGCATCGGCGGCGTGAGCCGAGGCGCCGTACGAGTCAATTCGGGAGAGGAGCAGTTTATAGCCGATTCCCAGATCCAGAGCAGGACCGTCGCCGTCGAATTGGAACGGGCGGCTCACGTATACGCCGATGAGGCGGTCCACGATGGAAAAATTTCCGGACGCCTTGCCGAAGGAGTCCCGCCGGTCGAAGCCGCTCGAGCGCATCTCGAGAAGCGAGACGGCGAGGGTTTCTTTCGCGTCGAACGCGTTCAGCGGGTATGCCGCTCCGATCATTCCTACCGCGGTTTCCTGGGAAAGGTACTGGAATTGGGCCAGTATCTCGCCCCGGGGGACCGTGAGGGCGGCCGGATTGATCCCCAGTGCGTTGAGCCCCTCAACATGCGCGGCCCCGTCTCCCAGCGCGAGTTGCCGCGCTGTTCGCTGCAATTCCGGCGTCAGAACCGTGCTCATTCCCTGGGCGCGGGCACCGGCCGCGCTGAGGCAGATTAGAGAGAGTAAGAACGCCATCATCGGTATCGGCCGTCTCATGCCGGTCAGTATGCCGGAGCTGTCGAATTTTCTTCTGCTTCGAATCTGAAGAAATTCTGTCGAAGCCTTCGGATTTTCGCTTTCCGGACTCGATCTCCGAGGGAAGGTAAATCTTCGGTAAACCCTCTGGCGTGATCTCAAATCCGCGTATATAAAGGAAAGTACTAGGGGGGGCTGCGCCATGCCGGGTCCCAAAAAAGCCGCTCTGACGGACCGGATCTTTCAAGATCCGAAACTGATGTTCGCCGCGCTCGGAGCGATGGGTGCGGTCGTGATCGGAGTCTGGGCGGTCGGGATGCTCGGCCCGGGCGCTTCGACCGAGATGGTCCGCACGGAAAGCGGGCAGTCCAAGTGGACGAAAACCGCGAAGGCGGAACTCGAAGTGCGCCGCCCCTTCTCCAGCGCCTCCGCGGCCGCAGGGCTTTCCGGGCGTGCGGACAGCCTCAATCTGACGAATTCGAAGGACGCGGGGCCCAAGGTCGCCGTTGCGCTCGCGAGTCCCGCCGCCGAGTCGGCGCAAACCGGTTCCTCTCAAGGCGCCGAAGCGCCTGAGCGGCGCCAGGACGCGCCGGCAGGACTTCCGGGACACGAATCTCCGAGCGTTCATGATGACGCCGTCCCGGACTCGACGGCGCTCGTCCAAGAACACATCCAAGCGCAGGGCGGCGCGCTCAACGGTTTCAATCCTTCCTCGGCGAACGGGAAGTTCGTCTCGACCGGCTACGGCGCCCCCGCGGGCGCGGCGTCCGGGGCTCCCGTGCAGCAGAAAACCGAGTCGGCGCTTCTCGCCTCGGCGGGCGGAACCACCCCGGCCGTTCGCGGCCAGATGCCGGACCGCTCGTTCGCGCGGGGTTCATCCGGAGGCGGGGCGCGGTTGATCCCCGGATCCAATCCGAACCGTCAAGCTTCCGCGACCGGCGCCGGCACTCTCGGCTCCGGCCAATCGGCATTTCTCGGAGGGGCTGCCGCCGGATCGGGGTCGCCGGCCGGGGCGGGCGGATCGGGCGCGCGCAGCGCGTTCGAACAGGCCGGCGCGGCGGGGAAGGGGGGCGGCAACGCTCTTCAGTTTCCGGGAGGCGGTTCCGGAGGGGCCGAACGCGGAGATATGTTCGGTTCCGGTTCTTCCGGAAAATCGGGGGACAGGCCGGTTTCTCCGGCGACGAAGACCCAATTGAAGAATCAGGCGAAGGCCCATTACGACGCGGCGGCGACCTATCGCACCGGCGTCGCGCTGCCGATGCTCAATCGCCAGCGCGCGAGCGCGACCGCTCAGGCGGCCGCGCTGAAGGTTCAGTCGCTCGCCTTGAAGTCGCTCGAGACGGCGGTCGACAAGAAGATCAAGGAATTCTCGGACCTGCCCGAGGCGCGCTCCCTTTTGGTGGACACGAAGCATTCCATCGGGGGGAAAGACGGGCTTCGCGCGCGTTTGGATTCCGCGGTGAAGGACATGGCCGATGGGGCGGTGAAGGCCAAGTATCTTCCCAATAACTGCACGATGAAGCAGACCGTGACTCAGAAGGTTTGGGTTCCGAACATTTTCGGCGGCGGTCGTTACGAGAATAAGCAGGTCACCACCGAGTACCGAACGCTGTCGCTCGCGGGGCAGGATTTGATGGACGCGGGTCTGCGCCGGGCGAAGAACGTCGGGATCGAGGCGAAGGCGGGGGCCGACATGACCGGCGCCGCCTTCGGGCCGGTGATCGACGGCCTGAGGGCCCATCCGGATCCGAAGCAGGCCGCCCGGGCGGGAAGCTTGGAGGGCATCGCGATCCGCATTCAGAACGACCTGGATTCCATCTCGTCGAAGATGCCGGGGGCGATCGCGCGGGTGGGGTCCGTCGCGGGCAAGCAAACGCCGCACAAGACGGTTCAGACCGCGGCCCTCGCCGGCGTGCGGAAGTTCAAGGAGTTGAACTCCCAGATCAGCGAGAAGGGTCCGGGCTACCCCGAAATCCCCGCGAAGCCGGCGGTGTTCCGCGCGATGACTGAGACGCTGTTGTATTCGGAGAACGCGCTGATCACCATCAACGGGATGAACGGTTCGGTCAACGACAGTCTCGACGCGCTGCACGCCTCCGGACAGAACGCGACGAAGGCCTACGTCGCCGTCTGCGACAGCTACCACGATCTCAAGGCGCTCGAAGCGAAGGCGAAGAAGTAGAGCGTTCCCCAAAATCCTATAATGAGGGAGTGAAGCACGCTCCCGGTTTTCTTAAAATCGTCGAAGACGCCCTGACGCGCGTCCGCGAGATCGGCGCGGACGAACTCGTGCGCCGTCGCGATGAAGGGGAAGACCTGCTGCTCGTGGACGTGCGCGAGGACCGCGAGTGGGAAGCCGGCAGGCTTCCCGGCGCCGTCCACTGCGGAAAAGGGATTCTCGAGCGGGACATCGAGGGCTTGTGTCCCGAACCGGGCCGGACTGTGGTGCTTTACTGCGGGGGCGGGTTTCGCTCGGCGCTCGCCGCCGACGCGTTGCAGAAGATGGGCTATCGCGAGGTTTTTTCTCTGGCGGGGGGGTGGCGCGCGTGGACCGAATCCGGAAAACCCGTCGAAAGTTAGCGTCGGGTTTGGTAAGATAGGACCGCGCCGGTATGGAAATCGGAATCGTCGGCCTTCCGAACGTCGGTAAATCGACGCTCTTCAACGCCCTGACCGCGGGTCATGCGGCGAGCTCCAACTATCCCTTTACAACCATCGAGCCCAACGTGGGCGTCGTTCTCGTCCCGGACGACCGCCTGGGACGCCTGAGCGAGATATTCAAACCGAAGAAAACGACTCCGGCCGCGGTCAATTTCGTGGACATCGCGGGGCTTGTGAAGGGCGCCTCCCAGGGAGAGGGGCTCGGCAATAAGTTTCTCGCCAACATCCGCGAGGTCGACGCGATCATCCACGTGGTGCGCCTCTTTAAAGATGAGGACGTCGTGCACACGCTCGGCGAAGTGGACCCGGTGCGCGACATCGAAGTCATCGAAACCGAGTTGATCCTCGCCGATCTGGCGAGCGCGGACAAGCAGATCGACAAGCTTGAGGGAAAAGCGCGCAGCGGCGACAAGGAGGCGATCAAGAGCCTCGATCGCCTGAAAAAGGTCAAGGAGACTCTCAACGGCGGCGGGCTCGCGCGGGCGGCCGGATACCGTGAGGACGAACTCAAGGAATTTTTTCTGCTGACGTCCAAGCCGGTGCTGTATGTGGGCAATACCGACGAAAAGCCCGATCCCGCGGTGCTCGCGGACTTCGCCAAGGTCGCCGAAGCCCGGGGCGCGAAATCCGTCGCGCTCTGCGGCAAGATCGAGGCGGAAATCCTGCAGCTGCCGGAAGAGGAGCGCGGGATGTTCCTCGAGGATCTGGGCGTCGAGAAGACCGGCTTGGAGCGCGTGATCGTCGCGGCGTACGATTTGCTCGGACTTCAAAGCTACTTCACCGGCGGACCCGACGAGGTCCGCGCCTGGACCATCGTGCGGGGGATGACCGCTCCCCAGGCGGCGGGCGTGATTCATACCGATTTCGAAAAGGGCTTCATCCGGGCGGACGTCTACGCCTACGCGGATCTCGTCGCCTTGGGCAGCGAGAGCGCGCTTCGGGAGAAGGGAAAGATCCGTTCGGAAGGCAAGGAATACGTGGTTAAGGACGGCGATGTCTGTTTCTTCAAGTTTAACAACTGAGAGCGAATTCACCGCGATCGACCCCCGCTGCGCCCACTTCGGCGAGTGCGGCGGCTGCCGTTTGCAGGACATCTCCTACGAGGACCAGCTCAAGAAGAAGGGCGCGGTGCTCAAAGAGCTCTTGGACCGGATCGAATGGCAGACGGAGATCCCGCTGCACCCGTCTCCCGACTCGTGGTACTACCGCAACAAGATGGAGTTTTCCTTCCAGGATGTGTATCCGGTTCCGGAGAACGGCGGGGACCCGATGCTCCTAGGGCTCAAGGTCCGCAACCGCTGGGACCGCGTGATGAACCTGACCGAGTGCCATTTGATGAACGAAGACGTTTCGAAGCTTCTCGATTCCGTTCACGCGTGGGCGGTGGAGCATAAGCTCGCGCCGTACAACCTGCACAAGCACAAGGGATTTTTGCGTCATCTTGTCGTTCGCCACGGCAAGAACACCGGGGATCGCCTCGTAAACCTCGTCACGACGAAGGGAGAATTCCCCGCGGACTCGTTCGTGAAGGCCGTTCGTTCGGTTTATCCCAAGGCGACGGTGCTTCACGGGATTCACGAGGGTAAAAGCGATCACGCGTTCGCCGAGAAGCTGGAGACCCTCGCCGGCGACGGCTTTCTCACCGAGAAGGTTCTCGGGAAGACCTATCGCGTTTCCCCATACGCCTTTTTCCAGACGAACACGCGCGGCGCGGAGTTTCTCTACGGCCTGATCCGCGACTGGGTGCAGGACATCCGGCCGAACACCTTGCTCGATCTGTACTGCGGCAACGGGGGGATCGCGCTCTCGCTCGCGGACCTCGCCGAACGCGTGATGGGCGTCGAGGTGATCGCGGAAGCCGTCGACGACGCGCGCCACAACGCGGAGCTCAACGGCGTGAAGAACGCGGAGTTCATGGCCGCCAAGGTCGAAGATCTGCTTCCGGGCTTCGCGGCGCAGAGCGTCGATGTGGACGTCGTCGTCGCCGATCCGCCTCGCTCCGGGCTGCATCCGAAGGCGGTGCCGGCGCTCAAGGAGTTGTCTCCCGCGTGGATCGTCTACGTGTCCTGCAACCCGAAGGCGATGGTCGAGGATCTGCGCAGGCTTTCCGAGCTCTACGACGTGCGCAAGATCGAAGGCGTCGACATGTTCCCGCACACCGATCACATGGAATCGGTCGCGCTGCTTCAGCGCATCTACTAGCGGGGCGGAAGCCCCGCTGTGCCGGCCTTCGTGGGGGTTATCAAGAGGGCCGGCCTAGCGGGGCGGAAGCCCCGCTGTGCCGGCCTTC
>PFUL01000155.1 GCA_002790095.1 Elusimicrobia bacterium CG_4_9_14_3_um_filter_62_55 | reverse complement strand
TGCTGCTCAAACAGATGAACCTGCGCGTCGCGTCGGTGAAAATCCTCCACGCGATGGGCCGAATCGCGCACAGAATCCATCAGGACCCGACCGAGTTGTCGACCCTCGCCCTGCACGGGGTCGCCGATCTCTACCGCTTCGTGTCCCGCGGAGAAATCGACGCGATCCGCGCCGCCATCGACGCCGAATTCATGGGCGCAGGCGACGCGCTGCGCGACCTGATCGACGTCGAACGGGGGAAGGACCCCGACCGCACCCAGCCCCTGAACCGCTAGCCGGGGGTCGTTTCTGCTAGAATGGGGGCGCCGATGCGCCAATACCTGGACTTGATGCGCCGCGTCCTCGATGAGGGCGTCGAAAAGGGGGACCGGACCGGAACCGGGACCCGGAGCGTCTTCGGGCATCAGATGCGCTTCGATCTCTCGGAAGGCTTCCCCCTCGTCACGACGAAGAAGCTGCATCTTCGTTCGATCATTCACGAACTCCTGTGGTTTCTCAAGGGCGACACCAATATCGCCTATCTGCGCGAAAACAAGGTGTCGATCTGGGATGAGTGGGCCGACGAAAACGGAGACCTCGGACCGGTCTACGGAAAGCAATGGCGCTCGTGGCCGACGCCGGACGGACGGACGGTCGATCAGCTTTCCGAAGTGATCGCGCGCATCAAACGCGATCCGGATTCCCGCCGCCACATCGTCTCGGCGTGGAACGTCGGGGAACTCGACAAGATGGCGCTTCCCCCGTGCCACGCGTTTTTCCAGTTCTATGTCGCCGAAGGGAAACTCTCCTGTCAGCTCTATCAACGCTCGGCCGACGTGTTCCTCGGCGTCCCTTTCAACATCGCGAGCTACGCGCTCCTGACTGAAATGACGGCGCGCGAAACGGGACTGCGGCCGGGGGACTTCGTCCATACGCTGGGAGACGCGCATCTCTACAACAACCATTTCGAACAGGCCCGCCTGCAGCTGACGCGGGACCCGCGTCCGCTTCCGCGCCTGAGGCTCGATGCCTCCGTCAAGCGCCTGTTCGACTTCCGCTTCGAACACGTGGGCATCGAAGGCTACGAGCCCCACCCCGCCATCAAAGCCCCGATCGCCGTATGATATTCTCTCTGATCGCCGCGGTCTCGGACAACGGCGCGATCGGAAAAGACAACGCGCTGCCTTGGCGCATTCCCGAAGACCTCAAACGCTTTAAGACGCTGACCTTGGGACACACCGTCGTGATGGGACGCCGCACCTACGAGTCTATCGGGAAACCGCTCCCCAAGCGGCGGAATCTGGTCCTGACTTCCGACGGCTCCTGGTCGGCGGCAGGCGTCGAACGCTGCGCTTCCCTCGCCGATGCGATCGAAACGGCGCGCGTCGCGGGAGAGACGGAACTCTTCGCGATCGGAGGAGAGCGCGTCTACCGCGAAGCCCTCGCTGCGGCGGACCGTCTCTACCTGACGCGCGTCCGGGGGGAATTTCCCGGCGACGCTTTTTTCCCCCCGTTCGACGAAACCCGCTTTGCCG
>PFUL01000041.1 GCA_002790095.1 Elusimicrobia bacterium CG_4_9_14_3_um_filter_62_55 | reverse complement strand
GCCTCGCAGTCGTCGCGGAAGCGTCGAACGGAAGGGAAGCGATGCGGCTCGCCAAGGAGCATCGTCCGGACATCATCATCCTCGACATCCGGCTTCCCGACACCAACGGCGTCGACCTGTCCAAGCGCCTGCGGCGCGCCGTTCCCGAATCCAGAATCCTCGCCTTCTCGATGCACCGCGGCGGCGCGTACGCCGCTCGTTTGGCGCGAAACGGAGTGCGGGGCTACCTGCTCAAGGACGAATCGCCCGACGAGCTTGTGGCCGCGATCCGGACCGTGCACCGCGGGGAACTCGCGTTCCGGGGAGAGGCGGCCGACGCGGTACTCGCGCCCCCCGACACGGCGGGAGCTCCGCTCTCCGAACGGGAAACCGAGGTCCTTGCGCTTATCGCGGACGGACTCAGCAGCAAGGAGATCGCCTGGCGGCTGAAAATCGGCGTGCGCACCGTCGAATCGCACCGCCGGCGGCTGATGGAAAAGCTCGACCGCCGGACGATCGCCGAGTTGACGAAATACGCGATTGAGGCCGGGCTCACATCGGTCCGGTAGGGCCTCCTCCGTATTGCTACGGACCCCCCGGCAGTACATTCCGGGCGCGATTTACGCATATTCCCCAATAGGAATCAGGCGTCTTCCTCGCTATCATGGACCCACCCATCCGGAACAGGAGGCTTCATGGCCGTCAAATCACGATCAAAATCCATTAAATCGACCCAATCCGTCCGAATCGACTACCCCAGGCCCGAGGAGCATTTAGTCGGAGAATCGTACGCGATCCGCGTCCAAAGCGACGTGGAAGGGCCCGTCGAAGTTTCCATGGATGACGGCCCGTGGAAGGAATGCCGGCCCGGGGTCGGCTTTTGGTGGTACGATTGGAACCCTCTCACAAAGAAGGCGGAAAGTCCCTCCCGGACGCGCAAACACAAGCTCGTCGCCCGCGCGCGCGGCGGCAACGGGACGCCGATCGTCTCCCCGGCCCGCCGCTTCAGGTTCGAAGTGGAGCAGCCGGCGTGAAGCCCCGCAGAGCCCGTGGGGCGCTTTGGGGCGTCGTTCTTGCCGGGGGAGAGGGAACCCGGCTCGCGCGCTACGTCGAAGGCCGTTTCGGAGTGCGTGTTCCCAAGCAATACTGCGTTTTCTCCGGAACCCGGTCGATGCTCCAGCACACCCTCGCCCGGGCCGATTTCCTGATCCCGCGCGAGCGCGTCCTGACGGTGATCGACGCCGGACACGCGGGCATCGCGAACCGGCAGTTGGCGGACCGCCCCGTCGGGACCGTGCTGCGCCAGCCGCGCAACCTGGGGACGGCGCCCGGCATGCTGCTTCCCTTGGTCGAGATTCTCGCTCGGGATCCCGACGCGAACGTCGTCTTTCTGCCGTCGGATCACTTTGTAGGCGATGAGCGGAGGTTCATGTTTTATGTCGCCGCCGCGGAACGGCTGCTCGAGCGAATCGACCGCAAGATCGTGCTGCTCGGCATGCTTCCCGATGAACCGGAATCGGAGTACGGGTACCTGCAAACCGGCGCCGAACTCGGCACCTTGGCCGGCGCCTCGGCCTGGACCGTGCGGCGTTTCTGCGAAAAGCCGGACGCCGATCGCGCGGCCGAGTACTGCCGGGCCGGTTATTTGTGGAATACCTTCGTCGTCGTCGCGAAAGCCGCGGAACTCTATCGGCTGATCGTCTCGCGGCTTCCTAAAATCGGAGAGCGCTTCGAACGCATCCGGGAGCATTGGACCGGGGAATTCCGGGACTTCGCGCTCGCGGGGGAATATCTCTCGATGGAGTCGGCCAATGTCTCGGAGGCCGTCTTCGAAACCTCCCCCGAGCGGATCGCGGTGATGCCGGTCTGGGGCGTGCGCTGGAGCGATTGGGGAAGCCCCGACCGCCTCGAAGATGCGCTCAGGAATCTCGGGCCGGCGTCCGCGCCGCTTCCGGCGTTCACAGCGGCGAAGGCCTCCGCGTGAGGCGAACGGGAGTAGCGATGGGAAACACGCTGCACGAATCGGGACGCCCGCTCCTGGATCATCTGACCCGCATCGGCTCGATGATGCGCGAGCTCTCACGCCTGTCGATAGACCTCGACCGCCCCGGTGGTCCCGCGCACGACGCCGTGCTCACTCTAGGGCAAGCGAGCGACCGCTTCGACGAATCCCTCAACGGGTACGACTCCCGGCACCGTTGGCGCGATCTGATCGATCCCCCGGTCAGCCTCCCGCCTTCGCGGGAGCCGCGCGGCGTTCCGGACGTTTTGCTCAGCGAACTCCGCGAGCCCCTGGGGGCGCTGGCGGGAGCCGTGCATCTGCTCCGCGAGTCGGATATCGACCCCCTCGACCGAGTCTGCCTGCGCTCGGTCTACGAGGAACAGACGACGCGCCTGCACCAAGCGGTCGACGGCGTGATCGCCTTCGTGGATCGGCGCGCGGCGAACACCCGCAAGCGGGCTCAAAGAGCTAAAATGCCTCCGTGGAAGGGACGATCGGCGACTTCATCGGGCCGGCGCTCGCGCGTGAGCGCAGCCTAAGCGCCCGCCGCATCGCGGACATCCGCTTCGCCGGGGTTTCCGGCGTTTTCGCCGTGGTGCTGGTGCTCGGTGCTGCGAAGGGGCTTGCCTCCTGGCGGGTGATGATTCCGCCCTTTATCGTTTACTGGCTGCTCAGCATTTTCGTATTCGGCCTTTGCCGCCTGCGCGATGACTGGGGG
>PFUL01000176.1 GCA_002790095.1 Elusimicrobia bacterium CG_4_9_14_3_um_filter_62_55 | reverse complement strand
CGCGACATCCTCCTCCCGCATGGAGGACGGGCTCAGCGTGAGTTTCTCGACATAGGCGCAGATAGCCTCGTCGCGCTCGGAAAGCTTACTCCACTCGCCGCCTTCGCAAGCGTCGAGGACCGCAGTGTCCTTCTCGTAACGGGCCATCGCCTCGCGGTGGTGGGTCGTGCAGTACTCACAGCCGTTCGAGCGGGAGACGGCGACGGCGATCATCTCACGCTCCCGCCGGTGCAGCGGCGAGCGGCCGTAGAGGAGCGTCTTGTACAGGATCATATGCGCATCGAGACTCTCGGGGTTCAAGCTGTGAATTTTGTGGACCTCGGCGAGGGCGCCGCGGCTTCCGATCGTCCTCGTGTAGACATCTTTAAGCGGTCCCTGCGCGCGGTCCGGCTCGATGACTTCGATCCAGGGTCTTTTCATTTTTTCCTCAAGAAATTCAGGGGATTTAGATAATAGCGCATCAGGCACGCGCGCGAACAGAAGTAGCAGCGCGTCCCGTTGGCCGCCTCACGATGCACCGCCTGCTCGATGGGGACGATGCGGCCGCACACGCCGTCCCGGACGCCGTGCGAAAGCCCGTCGGGCCCGAGCGCAAAGAACTCCGTACTGGCACAAACCGGCTTGGGATCGCAGCGCATGCAAAGGTGAGTGACGCGCACGCCGCCGGCGTTACGGCGCGTAAACCCGTAACGCCCCGCGCCGGCCGCGCACTCACCGGCGATGAAGCGAGCGATGGCGGGCCTCCTCTTTCTCATAGCGGTCTCCCCGGCGGAGGCATCGGTCTCCTACGGGGTCCTTCCCCCGGCCGACGAGGTCTTCCGCGGGCTCATCGCCGACCCGCGTCAGGCGCGAACGACCGTCCGCTACTACCGCCTCGCGGGGCACAACGCGGGCGATGTCGCGCTCGGCAACACCTGGGGGCTCGCGCGCTGGGAAGGCGGCGACTGGCTGCTCCAATCGAGCGTCGAGGGGATGGGCTACTCGCGCTTTCTCGTCTCGGGCGGGATAAACGAGTTTGAGGCGATCGATTTCTTCATGAATCTGCCGCTGGAGTTCCGCAGCGGCTCGTTCTCGGGCCGCGCGTCGCTGTTTCACGAAAGCTCACATCTTGGAGACGACCATGTGCGCCGCACCGGCGACAGGGGGTTTCGCTACAGCGTCGAGGGATTCGGTCTCGTCTTGTCGCGCGACTTCGGACCGCACGCGCGGCTCTACGGCGGCGGGACGGCGCTGCTTCACCAGATCCCCACCGGGCAGGACGGCGCCGCGCAGGCGGGCTTGGAGCTGCGTTCGCAGAACCTCGATTGGAACTGGCTCCCCGCCCACGAGTGCTGGGCCTATCTCGGCCAGGATGTTCAGTGGAAGGGGCGCAGCGGCTGGAACGCGAACTCTAACACGGAACTCGGCATGCGCATCGGGGTCTCCCGCGTCGCCCGGGCTGTGCGGGTTCACCTCAACTACTTCGAGGGACACTCCGAGTTCGGGCAGTTCTTCGCCGAGAAGGAGCAATTCACGGGCTTCGGAGCGACCTTTGACTT
>PFUL01000179.1 GCA_002790095.1 Elusimicrobia bacterium CG_4_9_14_3_um_filter_62_55 | reverse complement strand
AATACGGGGAGGTTGTGCTTACGGACGGTATCGATATAGCCGCGCACGCGGAGGAAGCGCTCGGCGCCGGTCTTGGTACGAAAGCCGCCCGATATCTTCTGGCGGACCTTGAGCATGCGCAGGATTTGCTCCGCGTGGTTGTTGGTGAAGGGGACACGGAAGTCGCAGAGGAAGGCGAGCACAGCCTTCTTGTGACGCTGCATGCGATCCAAGAGGTTGAGGGCCTTGGTTTTTTTGGGCCGACCCCGGCGCCGAACAGGAGGGGGCGTGGGCGGTGGATTGGCGGCGTAGCCCTGCGCGAGGAGACCCTCGTATCGCTTAAACCACGAGGCGCGTTCGGCGTGGGAGAGGCGAGCGCGTCCCAGCGCCTTGAGCTCATCGACGCGCGCGTTCATGTCCAGCAGGAGCTGGCGCATCTTGCCGGCCCAGTCTTGGTTAAGGTTTTCAAAAAGGAAGGTCAGCTCCCGCAGGATGTGGGCGTTGCACAAGCCGTGGCGGCAAGGCAGGTCGAAGTAGGAGGCAAGGCAGTCGTGGATGAGGCGGCCATAGAAACGGGTGAGGATGCCGAAGTGTTCGATGGCTTCGCTGCCCTTGCGGGCGTGGAGTCCGTACCAGGTCAGGAGCTTGGACCCCAGGCCGTGGACCCAGTGGAGCTTGCCTTGGACGCGCAGTCCCGTCTCGTCGCCGTTAAGGATATCGGCGCAAGGCAGGAGCGTCTTGACCTTCGCCTCGAAGGGCTCCAGATTGTCGGAGGCCGCGGTTTCGGCGCGCTGGATGGTTTGCTCGCTGACGGGCTGGCCGAAGATGTCGGCGCAGAACTGACTGAGGCGTTGCGAGGCGATGAAATTCTGGTCGCGCAGATAAGCCAGGCAGGCGAGCCAGCGTCCCCCATATTGTACGGGAGCGGTGACATCCGGCGGGAAGGGCGCGGTGACGTCGACATCGCAGGCGGGGCAGTGCTTGGTTTCAGCGCGATACTCGGTGACGAGGAACAGCTTGAGAGGCAGGTCGAAAACCTGACGGTGGACATGGCCGATCGTGGGGCAATGGTGGAGTTGGGTGTCGCATCCCTTGGGACAGGTGCTCAGTGGGACCATGATCGTTTCGTCGGGCCGCTCCACGGGCTTGAGGGTGTAGCCGGGATGCCCCGGTTGTCCACCCGATTTGCGCCCCCTCTTTTCGCGCAGGCTCTTGGGCGCGGGCTTGATGTAGCCGTCGGAGGAAGGGGGCTTGCTGCTGTTTCGGGAATTGAGCGCCAAGCGGGCCTGAAGGTCGAGGATGATAGGGACCAGCGCGCGGGGCTTGGTATCCGCCAGAACGGTGAGTTCTTCAACTGTCCACACGGCAGAGTTCCTCGCGAAAGCAGGGGGTCAGGGGATAGACGTGGATGTCCTTGACCGGCACGTGCAGGGTGTAGTTGCGGTCCTGACGACTGCGGCCTTGGGTCTGGCCGACGCAGACCCAGTTGGCGGCGCGATAACAGGTGCCCTTGAAGCGGGAGCGGTCGACGAAGGTCTCGACCAGATAGATCGGATGTCCATACTTGGCCAGCCAATCGGCCGCGAGGCGACGGGTAAGGCGGGCAAGCAAGTGCGAGGCCAGATGGGGGACGTGAACCCAGGGAAGGATGAGGAAGCGGACGTTGTTGGTGATCCAGGAAAGGCGCTCGGCCCGGGTTGGTTCGTCCCACCCGATGAACTTGTCGCGCGGGTTGACCCTCCAGGCGGCGGCGCCAAAGAGCGCGCAGCCGACGTCGCGGCCTTGGCGGTCGCGGGCGAGGTAGGCCATGTTCTCGCCGACCGAGCGGCGCAGGCCGAGATAGTGGTAGCGGATGAGATACTGGGTGAGGGAAGCGTAGCGCGGCTGCTTTGTGGAGAGCGGCTCAATGGAAAGGGGAAGCAATTCCCCCAGGGGCTGCGTGATCGGTTCCGGCTCGGGCCATGGCAGGTCCGGGTCCACGGGCCGAAGCACACGCTTGGGCGGTGGACGCCGGCGTTCCGGCAGGCGTATGAGTGCGCGCTTCTCGAGCTTGATCAAGAGGCTGGAACCCGCGAAGTTTTTCAGTCGTCCTGTGGCGGTCCTCCAGTTCCAAGCCTCGGCCAACGCCAAGGCGATTTGATTGCGGCTCCAATCGGGATGGTCGGCGATGAGTTGGCAGACGAAGGCCACGTCTGCATCGCTGATGTTGCGGCCCTGGATGCGGCGCGGGGT
>PFUL01000019.1 GCA_002790095.1 Elusimicrobia bacterium CG_4_9_14_3_um_filter_62_55 | reverse complement strand
GATGTCGAGGCCGGTCTCGGTCGAAATCGCCGCCGAGAAGGGGCTCGCGATGCCCCCGCCGTTGAAGGCGCGCACCCGGGCGTAGAAGGTGCTGGCGCTGATCAATCCCGAGAACAGCGCGCTGGTTTCCAGCGTCGAACTCGTCGCCGCGATCGAGGCGAAATTCGCCTCGCTGGACACCTGCGCCTCGTAAAGGGTGTCCCCCGCGTTTGCGTTGGCGGTCCAAAAAAGCGTGAAACCGGTCGGCTGCACACCGGAAAAGCCCGCGCCGGCCGGGACCGCCGCCAGCGTGCGCGTCGACCCGAGCACGCGGTACGGGCTTTCCCGTCCTCCCGCGCCGCGCGATTTCACGCGGATGAAGTACTCTTCGTTCGCGGTGGACGCCGTCAGCGAGGTCGAAAGATCCGTCGTGAATCCGTCGCTCAGGATCGCTCCGTAAAAGTCCGACGAGGTGGAAATCTCAACCTTGTACTCGGTGCCCGCCGCGTTGTTTCCGTCAAGATAGACCACCGTAAAGGAACCGGCCTCCACCATAGACACCGACGGGGTCGTCGAAGAAGGCCGCGCGGGAAGCGTCGCCAAGGGAGGCATCGTCATCGCGGGGGACTCTCTGCCGGTCAAGCCGCGCGCCCGCGCGCGCAAATAGTAGGTCGTGTTCGGGGCCAGCGTCGAGAACATGAAGGTCGTGCCGTATTGCCACGACGCGGACGACGCGATCGCCGAAAAGGCCGAGTCGGTCGCCGCTTCCGAAAGGTACAGGACGCCCGTGAGCGCGGTGCTTTCCCCGACGCTCATCCCGAGCGTCCCGTCGAAGCCTCCTGCGGCGTAAAAGCGCGTGCCGTCGAACGCGAGGCCGCCCATGAAGCGCGCGGTTGCCATCGAACTCATCGCGCTCCAAACGCCGAGCGTGCCGTCGGCGGACACGGTGGCGACATAGACCTCCGAACGCGCGACGGAGCCGTCGAATCCTCCGAGTAAATACAGACGATCGCGCGACGCCGCCGACGCGTGCCTAAAGCGCCCCGCCGGCATCGCGGTCTCCGCAGTCCAGGCGCCCACCGTCCCCCCGGCGAGATCCGCTCGCCATACCGTCGTCTCGAGCCCGATTCCGACGCCGCCGCTCAGGTAAACCCGGCCGCTGGAGACGGCGACCGCGTGGCCGTTTCTCGCGGCGGGCAAGGAGGTACCGGCGGTCCAGGAACCGATCGGCCCGTTATCGGTGATCGGCGAGGAATAGACCGTCGACTGGGGGAAAATGCCGTTGTCGCCGCCAAACACATAGAGATAACCGTCGTGCGCGAGCGCGCCGTGCTTAAAGCGCGCCCCCGGCAAAGACTCGGTCAACGACCACTCGCCGACGCGTCCGTTTTCCTCCAAGGGGGCCCAATAGACCGTCGCCTTCGCCGACCCGTCGAAGCCGCCGATCGCATACAGCCGCCCCCCCCAGGAGACGAGAACCAACGCTTCGCGCGGCGCGGGCAGAGTTCCCTCCGCGATCCAAGACCCTAAACTCCCGTCCGGGAGCATCGCCGCGGACCAGA
>PFUL01000010.1:33689-46481 GCA_002790095.1 Elusimicrobia bacterium CG_4_9_14_3_um_filter_62_55 | reverse complement strand
CCTACTCGGGTCTGCTACGGGGCGTCTCGGCACTTACCCCGGCGGGACTTTCACCCGCTGGCCAGGCACAGCTTTCAGGGCACGACATGATTAAAAAGTACAGCACATCCTTCGCCGCCGGTCTCGTGTTGGCCGGCAGTACGGTCGCGGGAGCGGCTTCAAGTAATGCGCGCTACCAGCCCAGCGTCATCGATTGCGGGTACATTCCCTCGGTCGTCTACCTCTGCGAGGACGGGAGTCGCGCGTGGTTCGATTGGGAAACCTGCAAGTTCCGCTGCGATCGCAAGCGCCCGCGCAAGCCGTGGGTTGATCCCGCGCCCTACGACCCCTACCGCGGCTATCGCGACGACAAGAAGTTCAACGAGCATATGAAGGGGATGGAAAACGGCGTCGCGGACCTGCGGGATGCGGTTGGCTCCGGGAACATTTCCGGAGCGTCGACACAACTCGGCGGGTTTTACTCGGGCGCCGCGTCGCTTGGGACGGTGAGCGCCGCCGGAGCGGTGCGCGCTCCGAAGTGGAAAACGGAATTCTCGCAGGCTTTGAGCGGGGCGGCGCGCAAGGAGAAGGAAGAAACGACGATCTTCAATCCGCCGCCGCCGGCACAGAAGCCCAGGCCGAAACGGGCCATTGAATCGTTCGAGGTCGCTCAGGCGGGACCCATTATCCGAGAGGTCGGCAAAGCGATCCTCAAATCCGGGGCAGTCGAGGCCGCCAAGGAGGCCGGGCGCAAGGCGAACAAGGCCGTGGAAGACCATGTCAACCGGGACCGCACCCGGGACATGATCGACAAGTACGGCGGTACGCGAATGGACCATCTCAAAAGCAAGAACAAGTGACCGTGAAGGCCACCGGGGCCGCGCGAGCGGCCCCGGCCCCGGCCTTCGTAGAGAAATCTATGACAAATGCGATAATGAAATTCTGTTGGCACCCGACGATGACCCCCGCCCAAGAACCCGCCCCGAGTGAACCGATGCAGTGGAAGGGAATGCGGCTCCTGTCGCTGACTCTCGACGCGGCGGGGTTCCTCATCTTTGCCTTCCTCATAATGATTTGCGATGAAGTGATTCGCGAGTGGCGGTCGTCCGCGCCCGTGTGGCTGGCGGCTTCGTCCGCCGCCTGCGCGGCGACGGCCATGCTCGTCCGGGAGCGCATCCGTCGGCGAGCGGACTTGAGCGCGGCGGCGGTCGGTTGGCGCGATGGAAGACCGGTGGATATCGGTTGGGCCGTGGTCACCGCCGTATTGGTCGTGGCGATCGTAGAGCTTTGGATCGGGGCGGGCCTGCCGACCACGGAGAAGGGCGCCGTCGGCTTCGTTTCTCCGGGTTGGCTCGCGCCGGATGCGTCGCTCGTGTTCATGTTCGGGGCGATCGCCGCGCACGCGATCAGCGAGGAATTGATCTTCCGTTCCTACTTGATTCCGCGCTGCGAATCTGAGCTCGGAACGGCGGGCGCGCTCATTGTGACTTCCCTGCTCTTCGGGCTTGTTCACGGCGGAAGCTGGATGATGCACTCGCTTTCGGGACTCGCGCTCGGATTCTGTTTCGTCCGGACCCGGGGGATCGCCGCTCCCGCGTTCGCCCATGTGCTGGTTAACTTCTGGTTTATCGGCCGCGGCTACACATTGTTTTTCGGCGGGAGCGGCGGGTAGGGAAGCTGCGGGGTTGCCGCCGCTTGCGGGCTTAAGTGTCCGTCTTTGAGATGGTTCGGCAGGGAATCCGAATCGTGACCGATGTTCCCCGGCCCTGACTGGAATCGATCACGAGACTTCCCAGCCGCGGCGGGAGCTGCGGCAGGTGCGATCGGAGGTGCCTACCAGGATGTCAAGGAATATTTTAAGACGCAGCGGGAAAACGAGCGCTCGTACCAAGAAGGGACGCGCGCTCAGGAACGGATTCAGCGGAAACGCCGCGGTGAAAATTGAGTACGATGGAGATTAAGATGACAAATTCAAAGAATTCGGTGACGGTCGCCGCTGGAATTTTCCTCGGAGGGCTCGGGGGCTCACTGCTCGCGCAGGCCGAAATCCTTCCGGTATCGTCCGCAGTCGGACTCGTCGGGGGGATTTTTCTCGGCGCGGCCGTTTCGTGGGTGGTTAACGCGATCTGGTTGCGCAAATAGCGTTCCCAGGGTGGGCTCGGACGAACTCGCCGTCGAAGGCTTCGACGACGGCTGGCCCTGCATGCTCAACACCGAGGGAGACTTCAAGTACGAAGAAACCCCATGCGAACTATATTACCGCACCCCCGTCGACTTCCAGATGTTCAACGGCGTCGCGCGCAACGCCTACCCCACGCTGGACGCAGCGCGCAGTTCCATCCGTAAGCGCAAGGCATCGTTTCAGGCCTTCGGCGTGCGCGCGTTGTGGTGGCTCGACCATCGCTCAGGCCCCCCGGGCCTCGAGAGAGTGCTGGAGGAAGAGGGGATGCAGCGGATCGAGGATGCCATCCCCATGACGCGTCCCTTATCGGCCGAGACGGCTGCCGTCTCCCGCCCGCCGGGGGCCGAGATCCGCGAGGTCGACTCCGAGGCCCGGCTCGGAGACTTTCTCGATGTCCTTAGCGACTCCTACGGGATCGACGATGAGAACATCCTCGGCGTCTACCGGAAGGCCTGGCGCTGGGCCCTTGGCAGAATCACGGAACGCCTCCACTCGTATGTGCTCTACGAGGACGGGCGGCCCGTGTCCTGCACGCAACTGATTCAAGGATTTGCTGGCCGATACGGTCTTCGCCGCGACCAAGCATCTGGCTCTTCCGAAATCGTGGCGCCCCTTAACGATCAAGACCGTGCGCTTCCGGCTGATTCGTTTGGCGGCGGTCGTTTCCAGGCGCTCGCGTGTCCTTTGGCTGAAAATCCCCCGGTCCTATCCGTTTCGGGAACTCTTCGAGCAAGCACGCTGGGCTATTTTGGCTCCGCCGGGCCTTGCAGCCCCCGCCTAGATACCGATTGACGATATCGTGCCGTTGTGGATAAAACAGCCGGGGAAGACCTCCGTCTAAAATGACGCTTTCCGTTTCGGGCTCGCGCTTTTGGCCGTATAAAAGCGCGGGCGTCGCGGGCGCACCGCGAAACATGCCCTCCAATTCGAGCCCGTCGCCGATTTTCGGGCCCACTGGATGTTTACCGGATCTTTTGGCGGAACCTTTCACTAGGGTCAACCGTATACAAATTATGGAAGAATTCAAAATTTTCCCCAATCATTACCCGTGGACGGGCTCTATGTACCTGAATGGTGACAAGCGCCTCTCGATAACAAATGGCTCGCCCCTATACGCGTGTGCCAAAAATATTTGGATGAATGGCGTTTCCATTCATTTCGCCTATCACGCCGAAGGTGAAATGGATGGAAACGCTATTCCACTTGCCCCGGACCCGTGCAATTAATGGATACGCAAATGGCGAAACCCCAACGGAATTATTTTCTCTCTTCGTTCGCGATGCTCACGGTTTTGCTGCGCAAAACACGTGAGCCCAAACAAACAGACGTACTCGCCTTCCCCCTCAACGCGCCTTTCCGACTAGGAATTAAATTTGCATCAAAACGACTAACAACACGGAGAAACGGACCCATAAACCACGATAACACCATCCCCTCATTTCAGGATTTTTCTTGAATTGGAAGATGCTGAAGGAAGTCAACCTTTTGAATTTGCTGCTGCCAGACAGCTGCGGTGGATGTGCGGCAGATGTCTCCCCGGCAGGATTCCCGCTTTGCGCGGAATGCCGCTCCCTAGCCCGCAAACTTGAGTCTCCCCCCCTCCCCAAACCCCAGGAGGGTCCGCTACGCCTCATACGAGCGGCTTATCGATACGCTCCGCCGCTACCCAATGCCCTTCACGCCAACAAATATGATTCAAGGCAACGCGTGGGGGTCGGACTCGGTGCGCTGATGGCGGCCCGATGGAGACTCTACCCGGAACTCGGAATTCCCCACGCACTCGTTCCCGTGCCTCTCCATCCAAGAAAGCAGCGGATACGAGGCTTCAATCAGGCCCACATTCTCGCCGAGGGTGTTGGCCGGCGAACGGGTTTACCCGTTCTCACTCTACTACACCGGCGCACAAACGATCCTCCGCAAGCACGCCTCCCACGGGAATCACGCAAAGGACGTCTTGGCCTAGCGTTCGAGGCGGCCACACCGCATCTTCGGGGTGCGCGCTTAATATTGATTGATGATGTCGCTACAAGCGGAGAAACCCTTCGCGCCTGCGCGATCGCCCTAACACGTGCGGGGGCGGAAGATATTCGGGCCTATGTATTAGCGATGGGAACTACTTAGGAAGTGCTTCGTCCAGTTATTTCGTTACACTTCCTTAATACCGAAGAGAGCCTTCCACCACGGCACAGGACCAGGTTTGGATTTGATGGCGGTTTTTTTGGGTTGGCGAGAACCCTCAATTTCGGGAAGCGTGAACAGAAACGTAGCTCCTTCACCCTCATCGCTCTCGATCCACATCTTACCCTTCTGCATATGAACCAACGCCTTGGAAATCGAGAGACCGAGGCCGGTCCCGCCCACATGGCGTTCGCCTGATTGAATCTGCTGAAACTTTTCAAAAACGCGGGATTGCTCTCCCTTTGGAATACCCGGACCCGTATCCTTAACCCGAAAGCGAACAGCTTTCTCCCCAGCAGCTCCAGACTCGACAAAAACGGTTATTTTCCCCTCTGCAGGAGTAAATTTAATCGCATTCGATAAGAGATTCACTATCACCTGAACCGTGCGTTTCCAATCGGCAAAAATTTCAGGGAGATCGTCCTCAGCCTCGAACACCAAAACGATTCCCTTCTTCTTCGCCCAAGGCTGCATACTTTCGGCAGCCTCCCTCGCAACCACCTCGGCGCTGCACACTTTAGGATGCACCGTCATTTGCCCGGACTCGATTTTTCCGAAATCCAAAATGCTGTTGACGAGATCTTCAAGACGATCTGTATTTCTCAACGCATTTCCGAACATTTTCTTCGCGTCGTCATCCATCTTTCCATGAACCATCTCTTCCACAATTTCCAGAGCCGCCCGAATAGAACTTAGCGGCGCCCGCAGTTCGTGGGTTACATGCGCGACGAATTCACGCTCCATCTTCTGCAATTCGCGGTGTTTTGCCTCCGACGCTGATGCGGTTCTCGCCCAGGTGATAGTTGAGATCGAGCGCCAAGTTGATGGTGTGGTTGAAGGCGCCGCCCAGGCCCAGGCTCAGCGTGGACGGCAACGGGTCGCGCTGGTCGAGGAACTTGAGCCCCGGCCCGAGGTTGCGCGCCGCGAAGCCCGCGCGTAGCGGTGCACGGCCGAGCGAGAACTTGCGCTGCAGGCCCAGGTCCACCGCGAAGGTCCGCGCGGTGAACCCGGCGATCTCGCTCTCGATGAATTTGAAGCCCAAGCCGGCGTTGAGCCCGGATGGACCGTGGTTGACCCCGGTCCCGAGCAGGAAGGCCCTGTCGCCCGCTTCAACGCCGGCTTGGGCGGATCGGTCCGCGCCCCGGGAGTCCACCCCGTCGACCGAGACCCCCATGAGTCCCAGCGCCAAGGCGCCGTGATAGTCGCCTTGCCCGAGGACCGCCCCGTCCACGGGCAAGGAAAACGCCGCGAAATTGTACTGGGTCCCGAGCAGCCACTGGGCGTGCGTGAACCCGAGTTCCTTCTTGCGGACCTGCGCCAAGCCCGCGGGGTTCCAGTAGAGCGCGTTCACGTCGTCGCCGGCGAGCGCGGTGTAGGCGTTGCCGAGCGCGGCCACGAAGGCCAGGACCGGGACCAGCCACAATCGCAGGAGGCGGTTCTTCATAAGCTCTCTATCGGACCACCGCGCACTTCCCGGTCCGCACGACCTTGTGCCCTTCCGCTTCGACCGTCACCGCGTAGAGATAGACGCCGCTGGCGATCCTCCCCTGCCAAGCGTGCTCGTAAGCCTGCTGCGGCCCCTGCCCGTCGTCGACCATAGACGGCGCTCCCCCGAGCGTCGCCTCGTGCACCGGCTGGCCGACTAGGTCATAGACCCGGATCGTCACCGAGGCCGTCCGGTTGACCTCCACGTGGAAGACAGGGGCCTTCAGCAGCTGCGAGGATAATCCCCTCGTCAAATCCTCCAACGCGGCGGGCGCCTCACCGATGTCCGCGCCGCGAATGCCGAGTCCTCCCGGGAGGCCCGCGGGACTTAAGCGCAAGACGACGAAATCGCCCCCCGCTGCCGGAAAAAACGACGCGGCTCGATCCCAACCGAAGGAAACCGCCGCGCGCGGCGCGACATAGCGGGATCCGTCGGGACGCACATAGCCCGGTGCCTCTCCGAGTGCTAGGACCACCGAGGCCCGAAGGCTCGGCAAAGTAGGCGAACCGGGCGTCCCCCCGGCGGATTCCGGGACCCGGGCGAAACGGACATAGTCCAGCGAGCCGCTGAGTGCATCCGGAACCGGTAATAGGCGTGTTTCGATCATCAAGGGATTACGAATTGGTCGCAGTTGTCCGGTTGGAAGGACCCGAAAATCACCGAACAGCGCTTTCATGTTAAGAACGCGTACGGGATATGGGTCGCCGATGTCGGCTACAAGATCATCCACCAATACGGGGCGGGCGTCGATGGGAAAGGGAAGTACTTAAAAGTGATGTTCGTCCCTTCCGAGGTCCGTATGCTCTGGGGCTGGGACCTTGATCTTACGGCGCGCGTCGACGCGGTTTCCAACCTGGGCACGAAGGAGAACCCGCTCGCGGGGATGGTGGTTACGGTCCAGGGACGCGTTCGCAGCCCCGCCGTGGACTACCAAACCTCGGGAACCTATATCCTAAAGGGCGACGGTTCGCTGCAAATCGTAAACCGGCCAAAAAACCTCGACGCGACCGAGGACGCGGTCAGAAACATCGGCAAACTCAAAGAACGGCTGCAGCCGTTGGTCGGCCGTGCGGGCGAGGAAGCCCGGCGTCTCTTCTCGGGACGCTAAGTCCTCACGAGTGAATGACGGTGGGCAAAAAATCGGGTTCGGAGCGCGAGGGCTCCGGACCTGATCTTGCGTTTCAGAAATTTGACCTTCCCCCCGATTCTCCTCCAGCGAAATGTAGGTCTGGAGACGAAATTGGAGGGAAATATTGGGGACTACCCCGACTCGGCAAATTCACTATAATGGGGCCACCATGCACGCCGTTCACACGCGTTTAACCGACATCGCCCTCGCCATCGTGCCCGACGCCGTCGACCAGAACGGCGATGACGCATAGCACCGCACTGATCTCGACGATCGCCGCCAGCCTCAGTCTGTCGCTGGTCTTGGGGTTTCTGGCGCACCGCCTCCGCCTGCCGCTCCTGGTCGGCTACCTCTTTGCCGGTATCCTCATCGGACCTTCCACCCCCGGGTTGATCGCCGATCCGGAACTCACGGCGCAACTCGCTGAAATCGGCGTCATCCTGCTGATGTTCGGCGTCGGACTGCACTTTTCCATCGACGACTTGAAGAAAGTCCGCCGCATCGCCCTGCCCGGAGCCGTCGGGCAGATCGCGGTTGCGACGGCCCTCGGCGCGACTACCGCCTGGGCGTGGGGGTGGGACCTGCGCGCGGGCATCGTGTTCGGCCTCGCCTTGTCGGTCGCAAGCACGGTCGTCCTCCTGCGCGCCCTCGAGCGGCGCAAGTTTCTCGCCACCGTAAACGGCCGGATCGCTGTAGGCTGGCTCATCGTCGAGGATATCGTCATGGTCCTCGTGCTCGTCTCGCTGCCCGCGCTCGCGGACGGAGCCTGGGGGGCGCCCCTTCTGCGCGGGCTCGCCTGGACGCTCGGGAAGGTCGCCCTCTTCATTGCGCTCATGCTGCTTGTCGGCAAACGCGCCTTCCCGCGCCTGTTGATGGGGGTGGCAAACACCGGCTCGCGCGAGCTCTTCACGCTGGCCGTCATCTCGGTGGCCCTCGGCGTGGCGTACACCTCCGCGAAGCTCTTCGATGTCTCCTTCGCGCTGGGAGCATTCTTTGCCGGCATGGTCATGCGCGAATCCGAACTCAGCCACCGGGCCGCCGAGGAATCCCTCCCGCTGCGGGACGCGTTCTCGGTGCTTTTCTTCGTTTCGGTCGGAATGCTGTTTGATCCCGCTATCCTTGTGACGGCCCCGCTCAAGGTGCTGGTCGTCGTCGCCATCATCATAGTCGGGAAATCCCTGGCCGCCTTCGTTCTCGTCCTGGCCTTCCGCTACCCGCTCAATACCGCGCTGACCGTCTCGGCCGCCCTGTCCCAGATCGGCGAGTTCTCATTTATCCTGGTGGGACTCGGGGGCTCCCTGGGACTGCTCCCGCCCGAGGGGATCAGCCTCATTCTCGCTGGGGCCCTCATTTCGATCTCCGCCAACGACCTCGTCTTTCGCGCCGTGGAGCCCGCGGCGGCCTGGATCCGTTCCCGTTCGCGTCTTGCGGCTGCCCTCGACCGTTCCACCGACCCCTTGGCCGGGCTCCCCTCTAGCGTGAAGTCAGCCCTCGTCACCAGCCACGCCGTGCTCGTCGGCTACGGACGCGTCGGCCGGCGCATCGGAGACGCCCTCGCCGAGGCCGGGGTTCGCGTCGTCGTGGCCGAGGAGAACCGCGAAACCGTCGCTTCCCTCCGTGACGCCGGCGGACACGCCGTCGCGGGAGACGCCTCCCGCCCCGAGGTGCTGATCCAGGCCCATATCGCGCGTGCGAGCCTCCTCATTCTGGCAGTCCCGGACGCCGCTCAAGCGCTGGCGATGATTGACACCGCGCGCAAACTCAATCCGCGCGTGCGCATCCTCGCGCGCTCCCACAGCGACGCCCAGGGAGCGCTGCTGAGCGAGGCGGGCGCCGACCAGGTCTACTTAGGTGAGGAAGTGCTCGCCGCCGTCATGTGCCGCGACGCGCTCCTTGCCGCCGGCCGCTCCTGATGATACGCGGAGAAGGGTTTTCCGACAGCTTCACCGTTTGAGGTATCCGGCTTAGGGCGGCGAAGGTGGGGAGCTATGCTAGAATCATGGCTCCGCCATGGCCCCGATCGATCTTGTTTGCGTAGCGCTCTACTTCGCGGCGGTCGCATGGATCGCTTGGTGGGCGAGCGAACGCGGCGGCGGCGGCGCCGACGACTACTTCCTGGCCGGACGCGGAGCAGGCTGGCCCGCCATCGGAGCCAGTCTCTTCGCCTCCAACATCTCCGCCGAGCACTTTATCGGCCTCTCCGGGTCGGGCGCCGCGAGCGGACTCGCGGTGGGTCAGTTCGAGATCCTCGCCTGCTTCATCCTGCTGCTCCTTGGCTGGCTTTTCGTCCCCTACTATCTGAGGACCGGCGTCTTCACCATGCCCGAGTTCCTCGAGCTGCGATTCAACCGCCACTGCCGCACCTATCTCTCGGCGGTCTCCCTGATCGCCTACATCTTCACCAAGGTCTCCGTGGCCGTTTACGCCGGCGCCCTCGTCCTCAACGTGGTCCTCGGCTGGAACATCTGGGCGGGCTCCATCCTCCTCATCGTCGCCACCGGGCTCTACACCGTCACCGGAGGGCTGCGCGCGGTCATCTACACCGATTTCCTGCAAGCCTTCATCCTCATCGGCGGAGCGGTGATCCTGACGACGATCGCGCTGCTCCAGCCCGCGGTCGGGGGCTTCTCCGGGCTTTACCGCCAGCTCCCTCCCGGATTCTTCAACCTCTGGCTGCCCGCGAGTCATCCCGATTTCCCGTGGACCGGGATCCTGCTGGGAGCCCCGATCCTCGGGGTCTGGTACTGGTGCACCGACCAAATGATCGTCCAGCGCACGCTGGCGGCGCCGTCGATCTCCGAGGCCCGGCGGGCGACGATGCTGGCCGGCTTTCTCAAAATACTGCCCCTCTTCATCCTGGTCCTGCCCGGCCTCGCCGGACGCATCCTCTTCCCCAAGCTCGCGCCCAACGAGATCTATGCGGCCATGGTCAACGACCTGCTCCCCCCTGGGGTGAAGGGCCTGGTCGTCGCGGCCCTGCTGGCCGCCCTGATGAGTTCGCTCTCAAGCGTGTTCAACAGCAGCAGCACGCTCTTCGTCATGGACTTCTATAGGCGCTGGCGGCCGCAGGCCGACGACGGGGAGTTGGTCCGGGCCGGCCGCTGCGCCACAGGGGTCCTTGTGCTCATCGGGCTTCTGTGGCTCCCGTTCATCGGCATCATGAGCGGACAGATCTTCGTCTACCTCCAGTCCGTGCAGGCCTACATCGCTCCCCCCATCGCCGCCGTGTTCCTGTTGGGGATTCTGCACCGCGGCGTGACCGGGAAGGCCGCGCTTTCCACGCTCCTCTTCGGCTTCGGGGCGGGCGCGTCCCGGTTCGTGATTGAGCTGCTCGTCAAAAGCGATTGGGCGCAGGCCCCGGCCCTACGTTGGTTCGCCGGAGTGAATTTCCTCCACTTCGCCGCCGGCCTCTTCGGGGTCAGCGTCCTGCTCTGCCTCGCCCTGAGCATCGGCGGCGACGAGTCCTCGTCGGGCTACCTCCGGCTGAGCGCAAAGGACGGCGGCGCACCGCTCGAGGAAGCTGAGGGCCCGCGGCGCACCGACATCCGGCTCAGCCTGGCGCTGGCGAGCGCGGTGATTGCCATCTGGATCGTTTTCAGCCCGCTCGTATTGGGCTAGGATATGAGCATCACGCTTCTCTTCTCCGTCCTGCTTTGCGCCGCGCCCCTCCGGCCGGCGCTGGGGGCTCCCGCCGTCGACGTCTCGTCCCGGGTCGAGAGTCTCCTAGGAAAGATGACCCTCGAAGAGAAGTTCGGCCAGCTACAGCAACTCGACGGCGACGCCGGCGGCGACGCCCGGCCCGAGCATTTCGAGCTTGCCAAGAAGGGGCTGCTGGGCTCGACCCTCAATGTCCGCGGAGCCAAGCGCGTCAACGAGCTCCAACGCGCCGCGGTGGAGCATTCTCGCCTCGGCATCCCCATCCTCTTCGCCTTCGACGTGATCCACGGCTACCGCACGGTGTTCCCGGTCCCGCTGGCCGAGGCCGCCTCCTGGGACGCGTCGGCGGTGGAACGCGCCGCCGCGGTTGCCGCGGCAGAGGCCTACGCGGCCGGCGTTCGCTGGACCTTCGCCCCCATGGTGGACGTCGCGCGCGATCCGCGCTGGGGCCGCATCGTGGAGGGCTCGGGCGAGGACCCTTTCCTGGGCGCGGTGATGGCCCGCGCCCGGGTCCGCGGCTTCCAAGGCCCCCGCCTCGGCGATCCGGGAAGGGTGGCTGCCTGCGCCAAACACTGGGCGGCCTACGGCGCGGCCGTGGCCGGCCGCGACTACAACACGGTGGATGTCTCCGAACGGACTTTGCGCGAGGTCTACTTCCCGCCGTTCCGGGCGTCCGCGGAGGAAGGCGTCGCCTCCTTCATGAGCGCGTTCAACGCGCTAAACGGAATCCCGGCGTCGGCCGACCGCTGGATTCTGACCGACGTGCTCCGCGGTGAGTGGGGCTTCGACGGCCTGGTGGTCAGCGATTACACCTCGGTCCAGGAGTTGATAGCCCACGGCTTCGCCCGGGATGGGGCCGAGGCCGCGCGCCTGGCGCTTTCGGCCGGCGTGGATATGGAGATGGTCAGCCGACTCTACAACGAACACGGTCCCGGACTCATGGAAAGCGGCGGTCTCTCCCAGCAGGCCCTCGACGAGGCCGTGCGCCGGGTCCTCCGGCTCAAGTTTCGCCTCGGACTCTTCGAGCGGCCCTACGCCGATGAGCAAGCCGAGGCCGGCGTACTGCTGAGCACGGAGCACGCCGCGGCGGCCCGGGACATGGCGGTCCGCTCCATGGTGCTTCTGAAAAACGACGGCTCGCTTCTGCCCCTGGGCGACGACCGTCGCACGATCGCGGTTGTCGGCCCTCTCGCGGATGACCGCGCGGCCCCCATGGGTTCGTGGACGGGCGACGGGCGCGTCGAGGACGTGGTGACGATACTTGAAGGAATCCGGGCACGCGCCGGCGCGCGCCGGGTCCTGCACGCCCAGGGCTGCGGCGTGAGCGATCCGGCCGCCGGCGGGATCGACGAGGCGGTCGCGGCCGCGCGGCAAGCCGACGTCGTGATCGCCGTCGTGGGCGAGGACGCGGCGATGAGCGGCGAGGCCGCGTCCCGCTCGACGCTGGACCTGCCGGGGCGGCAACTCGACCTGCTCAAGGCGCTTCACGCGACCGGCAAGCCTCTGGCGGTGGTCCTGCTCAACGGGCGCCCCCTGATCCTCAACTGGCTCGACGAGAACGTCCCGGCCCTCTTGGAAGCCTGGTTCCCAGGGGGACAGGCGGGCACCGCCGTCGCGGACGTCCTCTTCGGCGATGCCAACCCGGGGGGCAGGCTCCCGGTGACATTCCCGCGCGCGCTGGGCCAGGTGCCGATCTACTACGCGCACAAGAACACGGGACGGCCGCCTTCCGAGAACAAGTACAGCTCCAAATATCTCGACGTCCCGGTGACCCCGCTCTATCCCTTCGGTTACGGCCTCAGCTACACCCGGTTCCGCCTTGCGGAGCTGAGGCTGAGCGCCCGGAGCATCCGTCCCGACGGCCGCCTGCGGGTATCGGTGGATGTCGAGAATACAGGCCCTCGCCCGGGCGACGAGGTGGTCCAGCTCTATATCCGCGACGCGACGGCCAGCGCCGTGCGCCCGGTCCGCGAGCTGCGCGGGTGGGAGCGTCTGAGCCTGGCGCCGGGCGAACGGCGGCGCGTAGAATTCGAGCTCACGCCCGAACACCTGGGTGCTTTGGACGGCGCGCTCCGCTTCGGGGTTGAGCCGGGGGAGTTCCAGGTGTTCGTGGGGAGCAGTTCGGTGGGCGGACTCGAGAGTTCCTTTGAGGTCGTCGCCTACTAGCGGTCCCGGCAGGGC
>PFUL01000010.1:0-33667 GCA_002790095.1 Elusimicrobia bacterium CG_4_9_14_3_um_filter_62_55 | reverse complement strand
CCCGGCAGGGCCGCTGTGCCGGACGCTCAGGCAGCGTCCGGTGCTAGCGGTCCCGGCAGGGCCGCTGTGCCGGACGCTCAGGCAGCGTCCGGTGCTATCTCCTTGCTCCTGGCCTGCGCGCTGTCCGCGGCAGGCTGCGCGCAGCCGGGCGCGGCGCGCGTCCGCGGCAGCGGTCTTGTTCCCTCCGACCGGGCGTTTCTGGAGGACCTTTCCCGGCGCTCCTTCTCTTACTTTTGGGAGCAGACTGACGGACGCACGGGACTCGTGCGAGACCGAGCCCGGGCCGACGGATCCCCGCATCCCGACGATGCGGGTTCGGTGGCCAGCAGCGCGGCCACAGGCTTCGGCCTAAGCGCGCTCTGCGTCGGCGCGGCCCGGGGCTGGGCGCCCCGCGAGGAGGCGGTTGCACGGGCGCGCGCGGCCCTGCGGTTCTTGACCGAGGAATGCCCGCAGGAGCACGGCTGGTTCTATCATTTCATGGACCCGGCCACCGGGGCCCGGCGCTGGAAGAGCGAGGTTTCCTCCATCGACACCGCATTCCTTTTGGGCGGCGTGCTCACCGTGCGAAGTTGCTTCGGCGACGACCCGGAGATCGTTCGGCTAGCGGACGGGATCTACGACCGGGTGGACTTCCCGTGGATGCTCGCCGGCCATCCCGCCATGTTTTCGCACGGCTGGCGGCCCGAGTCGGGGTTCATCCCCACCCGCTGGGACACCTACAGCGAGCATCTGCTGTTGGACCTGCTCGCCATCGGCTCACGCACCCATCCGGTGCCTCCGGCGGCCTGGCGCGCCTGGCGGCGAAGCTGGGCCGAGTTTGAAGAGGAGCGCTACCTGAGCGCCGGCACCCCCCTTTTTACGCACCAATACTCCCACGCCTGGGTGGATTTTCGCCGGCGCCGGGAGGCCGCACCGCCGAACACAGATTACTTTCTGAACTCGGTCCTCGCCACCCGCGCCCATCGCGCCTTCTGCGCGAGCATGGCGACGGAGTTCCCCTGGTACGCGGAGCTCTGGGGCGTCACAGCCTCGGACAGCGCCAAGGGCTACGTCGCCTGGGGAGGCCCGCCCCGGCATCCCGCAATCGACGGCACCGTCGTTCCCTGCGCCGCCGCGGGGTCGCTCATGTTCACGCCGGAGCTCTCCGTGCGGGCTCTGCGGGCCATGAAGGACCGCTTTGGCGGCAGGATCTACGGCCGCTACGGCTTCGCGGACGCTTTCAATCCCCGGACAGGATGGACCGGCCCGGACGTTCTGGGCATCGATGCCGGCATCACTTTGCTGAGCGCGGAGAACCTTCGCAACGGCTCCGTCTGGCATTGGTTCATGGCCAACCCCGAACCGCTCCGCGCCCTGAACCTCGTCGGCCTAAACCCTTACTAAGGGCTTGCGCTGAACTTAAAGGATTCAGGACCTTACCGGTAGGTCCCGTGCGTCCCAGCAAAGTTGGTAGAATGCGCTCATGAAGGAATTCGACCTTCGGCGGGTGTTTCTCATCGCCTTCACGCTTGCGGTCTCGGGCGTCTTCCTGTGGATGGTGCGGGGATTTTTCGTCCCGGTCGCGCTTGCGGCCGTCTTCGCGACCCTCGCCTACCCGATGTACGCACGCTTCGATCGCTGGTTCGAAGGCCGCCCAGCGGCGGCGTCGCTCGCGACGATCGCGATCGTATTCGTCCTCGTGCTCGGCCCGGTCGCGTCCTTCTTCGGCATCGTCGCGAATCAGGCGGTGAAGGTCACGCAGGCGGTCACGCCGTGGGTTCAGGAGAAGCTCGCAAAGAAGGGCGATCTCGCCGCGATGGTGCGCGGCTACCCGGTCGTCTCGCGCCTAGAGCCGCACCTCGTCGCGCATCAGGAGCAGATCGTCTCAAAGCTCGGCTCGGCCGTAAGCGGCGTCGGCAACTTCTTCCTCGCCAACATCAAGTCGATCACCGCGGGCACGGTCTCGTTCTTCTTCGAATTCGCGATCATGCTCTACGCGATGTTCTTCTTCCTCATGGACGGCCCGGCGATGCTCAAGCGGCTTCTCTACTACATGCCGCTGCGCCATCACGAGGAGAGGCGCCTCCTCGACGGCTTTCGGTCGATGGCCCGCGCGACGGTCAAGGGAACCTTCGTCATCGGCGTCATCCAGGGCGGGCTCGGCGGGCTCGCGCTGGCAGCCGCGGGCGTTCCGAGTTCGCTGTTTTGGGCGACGCTCATGGCGATTTGCTCGGTGATCCCGAACATCGGCTCGGCCCTCATCTGGGCGCCCGCGGTCGCATGGCTCGCGTTCTCGGGACGGCTGCTCGCGGCAGCGCTCGTTTTCCTGTGGTGCGCGGTCGTCGTCGGCGGCTCCGACAATCTCCTGCGCCCCATCCTCGTCGGCAAGGACACGAAGATGCACGAGCTCATGATCCTGCTCTCAACGCTCGGCGGTCTCACGTTCTTCGGCTTCGCGGGACTCCTCTTTGGACCGCTGCTCGCGGCGCTGTTTCTCAGCGTCTGGGACATCTACGGGGCCGCATTCAAAGACGACCTCCCCAAGGTTGGATCACTCTCCTAGCAGCCTGCGATCAGAGGCCGCCATCTGCAATCCCCGCGGGCTTTTGAACTAAGCCCGCGAGGGATGCAGACGACGTCTCAATACCCTTCGGTTTCGTCCTCGATCGCCAGTCGATTTTTGACGGACTTGACCCCGGATGTCTTCCAAGCTTCCCACGACGCTTTTGAGCTCGTGATCAAGCTGGGGACTTCGCCCGTCGATGAAACCACGCCGGCATTCGTCGTCACGTCGATGTCGGCTTCGCGCAAGGCGCTATCCTTGGAGAAGCGCTTCTGCACCCGCTCGGTGATGACCTCGTCTTTGTCGTCCACAGCCTCGCGGCGGGAAGGATCCACTACCTGCAGATCGTTTTTGACGCCTTTGACGTCGTTGATCCCCTCGGCGATTTCTTCCGCCGCGGCTTTGCTCTCCGCTGTATCCACTTTTCCGCTCAGGATCACTCGGCCGTTCTTGGGATCGACCTCGACCTGCCGTCCCTTGACGCGGCCATCTGCCGCCAAGGACAATTTGGTTTTGGCGGTGATCCAAGAATCGGACACCGTGGATCCTACCGACGCCGCCATCGCCCAAGGGGCCAACGCCGCTCCGATCAGCATTGCCGCCCCTAACGACACTACGCTTGTTCCTTTCTTCATGTTTTTCTCCTTTACCTATGACTTCACCGAGTCCGCCGGGCTACGGGTTCCTCTTTCGTCTGTTGGGGCTGCTCTTTCCATTGATCGGCCCATTTCAGGACTTCTTCCTTTTTGTCGCCGTAGCGTTCTTGAGTTTTGCCGGCGAACTTGTCGTAGTCGCCTTCAATCTGCTGTAAGTCGTCATCGGTGAACTTTCCCCACTTCTTCTTTAGCTCGCCTTTGAACTGCGTCCATCTTCCTTTGAGTTGATCCCTGTTCATGACTTCGCCTCCTTCGAGTAATTTGCTGCCCTAAAATGCGGCGGCCCTTGCGAAAGACAACAGGGCCTCAATGAAGAGATTTATAAATGGAGCCGCGCGCCGACCATCGCGGCGAGGTAAGTTTTTTTTTATCCAGGGATGCTTCGAGCTCGTTTCCGACGGGAACAAGCCGAGCAAGGATCAGTCGCGAGCAGGCGACGTCCTTGCTCGAGAAGCCGGGGGCGTTGTGTTTCTAGGGTTTTCGCTGGATCGACGCCAGGGCCCTGAGCGCCGCAGAGGATACATCGGGGTCCGCATCCTTGGCCGCTTGACCCAAGGCTTTGAGTGTCGCCTGGATCCCGGCTCCCTCACGGCCTTCCCCTTTCATCGCGTCGCGCCCGAGCTTCCCCAGCGTCAGCGCCGCTCGTGCGCGCACGTCGAGGCTGGGGTCATCAAGGAGCCGGATCAGCTTGGGGATCGCCGCGACGGCCGGGGCCTCGGACCACGCGAGCCGCCTGGCCGCTTCGTGGCGGACCTGCCAGTTGCCGTCTTCGAGTAGATAAGTCAGGGCTTTGACCCCGCCCGGCCCGGCGCCGGTGAGGCCCGCAGCGGCCGTCTGTCGGGCATACCAATTCTCGTCCTTGAAAGCCCGGGAGGCATCTCTTTGCGAGGAATCATCGGCGAGGGCTTTTGCGGCGTTCTTCCTCGCGGCTGCAGGATCCGGATGCACCCGCCGAGTTGCGAGCAGCGCCCGCTTAGCAGCCTCCCGGACCTCCGGAATATTGTCCTCCGCGGCCCGCTCCAAGGCCGCGACGGCCTTCTTTCCCGCCGGGCCAACAACGCTCAATGCGTCGGCCGCTCGGGTCCGGAGTTCCGGGTCCTCGTGGGACAACGCTGCGATGAGAGCGGGGACCGCTCCGACGGCGTCCGGTCCAAGGTTGATACAGGCTTGGGCCGCGCCCTCACGGGCATCGGGGGTTCCGCTCTCGAGGGTCTCGATCAACTTGGAAACAGCAGGCCGTCCGATACGGGACACGGCGTAGGCCGCGCGGGATCGGCGGTCCGCGTCTTTAGTATCGAGGGCCCGCACCAGGATCGGAACGGCCTTCTCCCCGATTGAGCCCAGCGCCGCAGCGACTTCGATGTAGATTTCGAAGGAATCTTGTCCCTGCTCCCTCAGGAGGGATTCGAAGGCAGGGAGCGCTGCCTCGGCTTCGGGGCCGTAGGAATCCAGGATCCGGACAGCTTCGACGCGGACCTCCGTCCGGCGATGGGCGAGCAGGGGCAGAAGGGCGTCCAAGGCGTCGGGTCCGATGCGCCGCAGCGCGGCACCGGCGTCGCGGCAGCTTGGAACGCGTTCCACGATCCCGACCAGTTCCGCGATCGCGGGTTTGGCGGCCTTCCCCACGACCTTGAGCACCCCAGCGCACAGGCAGGAGATGTCGTTCTCCCTGATCCGCTCGATGAGCGCGGGCACGGCCCCTTTCGCTTTCGGGCCCAGGTTCCGGAGTTCGGTGACCGCGGTGTAGCGGCACTGCGGATCGGCCAAGGCTTCCGACAAGGCAGGGATCGTCCCTTTGTGGTCGGGAGCGGCAGCGGTGAGCGCGCGCAGCGAGGCCGTGCATAAAGAGTGGTCGCCCTCGCGGGACGCCGCGATCAGGATGTCCGCCGCGGCGGAGGCCGAGGGCCCCAGCTTCTGCAGGGCGAAGGCGGCCAACCAGCGGGTCTCCCCCTTCCCGCCCGCGATCACGGCGGAGAGTTCCGCCGCGATCTCGCGCCGCGCGGTCTCGTCCATGGCAAGCGCCTCTTCTCCTGCCGCCTTGCTGACGGCGTAGTGCCCCGAGGTCAAGCGCGCGACGAGCGGTTCCGAGGCCGCGCCTTCCGGAGTCTCGTTCTCCGGGATAAGGCCGACACTGAGACCGAAAACTTGCGGCGGGATCCCTGCGATCGCCACGACCGCGTCGTCGATTCCGTCACTGGTGAAGTCGCCTGCCGCCAAATGCGTGACCTCTTGGACGAACTTGTACTGGGCTATCAGTTCGGCTCGGGAGGAGAACACCAGCAACCAACCGGTCTTGGTCCCAAGAAGAATCTCCTTTCTGCCGTCGCCGTCGAGATCGGCGAAAGTCATCAGCTCGGCCTCAGCCCATCCGAGGTCCCCCCGTGCCTCGAGGGTCATCGTGTCTCGGCCGATGTTCCAGACATCCAAGGTGTCGTGCTTTCCCCCGCTCCCGCCGCGCACCATCACGAACTTCGCAACCCCGCCGCCTAGATCGGCGATGGCCTTGACCCGCGGCCAACTGGGAAGTTCGATGGACCCGAGCGCCGCGCCCGTCCGGCTTAGGATCTTCGCCTCGGTTCCCCGATACCCCCCGCCGAAGGCCACGAGTGACTCGGAATCCATGCCGAACAAGCGTCCCGCGGCGAGTCCCGCAGGCGACTTTATGGGGCTCCCGGCCCAGATCTCACTCCCATCGCTATCGTAGACCCGAACCGACTTTTCCTCGAATCCCCCGATGACGGCCAATCCCGTGTTCCCATTCCCGTCGAGGTCCGCAAGAGCGTAATCCGCCACGTCTACCGGGACCCGATAGCCGGTCTCGGCGGCGAGATCCCGAATCTCGAGGGCCCCTGAGTTCATGGAGATCAAAACCTCCGTTCCAGCGAGGACGCCGCTCCGGATCTCGCGCGTGTCCCCGGGCAAGGATATCCGATCGCTGGAGCGCCCGCTCCCATCGAGCACATGGAGTACCGAATCCGGCCCCCTCTTCGGACGTCCTAGACAAAGCGTCCGCCCCTGCGAGTCGACGGCGAGGCCCCGGACCTCGCTCTCATAAGGGAGATCGTAACGCCAGAGCGCCCCCAAGGCTTTTCCCGCCCCCCAAGCATCCGGACGCGGAGTGTCAAAGCGGCTGTACTCGGAAACGAACCTCAACGTCGGGATGTACGGAATCGGCTTGATGGCATTCAGCTTAAAGGACTCGAGTGTATCGGTCCCAGCGTTCAGAGGCGCGATCCCCGCGCCGAGTCCCGATTTGGGCGCAGTGGAGCAGGCGGCCGCCCCGAGCACGAGAGAGAAAAGAGCCGGCCTGAGTCTGGATTCCCAAGGCGCCATGGTTGATTATACCAACGCAACGCCAGTGAGACCATCGCGACAGCCATGCCTCAACCGTAAGGGAGAAGCGTCACAAAACGTCACCAAGCACTTGACAAAGAGGCTCTATCGGGTATATTTTATTAATATATATACCCGATCAAGCCTGTTTTCTATCGCAAATTTCGTGAATGCATCCGATCGGGTATAATATAGGCAAATGAAATTAAACTCGACAGCTTCCCTCGTTAAAGAGAGACGACGCAGCGCTAAACTCACTCAACCTCAGCTCGCGGCAAAAGCCGGCGTTGGCTTGCGCTTCATCCGCGATCTGGAGCAAGGAAAGGCGTCGTTGCGGACCGACACAATCAACAAGGTCCTCGTCCTCTTTGGAAAATGCCTCGGACCCATCGACCTGCCGCGCGATGAGGAGTGATGGAAAACCGAGAGGAACACGCCTTCGTTTTCTATGGAGACAAAGCGGCCGGCGATCTCATTAAAAAGCCGGCCGGATACGAATTTACCTACAAACCCGAGTACCTGCGCGATCCCGACGCGATGCCGATCAGCCTTGCGATGCCTCTGACGGAGACACCGTATGAATCCTCCAAGCTCTTTCCTTTCTTTGACGGACTGCTGCCCGAGGGCTGGTTGCTCGAACTGACATCCGCCTCCGCGAAGATCGACAAGACCGACAAGTTCCGTTTGCTGATGTACACGGGCAAGGACCCGATCGGCGCGATCAGCGTACGTCACGTCGATGAGAAGACCCATGGCAAATAGATGCCTCTGCTGCGGCCAGACGTGCGAAGAGGACGGCCGCTACCATTCGAAGTGCTTGCGGAGGCTTTGGAACAAGGCAATCGCCCCCAAGATACCGTTCGCCGCCAAGGACCTGCCGGAGAAGGTCACGTCATCGAAGGATCACATGTCCATCTCGGGAGTCCAGGCAAAGGCGCTGGTCCGGCTGAACGACGATTCCTCCGAGATCGAGTTCGCGCCGAGCGGCAGCACCCACATCCTCAAACCCGAGCCCGGCGAATATCCCGGGCTGCCCGCAATGGAGAACACGTGCATGAGCATGGCCGCGGCGCTCGAGTTCCCCGTCCCCCCTCACGGCCTGTTCCCTATGTCGGACGGGAGACTTTGCTACATCGTCAAGCGCTTCGATCGGACTGTGGGCGGCGGTAAAATTCAGACGGAAACGATGTTTCAGTTGCTGGGCTCCACCGACAAGTATTCGGGCTCGCTCGAATCCGTCGGCAAGGCCGTCCGCTCTCACGCAGAAAATGTCGGTCTCGATACGATCGACTTCTTCGAGCGGGTCCTCTTCTGTTTTATCATCGGAAACGGCGACATGCACATGAAAAACTGGGCGCTTCTCATCCGAGACAAGAAGCCCTCTCTAGCCCCCTGCTATGACCTCGTCTCCTCGAAGGTCTACTTGGCGAAGGAGGAAGACTCCGCGCTGATGCTCAACGCGAAGAAAAACAAGCTCAAGCGGCGGGACTTCGAGGCTCTTGCTGACTATCTCAAGATCGACCCTAAAGCCGCTGCGAATGTCTTCAACAAGTTTAAGGATGCCCAAGAGCGGCTGCGCGAACTTTGCGTTAATTCCGAACTCAATCCCTCGATGCGGGCGAAATTCGAGGATGTTATGGCGGGGCGTTTCGCGAGATTGTTCGGCAGGTAAACTCGAGCGTACAATCCTAGATGCGCCCGTGCCGGTAGTAAGGGCAGCGCCCTTGCGCCCCCTCCCCGCGCTACGCGACGCTGATGCGCATGGAGCGCTTTCCGCCGCGCGTGACGTTCAACGACCATTGTCCCCCCACATAGAGGAGCACCGGTTTCGTAACCCCATCGGAGATGCTCTTCGCCCAGCGCCTGCGCATCCGATCCGAGACTTCGTCGATCTTCACGATTGCGTTTCCGTCGTCGTTTTGTCCGTTTCTCATAGTCCCTCCGCTGCGTCTCGATAGTATGGGAGATAGGCCGCTTTTTGTATTGCACGAAACGAACATACCCTAGGCGGCCCGGCCCGGGTCGGGACGGGCAATTAGACCTAACGTAATTATGCGTGGAAGGTCGGGTCCGGCTGGAAGGCCTTGAGCGGTGAGCCGGGCCCGGCGGAGGGGACGACGACGCTGTCGTAAAAACTCGACGGCGTCTCTCCGGAAAACGCGAGGAAGTCCCGAATCATGTGGGACTGGTGCGCGTATCCGCTCTCGTAGGAGAGACCGGCCCATTCGGGTTTTCGCTGCGAGGAGAGACTCGCGCATAAGCTCTGAAACCGGATGATGCGGCAGAAGATTTTCGGGGCCATTCCCACCCATTGCGTGAAAAGGCGCTTCAAATGCACCGCGCTCATCCCCGCCGTTTGGGCCATCTCGTTGACCGAGACCTTCCCCCCGTGGCGAAGCGCCGCGCGCATCGCTTCGAGCACCCCCGCGGGATAGCCGGACTCCAGAGGGAGGCGTTTTAATAGCGCGGACTCAAGGATGGACTTGACCGCGGCGGAGGAGCCCGTGTGGGCGATCCGCTCTTCGATCTCGCGCCCCTCTCTTCCCCAAACATCTCCGAGTGAAAACTCCCGGTCGGAGAATTCCTTAAGCGTCGTTCCGAAAAACGGATGAGCGCGGCCGGGATTAAAGGAAATCGTCAGATGGCTGTGTCCGGGGCGCATTTCGATCTCGTCGGGGCCCTCCGCGACGCCGAAGACCGCGACCTTCGGGAGCGCCGGACCGGTTCTTCCGCCCCGAATCCGGTGAACGGGCGAGCCCAAAGACACGACCATGGACGGCCAAGGGTCCGCCTGCGTTTTATTGCGCACGGTTTCACCGTGCTTGATGGAGATCGTTTTAACGTTGCAGTAGCGCACGAACGGCGACAAAGCCGCGTTGAACGCCAAGGGGGTCTTCTTCATTTTCATGGTCTTCAACCCATAGTCTGAGGCGGGGTGGTTGCCGCGGCATGGGTGTTCCGGGCCGCTCACCCTAGGACTAAAGACCCATAGGGGCTTCATCGAATTGACGCGAAATAATCATTGACTCGGGAGCCGGGACTTGCTAGAATTAAGGCAGACGTTCAGCTTTCGAACCAGTAACTAGAAATATCTGGCCAGCGCCCTCGGTGAAAACCGGGGGCTTTGTGTTTTCAGGGGAGCGGGGCCGTCGGGGCGCTCAGTAAGTGGTCCAGACCGAGCCCTTGCTGTCGGTATGCGAGCAGGCCATCCAGAGATCGCCCCACTGCTTCGACTTCTGGCCCGCGGGCGTAGCGCCGACGCCTCACCCCGGTAGAATATTCAAATAGCGCTGAGGACGCCAGGCCATTTTAGGCACATCCTGGATACCTTGTTGCATAGTCCATAGAGCCCCCATTTTAGTATCTTTTCGGGGAGTAAAACCCTTCTGAGAGAGGTACTGGTCATGGCCGTGATCGAACAGCTTGTGAAAGGCAAGGGACTCGACCCCGAGACCCGCGAAATGGTCTTCGAGACGCTGAAGGAATACGCGGGACGCAACCTCACGCAGAAGGTTCTCGCCGAACTCGACGAAAAGAACGAATTCCCCGCAGAGATCATGAAGGATCTTTACGACGAGGAAAAGGTCGGCATTCACTTGATGCTTTTGCCCGAGCAGTACGGCGGACTCGGCGGCAATACCTACGACATCGCCCGGGCCTGCGAAGTGCTCGCGGGCATCGACCTCGGCGTCGCCACCTCGGTGTTCGCCACCTTCCTGGGCTTGGACCCGATCATGGTCGGCGGCACCCAGGAGCAGAAGGATAAGTGGCTGACCAAGGCGGCGAAGGAAGGGCTGCTTGTCGCCTACGGCGCCACCGAAGCCGACGCCGGCAGCGACCTGCTCCACCTTGCCACCCGCGCGGAGCGCGTGATGGACGGGGAGACGATTAAGGGTTACAAAATCACCGGAAGCAAGATGTGGATCACCAACGGCGGGGTCGCGGGTCTCTACACGATTCTCGCGAAGACGAAGAAGGGCGTCTCGTGGTTCATCGTGGAGAAGGGGACCGAGGGTCTCGTCGCCGATAAACACGAGGACAAGCACGGCATCCGCATCAGCAACACCACCCCGCTCTCACTCAACGAAGTCTTCGTTCCGGTCGAGAACCTGGTCGGCGGCGAGGAAGGAAAAGGCATGCGTCAGGCGCAGGCCGTGTTCGGCTATACGCGCCTGATGGTCGCCTCGCTCGCGCTCGGTACCGGCTGGGAATCGGTGAAGCACGCGATTCGCTACAGCCAAATGCGAAAGGTCCGCGGCGGCCTGCTCAAGGAGATGCAGGGCTACAACCACAAGTTCATCGTTGGGTTCGCAGCGCGCCTGGAAGCCTGCCGAGCGTTCATCGAGGAGTGCGCCGCGCGGCTCGACGGCGGCGAAGCCGGCCTGCAGGTCGAGGGCGCGATCGCCAAGTACCTGACGACCGAAACCGCGAACCTCGCGGCCGACGCGGCCATCCAGTCCCTCGGCGGCAACGGCTACAGCAAGGAGTTCCCGGTCGAACGGCTTAAGCGCGACATCAAGATCACCTGCATCTACGAGGGAACCAGTGAAATCCTCCAGATGACCACCTACGGCAAGCGCTGGCTGGAGAACGTCAACGGCGAACTCACGGTGTACGACAAGCTCGCCGAGGAGATGGACGCCCTTCACGCCAAGGACGCTCAGGTCGGGGCCGACGCGGCGGCGGTCGCCTGCCGGGCGCTCTCGAAAACGCTCAAGTCCTGCTACGATCAGAAGATCACGACTGAAAATCAGGCCGTGACCTTTAAGCTCGGCGAATTGTTCGCCTGGGCAGAGGTCGCCCTCGCGTTCTCCCGCGCCGCCGCCAAGGATAAGTATTCCGAAGGGGTCGCGTTCGACCGCGAGACCTGGCGCGCCATGGCCCGCATCTACGCGCGGCAAGCCGCGTCGCATATCGCGAGTGAAGGAATCAAGCTCGTCTGCGGCTACGGTGACGCGCCGGACTTCGCGCGGACGATGGAACTGGAGAAGCTCTCGGCCGTCCTCAAGGGAGACCGGGCGGACATGGACCTCGTGGCGGGGAAATTAGTCGAGGTCTACAAAGCCGAGGAATAAGCACCGGGAAAGGGCTTACTGAATCGCCGACCAATCGGCATCGAGCGGGTCTCCGGCCAGGGCCCGCTCGACGTTTTTCAACAGCTGTTCCATTTTGACCGGCTTGCGCATAATGCCGATGGCGCCGCTGAGCAGGATCGCGGCGTCCTCCTCGACCAGATTGCGCCCCGTGACGATCAAAATCTTAGGAGCGCTGACGCCCAGGCGCGCCGTGAGCTCCGACGCGACTTGAAACCCGTCGAGCACGGGCATCATCAAGTCGAGCAAAATCAAATCCGGAGACTCCGCAATCGCCTTTTCGAGCGCTTCCCCCCCGTCCCGCGCCTCGAAGAGTTCGTACCGGTCCACGCGCATGAGGTAGAGGGTCATCAACTCGCGGAAATCGTCTTCGTCATCGGCGAGGAGGATCTTCTTCCTGATCATGGGGTTCCCTTGAATTCCAGATTGTCGATCCCGTTCTTCTCCAATTCCTCGAGGTATTTGTCTTCGATTTCCTCAAGCAGGCGGTCGCGCTCCTCCGGGGGCAGGTCGCGCACCGTGCGAAACCCCATCTTTTTTTCCAAATCGCGATACGCCAGACGCTCCAGCAGTTCGTGCCAGAAATTCTCGTCGTTGTAGCCTTCGATGAACCGGCGGACCTCGCGGTCGTTTTCGAGCACCGACGTGGGATCGTGAGTCTCCTCATCCGCGAGTTCCGGGAAACCCGCCTCCTCGCAGAAAACGAGCAGTTGGCGCAGCGCGTCCTCGTATTCGGGAAGCGTCCGCATCGGATCCCGGTAGGCGTTGATCATCCACTCGCCCAGATACGCGAGATCGACCAGAAAACGGTAGTCCTCTTCGCTCAGTTCGATGCGCATAACCGCATTCTAGCCAAATTCTAGAGTGAATCCAGAAAGCGGCGGGCGTCCGCGATCCCCCCATCCAGAGCCGGAGAACAGTAGGCCGATTTGAAATCGAGCATCGAGAATTCAAGAATCCTGGACGGTCGGAGGCGATGCACGCGCGGAGGATCGGGGAGCGCCCTCAAGGACGCGATCCCGCGTTCGGCCTGATCCAACGCCGCTTCGCGTCCCTGCTGTTCATAGCGCCGCAGCGGGTTCCAATACCGTCTCCCTCTCTCCTCGGGACGCACCATTTCGATCACGATCACTTCGCGGCACCCCTCCAGCGACGCGTAGCTCAACGGCTTCCCGCAAGGAATGCCTCCGTCCGAAAACACGCATCCCCCGATTTCGACCGGTGGAAAGATGACGGGAATCGACGCGCTCGCCACGAGGCGGTGTTCAAGAGGACCGTCCCATTCCCCCGAAGGCGAAAATCGATGATACGCCGGCTCATCGCGTCCAAGATCGACGGTCACCACCGTAAAATCAAACGAAGCCGAACGTCGGGCGGCGGTCTCATCGCGCGCGGCGCTGGCGGATTCAAACAGCGAGGCTCCTGAAAACAGGCTGAACGGGGAGAACTTCGGGGAAAAACGCAGGATCCGTCCTTCATCGATCCGGCGCCAGCGCCGCACCAGTTCCGGCATCACGCCGAGAAACCCACCGGCACCGGCCAACGCCCCTGAGCTGTAGCCCAGAACCCGGTCGGGCCGGAGCCCGCCGTCGAGCAGCCCCTGGAGACACCCCGCCTGCCAGGAGCCGAGCGCGCCCCCTCCCGTCAGGACCAATCCGAGCGGTCTCTTAAATTCCATTGCCCTCAGTGTAGGCCGCAACGAACGCCCGCGCAAGGGATGGAGAACACGGGCGCCGAACGGGGGTCGGCGCCCGCGTCCGCCGCTCAGTCGCCGCCCTGTTCGCCGCGCCCTTCGGCATTTCCGCCGTCGCCGAGCCGACGCGCGCGGCGTTCGTCTCGGCGCCGCTCCATGCGGCTCTTCAACTTGTCGAAGGTCTTCGCCTGTTCCTTGTCGAGAATCGCACGAATTTCAACGGAGCCCTCTTGGCGCAGCGCGTCTCCCTTTTTGCGGGCCTCTTCCAAAAGGGCCTTCGCCTTCTCGGCCTTGGCGGTCAGGATCTCCTCGACCTTCTTTTCCTGTTCGGCGCTCAAGTCGAGTTTTTCCGACAAACGATCGCGCATATGCGTCACCATCCGCTTGCCGAACTTTTGCCCGAAACCGCCTTTCCCGTGCCATGCTCCGGAGACCCCGGGCCCCGCTCCCTGGCGCCCCATCCCTTTGGCCTGCAGCGTCCCCGCCGCCGCCAACAACGCGATCACCGCGAACATCGTCATTTTTTTCGTCATCGTTCTTCCTCCCTCGGGCGACCGTGTCGACCCGTCTACTTGCTTGGACGCAAGAATCGCGGCGAAAGTGTCGGTCCCGGCGAACTGCTAGAATTCGGAGGTGGAAGAGGAATTCGTTAAGGAGGCCCGCGAGGGCGACCGGAACGCGTTCGCGAACCTGGTTCGCGAACACCACCCGAGGGTCATCCTCTTATGCCGCTCGATGTTGGGCAACGACGCCGAGGCGGACGACGCGGCGCAGGAAGTCTTCCTCAAAACGTTCCAAAAACTCGAAGAATTCGATGGACGCTCCCGCCTGGCGACCTGGCTTCATCGCATTTCTGTGAATCTGTGCCTGGATCTGCTTCGCCGCCGCGCGCGCGAAAAAGCGGGGAGCCTTGAAGGCGTGGAACTCTCGGATCATGAGGCCGGCAGGCGCGCCTCCGACGCGAAGGAAGAGATCTCCGCCTTGCTTGCTCTCCTGCCCGAGGACCAGCGCACGGCGATAATTTTGAGGGAATTACAAGGTTTTTCCTATGAGGAAATCTGCGAGACAACGGGGTGGACCCTCGATTCCGTCAAGGCGCGCCTAAGGAGAGCCCGTGAGAAATTGTCTGAGAAAATCCGACACTTTGAGGCCCCCCCGGGCGTCTAAATGGCAGCGATGAACCACGAAGCGATTCGAGATCGGATTTCCCTGGAAGCGGACGGCCTTCTTCCTGACGCCGAGAAAGACGCACTCTCCGGGCATCTGCGGGCCTGTCCGGAATGTGCCGCGTTTTCCGCCTCGGTGCGGGCGTCCGCAGCTCTTTTTCGGGCGCAGCGGCCGCCCGCACGGTCCGAGGATTTCGTGCAGCGCGTGCTCGATCGCCTCCCGCCGGAAGAACCCCCGGCGTTGCCCCTGCACTGGCTGGTTCCGGCCTTTTGCGCAGCCTTCGCCCTGACGATCGTCGTCTGGACTCCGATGATTTCGTCCGCGCTGGCCTCCGACGCTGAATTAGTGGCCGACGCCTCCCCGCTCGCGGCGATTTGGGAAGACGCCCCATGAACCGCATCGACAAGAAGCAGTTCTTCGCCGGATTCGCCCTGGGAGTCTTGGTCGGCGCGATTTTTATCGGGTTGTTCGCGAAATCCGCCTTTCGCCGTTTTAAAGACCCGCAGGCGCATAAAACCCGCATGGTCCAACGGCTCCAAAAGGGACTGGAGTTGGACTCCGGGCAAACGGAAAAGGTCGCCGCCATCATCAACCGCACTCAGGCGGAAATGACCCGTTCGTTCGAAAACGCCCGCGGTGTGCATGAGAAGCTCCACAAGGAGGCTCGGGCCGAGATTCGCGAACTGCTCAACGACGAGCAGAAGACGCGTTTTGACGCTTTCATCGAGAAATGGGAGTCCCGCCGAAAGCGGTGGCGCAGTCGTTCCGGGAAGAAGACCCGGGAATGATCACCGACTCCATCCGCTTCTTCGTCAAGCGCCACCTTCTGGCGAACATGATTTTCTTGGGCGTCCTGATCGGGGGCGTTTTTGCCTGGCGCGCCACGAGCAAGGAGGAGATGCCCTCGGTCACCTTCGACTTCGTCCGCATTTCCGTGCGTTATCCGGGCGCTCCGGCGGAAGACGTCGAGTACTACATCACCAAGCCGCTCGAAGAGAAGATCCGCGGCATCGACGGCGTCCACTCGCTCGACAGCACCGCGAGCGTCGGCCAAGGCAGCGTCCGGGTGGAACTGGAGCCGGAACTCTCCAACGTCGATGAGGTCGTCGCGGAGGTGCGCAACGCGGTGCTCGACACGCGTTTGCCTGAAGAGGTCGTTGATGATCCCGTCGTACGCGTCTTTAAGACCGACAAGAAGGCGATCATGGACGTCGCGCTTTACCATGAAGGGAAGAACCTGCTCTCGATCGACGACCGCCAAAAATTGCAGCGCTACTCCCTCGCGCTGGAAAACCGCCTACTCCCGCTGAAAGAGGTCAACAGCATCGACCGCCAGGGCTATCTCCAGGAAGAGGTGCAGATCCGGGTCCGGCCGCCGGATTTGGTCAAGTTCAAGATTCCATTTAATTCGATTCAAACCCAAATCCGCGCCAACCACATCCGCCAGCCGGCCGGAACCATCGAGTCCGAAGGGGAACCCAAGGTTACGCTGCTCTCGGAACTCGACACGCCGCAGAAACTGGGCGAACTCGCGGTCCAAGGCGGGTTTGAAGGCCGGGTCGTCCGGCTTCGCGAGGTCGCCGAAATCGAGGCCGGGTTCGAGAAACCGGACCACATCCTGAAGGTAAACGGCCACGAGGCCGTGATGTTCTCGGTCGTGAAAACCGCCTCCTCCGGAATTCTCGACTCGATCGACTCGGTCCGCAAGGCCCTCGCGCGTTTTCGAGAGTCGACGCTGAAAGGCAGCTCCATCCGCGCCGTCGCTCTCGACGACGAATCCTTCGACGTGCGCAACCGCATCAATCTGATCGCGCAAAACGGCGCGCTCGGCTTCATCCTCATCCTGCTGTCGTTGTTCACTTTTCTAGACAAGCGCTCAGGCATCTGGGTGGCGATGGGAATCCCCTTCACGCTCTGTTTCGCGATGATCGGGGGGGCTTTGCTGGGCTACACCATCAACGGAACGACGCTGGCGGCGGTCATCATCGTGATGGGCATCATCGTCGACGACGCCATCGTCGTCGCGGAAAACATCACCCGCGAGGCGCAGAAGGGGGTGGAGCGCTCCGTCGCGGTCGTCCGGGCCACCGCGTACGTGACCCTCCCCGTCGTCGCCTCGGTCGCCACCACCTGCGTCGCGTTCATCCCGCTTTTCTTCTTCTCCGGACATTTCGGCAAGTTCGTCAGCTTCATCCCCCCGATCATCTTCCTGGTGCTCGCGGCGAGCCTCTTTGAATCGCTTTACCTGCTGCCCGGGCACATGCTGCTCGACCTGCCGGGATCCAAGGCGAAGCGGGCGCTGGAGCCCCACGCCCATTGGTTCGACGCGGTCGAACGCTGGTACGGCCGCGCCCTCGAACGCGTGCTTCCTTGGCGCTGGGCCTTCTTCGCCCTCTCTCTGGGTCTGATCGCGTTTTGCGGCTGGAGCGCGAAAAACAAGATGAAATTCGTGATGTTTCCCAACGAAGAGACCCGCGACATCACCTTGACGGGCTTTACCGCGCAAGGGATGACGCGGCTGGACACCGCACGAAAGGTTCAGGAAATCGAAGATCTCTTCACCCCCTACATCGGCAAGGAGGTCGTCGGCACCCGCACCAGCGTCGGCCGCAGCCGGCGCGGCGGGGCGGCGCAGCAGAACAACTTCCGCCTGGGCATTGAGATCGTTCCCAAGGATCAGCGGGAGAAGTCGGCCGACGCGCTGGTTCAGGAGTTCGAAAAGGAACTCGCGCGGCTAAAGGGCTTTTCGAAGCTCCGCTTCAGCAAAAGCCGCTGGGGTTCCGAATCCGGCAGCCCGCTGACCATTTTAGTCCAGAACAATGACGACCCGGCCCGCCAGAAGATGTCTCGCGAATTGCGCGACGCGCTGCACGCGCATCCGGACATCGCCGACCCCGAGATCGAGGAGGGATTCTTTACCGACGAATACCGAGTGCGCATCAATCGGGAGAAGGTGAAGCGGCTCTCGATCGCTCCCGGCGACGTCGCCAAGACCTTTCGCGCCGCCTTGGAGGGGACGGTCTTGTTTCAGTTCTCCAATGGAGACGAAGAGATTCGCGTCCGCCTGACGACCACCGACGGGGCGAAGAACAACATCGAGAAGGTGCTCGCGATTCCTGTTGAGAATCAGCGCAACTACCTGGTTCCGCTCGGCGATCTCGTGAGCGTTGAGAAGGTGCGCTCCCCCACCTCGATCGCGAGGCGCGAGTTCAAGCGGACCACCGTCGTCGACGCCGACATCCGCGAGGGGGCGAAAATGACCCCGCTGGACGCGGCGGAGTTCATGGAAACGAAGGTCTTTCCCGACATCCTGAGCCGCCATCCCAACGGCAATTTCGCCTTCGACGGGGAGATCAAGGACACGCGGGAGTCGAGCAGCGATTTCCGCAACGCCGGGCTGTTGGCCCTGTTTTTGATTTACGCGATCCTCGCGATTCTCTTCGACTCGGTGAAGCAGCCGTTGGTCATCATGGTCGCGATCCCGTTCGGGATCGTCGGGGTGGTGATGGCGTTCTGGGCGCACGGGAAGGTTCTCTTCGGCTTCTACGCGGCGGTCGGCGTGCTGGGCTTGGTGGGAGTCGTCATCAACGATTCCATCGTCATGCTCTGCAAGCTCAACGACGACGTGGACCCGGACGCGCCGGCCGAGACCTTCGACCGGGCCATCGCCCGGGCGTCGCAGACGCGCCTGCGCGCGGTCACGCTGACGACCTTGACCACGGTCGCCGGCGTGCTGCCCACCGCCTACGGCTTCGCCGGCTACGACGCGATGCTCGCCGAGATGATGCTCTCATTGGCGTGGGGTCTCGTCTTCGGCACTGCGATCACCTTGGTGATGATCCCCTGCTTGTTTCGAGTTGGAATCGACTGGACCGCGCGCTCGCGACGGCGGCGCGTCGTCGAGGAAGAGATCGCCCAGGTATGACCGGTCCTCTTCTCGCGTTGGCGCTGGCCTTCGGCGCCCCGGGGTGCGCGTCGACTCAAACCCTGACCCTGCAGGATTTCCTTCGCAACGCGGCGGCGAACGATACGCGCTTCGAAGAAATTTTGGTCGACCGCCTTTCCCTGCGCTATCGCGAAGACGCGCGCCTCCCCGCACGCGACCTGGTGTTCTCGGTGCGCGAGGAACTCGGCGTGCGGCTCGACCCAAACGGGGGAGACGACGATCTCTCGGTCTCCGTTTCGAAGCTCTTTCCCAAAGCCGGGACGAGCGTCGAGGCGTCCTACGACCTCAATCCGGTCGGAGCCTCGGGACGCGCTTCCTCCTCGGCCGGATTGACTTTAACCCAGCCGATCGCCGAAAACGCGTTCGGAAAGTCGACCCGCCTGCTCTCGAAGCTCGTCGGCGTCGAAGTCGAGGTCGCCCGCCACCAGATCGTCGAAGCCTACGAGGACTATTTCGCGGCGATCACCGGCTTCTATCTCGACTGGTACGAGGCCTACGAGAACCTGAGGATCGCCGAATCGTCGTACAAGGAAAACGAAAAGCTGCTCGACAACATGCGCGCGCGGCGCAAGGCCCGCGTGGCCGACCGGATCGACGTCGATAAGATCACGCTGCAGGTGCTCGCGAAGAAGGAACGCCTGATCCAATTCCAGGAACGCCACGCGAGCCGTCTCAATCTGGTTCGCCGCGCGCTGCGCGAACGCGCCCCGATCGACTGGGTCCCGGTACGCCCCGAAGGCGCGTTCGCGGCGCCCGAGGACCGCGCCGCGGCCGCGGCGGCTTTTCGGGAATCCGGCAGGACTTTCCGCATCCTGCGCCTGCTCGAACGCCAAAGCGCGCTGACCACCGCCCGCGAATTGGACGACCTCCTGCCGTCTCTGGAACTCTTCGCGGGCGTCGAGCGAACCGGTTTCTCGCGGGGGATCGACCGTCCCCGGGAAGACAGGGCGCTCGGCGGGTTCTCTCTGCTGTTTCCTCTGGGCAATCAGGTCGACCGCGCCGAGGCCGAGACCGCCAAAATCGCGGAGCGAAAACGCGCGCTCGGCACCGTCAACGCGGACTGGAGGCTGAGCGCCGATCTCGATAATCTCGCTCTCTTCATCGGCCGTGAAAAGGAACTGCTCGACGTCGCCACGCAGAAGATCGGGTTGGCCCGTTCGGTCCTGGATGAGGAAACGGAAAACTACACCTTCGGGAAGGTGTCCCTCAACGACTATATCGAATCGGTCAATCGCCTGGACTCGGTGCGCTTCGAGGAAATCGACCGTTTCGTGCAATGGCGCCGCCTGAATCTTGAATGGCGGCGCCTGACGGATTCCTTGGTCGACGACGCCGTTGTCCGCTGAAACGAACTGCCATTGTCTTTTGAAAGACAATCCGTTATATCTTAGGGACTAAACCTTCGCGCTCCTGCGCGCGTCCTAAGGAAGAGCTTTGAGCGGCGATCAACAACAACCCGATCCGGACGGCGACCTGGTCGCCCAGGCCCGGCTCGGGGATGAAGAAGCCTTCGGGAGTCTGATCGAGCGGCATCAGCGCCTGCTCACAAGCCTTGCATTCGCCATGACCCATGATGAAGCCAAAAGCGAGGATATCGTCCAAGACGCCTTCGTCTCCGCGTGGCGCGCGCTCCCGAAATTCCGGGGGGACGCCAAATTCCGCAACTGGCTTTGCCGTATTCTCGTGAATAAAACGCACTCGGCGATGCGCTGGGACCGCCTTCGCCGCTTCGTCCGGCTCGACGCGTCCGCCGACGAGGCCCGGCGGTCTTGGGTCGAGTCGCTCCGGGACCCCGCGCTCGAAGCGAATCCGGAAGGAGGCGCCCTCTCGGCCGAACACGACGCCGCGGTGCGCCGAGGCATCGCCGAACTCCCCCTCCGCCAGAGAACCGCCGCGTTAATGCGCGCCGCCGGGATGGAACTCAAGGAAATCGCGCAGGCGATGGGAGTCGCGGAAGGCACCGTGAAAGCCCATCTGCACGCGGTCCGCAGGAAACTCGAACCGCTCGCGGGCGGCGGTCGGGGGAGCGCGTGAAAGACGAGCACGACGCCGGTTTCTGGAAGGGCCTCGCCCGCGCGGTCATGGTCCGGCGCGGCCCGCAAGGCTGGCTGAAGCAGCGCACGGCCGTATTCGCGCGCATCCATCCGGAACGCCCTCACGGGCGGCGTTTTCTCATTTGGACCGCCGTCCCCGCCGCCGCGGCGCTCGCGGTCGCCGTTTGGATTTCCCGTCGCCCGGCCGATGCGCCCCGCGAGCCCCTCATCGCGAAGACCCCTCAGGAAATCCCGGCGCCGCCCGCCGCGACGCCTCCCGAGGCCGCCCGCGACGCCGCCCCCGACGCGGAGGGAGAGGAAGAATCTTCCTCTTGGGACGCCCGAATCACGGCCGTGGAAGGCAAAGTCCTGCTCACCAATGCCGCGGGAGAGGCCTCGTTCGCGCAAGCCGACGCGCCTTTGCAGGCGGGAGACCGTCTGGACGTGTCTTCCTCCGGGCGGGTCGAAATCGCCCTCGCCTCCGACAGCGTTATGGAATTTTCCGCGGGATCGCGCGTGACGGTAGGATCGATCGAGAAGAAGGATTCCCTCATCGATCTCGCCGTTGGGACGGTGGTCGCGAAGCTCAATTGGGCGAAGCGCCGCGGCTACGGCATGCGCATACGCAGTCCCGTAGCCGTCGCCGCGGTGCGGGGAACCGAATTCGCCGTCCAGGTCGCAGAGAACGGGGAGACGGACATCGGCGTCTTCGACGAGGGAAGAGTCGCGGTTACCGACCGGGCGGACGAAAAATCTCCCGAACGGATGCTCGCGCCCCGCCAGGAAATCCGCTTCGAACGCGGCGCGCGCCGCGCGCCTCCGGAGATTCGGGAACTGCGCCGTTTGCGCGGACACAGGGATCGCGTCGCCCATATGAACGGGCGTCAGGCGTTTCTCAAAGAGAATTGGCGGCGCATGCCCGCGCGGGAACGGAGCCAAGCGCGGCGCCGCGCGTTCGAACGCGGCATGCGCGATCCCGCAACGCGCGAGAGGATGCAGCGTCGGATGCAAAAACGCCGGGAGGAGTTCGCGACGCCCAAGTCGCCGACGCGCGAAATGCGCCGGCCGCGGCAGGACGGCACGCGCCCCAAGGAGCAAAAACGACGGTCTCCTGAGCAAAGACGGCCCGAAAACCGCACACCCGAGCGACGGCCCGACAGACGCAATCCCGGGGCACGGCAGCCCCGCCAAGGCCCCTCCCGCGCCCCGACCCAGAATCGCCGCCGGCCGCAAAATCAGAGAAGGGGCTCTCCGCGCGGAGGCGGGCGCCGCCGCTAAACCGTCCCCCGACGGCGGCTATTCTGTTGCTTATTGTTGTATGGAGGACTCATGAAAGCAACCGATACCCTGAGCGGCGAACACCGAAAAATCGAACAGACCTTGGATCGCGTTTCCGAACTCTGCCGCGCACACTCGCTCGAACGTACCGCGATCGCGGATTGCCTGGAGTTCATTCGCGACTTCTCCGACAAACGCCATCACGGCAAGGAAGAGGATCGGTTGTTCCCTCTGCTCGTCAAACGGGGCATGCCCCAGGAAGGCGGTCCGATCGGCTGCATGATCGACGAGCATCAAACGGGCCGTGCGCTGATCCGCCGCGCTGCGGAAGCGCTCCATGCCGGCGACGAAGCGGAGGTCAAAACGTGCCTCTCTCAGTTCGTTTCTTTGCTTCGCGAACACATCAAGAAAGAGGAGATGATCCTGTTCCGCATGGCCGATCAGATCTTGACCGAAACCGATCAAGTGGAGCTCGAAAAGGAATTCGCGGCGTCCGACGCGGCGTTCGAAGCTAAAACCGCTTAGAGAGAATCTCGACGATCTCGTCGAGGGGCAAGGCCGGGGAGAAATTCCCGTTGATTCCTTCCATGTCCTCGCCCATGCACAGCGCATTGAGAATCGCCTCTTCCGTGCATTCGATGGACGCTTCATAGAGCGGATTCATCGCCTCATCTTGAAGGACGCGCATCTTGTAAACCCGCTTCTCGCCGCCGCGCGGGACGCGGTTCGCGGTCGAAAATCCGAGGACGATCTCCCCGGATCCGTGCCCCGCGTAGGAACCGGCCCGCCCGATCCCCAAGGCGACCCGCTTGGACAATCGGTTGAGCTGGTTGGGCATGAGCGGCGCGTCGGTGGCGAGCACGGCGATGATGCTCCCATAATTCGTGCGCCGAACGGCGATCTCCTTGAACCGATCGTCCAAAATGCGTCCGACCGGATGCCCGTCCACGCGGAGATCTTTGCGCTCCCCGAAGTTGCTCATCACTAAAATACCGATGGTATAGTCCCCACCGCCCGTTTGAATCTTCCGCGAGGAGGTTCCGATCCCCCCCTTGAAGTCGCAGGTGATCATGCCCGTTCCGCCGCCGACGTTCCCTTCTGGAACAGGTCCTGAACGCGCCGATTCCATCGCCTGAACCACATGAGAGGGCAAAATGCTCCGCGTTCCGATGTCGTTCATCCACGAGTCGTCGCATTCGCCGACCAAGGGGATCATCACGTCCTTATCGATCCCGATGTCCGGGTGCTGCTGAACCATATAGCGGACGACCGCCTCGGAAACGGCGCCCACCGAGAGCGTATTCGTCAGCATGATCGGGGTCTCAATCATCCCCCACTCCATCACCTGGGTCAGACCGGCGACCTCGCCGGCCCCGTTGAGCACGAAACCGCCGCCGACGACTCGGTCCATGTAAACGTTTCCCTCATTGGGGAGGATGGCCGTGACCCCCGTGCGAATCGCGCCTTTATTGACGCCCCGCCGGTGGGAACGGCCGATCCGCGTGCAGTGGCCGACGCGTACGCCGCGGACATCGGTGATCGCGTTGTAGCGGCCGGTCTTAAAGCGGCCCAAGGACAATCCGAGTTCGCGAAAGCGTTTGCGGGGAGAAGGCGGGGGCGGAGGCGTCGGGTTGATCATGTCAACTCGCGGGAGTTTCCGCTTTCAGAAGCTGCTTGGTCGCGTCTTTGTAGCGCCGAATCGCGGGATCCATAATTTCACGGATCAAGGACGGGTAATCCATTCCGGCGCCCTCGGCGATCAGGCATAGATCCGACCAGCCCGGCGTGAGGCCTGGGAGCGGGTTGCATTCGATAAAATTCACGTGCCCTTTCGCGTCGAGGCGTAAATCGACGCGGGCAACGTCCCGGCAGCCGAGAGCCCGGAAGGCGGCCCGGGAGGCGCGCTCCAATCGGGCGCGAAGCGCGGGTTCCAATTTCGCCGGCGCTTCGTAGCGGACCTCCTCGTTCACATCGAGCTTATGCGCGTAGGTGTATACCGGGTCCTTGCCGGCGGCCGGTGAAAACACGATCTCCATAGGCGGAAGCACCCGAGGCCGCTTCTCACCCAACAGCGCGACGGTGAATTCGCGTCCGGGAAGGAACTCCTCGGCGATCACGGTCTGGCCGTAGCGGTCGATCAATTCCCCCGTTTCCTTACGGAGCGCCGCTTCATCGTAGACGACACTGGAGCGATGCACCCCTTTCGAACTTCCCTCCCCCAACGGCTTGACGACCAGCGGGAAGCTCAACCCGGGGGACAGCTTCTCCTTCCCGGTGATGAACAACTGGAACGCGGGCGTCCGAACGCCCACTTCGGACACGAGACGCTTCGCGAGTCCTTTATCCAGCGTCAACGCCAAGGTCGTCGCGTCCGAACCGGTGTAGGGAATTCCCACCAGTTCCAAGAGCGCCGGTACCTGAGACTCGCGGTTTCGTCCCTGAATCCCCTCGGCGATGTTGAAAACGACGTCCACGTCGGCGTCGATGAGCTTGTGAGAGAGATCCGGAGTGGCCTCGAGGTCGATCACCGTATGGCCGAAGGACGCGATGGCGCCCCGGATCGAGTTGAGCGTTTTCGGAGCGTCGAATTCCACTTCGGCATCGGTCACGGGATCGTAGCCCGGGGTCACGCGCTTTTCGTTGTAGGTGAATCCGACTCGCAGAGCCCTCCGGGAACGCCGCGCGGTCCTCGGGCGAAGATCCGCGCCGAAGCGCAGCGCGGCGCTGGAGACGACGGACTCCAGCACCCGATCGATCGAATCAAGGCCGCGAAGTTTCGCGGCCTCGTAGAGACTCGCGCCGGGCTCCAAACTCGGAAGGGCGTTCACTTCGATAAAGCGGATCGCGCCCTCGGCGGTGACGCGGAAATCGACCCGAGCCAGATCGCGCAAACCGAGCGTGCGTACCGCGATGCCGGCGAATCTTTCCAATTCGGCGAGGACACCCGCCTCCAGGTTCGCCGGAACCCGCACCGTCACGGCGTCCGGGTTTTCGTTCTTCAATTTAAAGTCGTAAATCTCGAATCCGGGTTCACCCGCCGATCCCGGAGCGAACTCGTATTCCGCCGGAGCGAGGATTCCCGAACCCGGCGCCCGTTCCAACCATCCGACGCTGAAATCCCGGCCGACCACGAATTCCTCGACGAGAACGCCGTCCGGGAAGCGCGCGAGCATCGCCCGGATCGCGGGCGCGAGCGCCTCCTTGGTTTTGATGATGGAATCGGCGCTGACGCCGACCGAACTGCCTTCGAAGTTCGGCTTCAAAATGACGGGGAAAGACAACTCCAGCGCGTTGAGGGAATCCTCTCCGGTGACGAGCGCGGCCTTCGGGGTCGGAACCCCGGCCTCCGAGACGACCCGCTTGGCCATCGCCTTGTCCATCGTCAGCGCGCAGACATACGCGTCCGAGCCGGTAAAGGGCAGGCCGAGACGGTCGAACACGGCGGGGAAAAAGGCCTCGCGAAAGCGTCCTCCGCTTCCCTCTGCCGTATTGAACACCAGGTCCGGAACCAGGGCCTCCAAGCGGGAAAGGACGCGCGAGGGCGGTCCCCCGACATCGATGCGCTCGACCCTGTGGCCGAGACGCTCGAGCGCCTCGCTGATCGCGGCGACCGTCTCCGGGGCGTCGAATTCCGCTTCCGCCTCGGAATCCGAGCGTTTGAGATTATGGGTGAAGGCGATCAGCATACGGGGTCGGTGGAACTACGGCCATCATACAAAAAAGGTTCCCGTCCCCTCCGGGGGGGCGGGAATCCTTCAGGACGAAGAACGGCTTCAGGCGTAGTGCAATTCGCCGCGGCTGTCGCGCCAGGTCACGATGCCGTCGGAGCGCAGACTAAACGAGTTCACGCCGTCGGCGACCTTGCGTCCGTTCTTGTACAGACCGCGCCAACTGTCGGTCCAAGCGACGTCGCCGGTCCGGTAGGAGACCTCGTATCGTTGAGCCCGGCCGAGCTTCTCGCCGTTTTTATAGAGATCGTCCCAACTGTCGCGCCATACGACGTCGCCCGTGAAATCCGCGACCTTATAGTCGCGCGGGCGGCTGGCGATTTCTTCGGAGTTCCGGTGCAGATCGCCGCTGCTGTCGGTCCAGACCACGACGCCGCTCGCGTAGGCGAAGTAATAGTTCTGATGGCGTCCGAGTTCCTCCTCGTCGCGGTGAAGCCGCCCGTAGGAATCCGTCCAGACGACGACGCCGTTGAACTTCGAAATCTCGTAGCGCGACGCGCGGCCGAGTTCTCGGTCGTCCTTATGCAGCCGGCCGTAGGAATCCATCCACGCGACCTGACCCGTGCATGCCGCTTGAAACGAGCTCGCGCGGCCGATCTCTTGCCCGTTCTTGTAGAGGCGCCCGTTGCGGAGGTCGACGACCGGCAGGTTCGAGCAGTCGTAGGGTTCGCTGCGGTCGATCGCCGCGGGATTGAGCCTGCGGATGCGGCGACGGCGGGAATTGGCGGCCTGCTCAACGGAGATGTCCTTCGAGAGCGCCGCGAAAGCGGCGTTCACGCCGGACCCGGAGGCGGCGCGCATCGATTCAATCGTCCCGGAGGCGAACACCGGAACGGCGGACAGAAGGATGATAACGGCGGCCGGCAAAGAGAACGGTCTCATCGGCGATTCCTCGTCTTAAACGGCATCCCGCGACGCGGCGCGGGCCGCCCGCCCGGGCGACCCGCCCATTGTATCAAACGTTGGGGCCTTAAGGCCTATGATTGAGCAGGACCGCCGCCTCAAGATAACGCATCGCGGCGAGGGTTTCTTCGTCCTTGGTGAGCCGTCCCTTCAACCCGAAGCGGACGCCCGAGCGGCCGAAGGGCTCGATTGGAGGCGCGAGATAGGTGGAGTACGGAATTCCGATCATCCCCCTCTTATTCAGCCAGCCTTCCTCGAAATCGATGGAAATGGCCGTCGGCTTGAGCGCCCCGCCTTTGGCGAACGCGTCGCGCAGATACTCGGAATCCCCGTCGAAGATATTGAGAACATGGCCCATCCGGGGACTGACCAGGTTCGGGTTGCTTGTGTCGAGGATATCGTAAAGGTTCACCTGAGCGGAGCGGAACAAATAGACCTTGTAGGCCATGTCCCCCTGCGTGGAATACTGCAGCGCGATGTCGCCTCGCCCGGCGCGAATCCCCCCGCCCTTCACATATCCCTCGGCGTTCCCGCCGTGCAGATTGTAGTGGAAGCCGATCTCGCGGATGCCTCTCTTGCGCTTGATCCCTTCGACGATCCGATCGCCGATCTCGCGCAGGCGGGCCTTCCGTTCAGCCGCGTTAGGAAGCGCTCTCAACCCCTCGATCTCGGTGCGGACAGGCTCGGCGATGCCGGCCCATAAATCCCTCCCGCGAAATTCGTAAAAGGCGCGTCGGTCTTCGAATCGCCTGCGCGCGACAGTGGAGATCCCCTCGATCTCTCCCGGTGAATCCCCGATCTCGATCTCGGAAAGGGAAGTTCGCTTCACCGTGCGCTGAGTCCCGTCCTCGCTCACGACGAGCACGACCGTGTCGTCGACCTTCGCAAGCTTCCCCAGCAATTCGCCGCCGGCGTAATTCGCGCGAATCCGCGCGCCGAACGGGGCGGTGTCGAGCGCCCGGCGTTCGCTGCGGCGAAGCGCGGAACGCTCCCGCCGCCCGGCCCACCAACGGCGAACGCCGCTGGGAATCAGCGACCACCCCGAGTCGCCGGAGGCATCCGCCGCGTTTGGGGTCCCGTCGAAGAAGGAGGAGAACTGCGCCGCGGTTTCCAAGGGGGTCTTTCCCAGACGCTCCCGGAGCCCCGATCCCGCGCGCGTTTTTTCGGGCGCTTTCCGCGGCCGATCGGCGAAGCGCATCCCGACGGCCTGCGACTGCGGGACGAGGCTTTGAGGCCGTATCACGGGCAGCGTGCGAGCCTCGGCTAATGCGGGGGCCGTCGGCAGTCCCGCGGGCTCGGGAACAGAGAAGGACGATTGCAGAGCGATGTCGCCCAAGGGGGCGGATAAGGAGAATGAGAACCCCTCCGCCGGAGCCAGGGACATCGCCGGCGCGGGCGCAAATACGCCCCCGATCCGACCGGATACCGGGCCGCGCCCCGCGTTCGGTCCGGCGGAAGCGTCCAGGCCGAACGCGAGAAACAGGAATACGGCGCAAACAAAGCGGGCCATCCTTAATAGGGTGACGGAGAACCGGGGCGACCCCAGGGCCTCTAGGCCCCTTCCGGGGGCCGAGGGTCCTAGGCCGACGGAAACATGTTATAATGGAAGCGTCGCAAGCTAGAAGTCTCACGACGTGACGTCTTCAAATTCAAAGGCTTGCGAGACGTAAACAGGTGAAGTAAGCATATGAAAGGTACTGTAAAGTGGTTCAACGACCAGAAAGGATTCGGGTTCATCACCCCTGAGGACGGCTCCAAGGATGTGTTTGTGCATCATTCGGCCATCACCATGGACGGCTTCAAGACTCTGGCGGAGAACCAGCAGGTCGAGTTCGAAATCGAGCAGACCGACAAGGGTCCGCGCGCCGCGAACGTTAAGCCCCTGACGACCGCCTAAACCAGGCGGCGTCGGCCGAGCTTGTTTCGGCCGCACCCAAAAAAGACGCCCGATCCGATCGAGGACCGGGCGTCTTTCTTTTTACAAAACCGCACCTAGCGCTTCTTAGCCCTCTTTTTCTTGTTGACGACGCCCCGCTTCTCTTCCGATCGCAGCGAAAGAACCGGAATTTCGCAGTGACGAAGGACGCGTTCGGCCGTCGTCCCCAGGACGAGATCCTGCCAAAAGGCCTTATGATGCGCCGATAGGACCAGCAAGTCGTGCCCGCCGAACCGCGTCTCTTCGAGGATCGCCCGCTGCGGGTTTCCCGTACGCACGATGATCTTCGGATCCAGCTTGGAGGAGCGTCCCGCGAGCACGGCGAGGTGCGCCTTCAACTGCACATAGGTCGCCATCTCATCGCGCGGATCTTCCACGATCTGCATCACGACGGCCCGCGCGCCGAACGCCTCGCACCAGGCAAACCCGGCCAAGAGCGCGTCCTCCGCGTGCCGGGCCTGGTTGAACGGGAGGAGTACGGCGCGCGGAACGGTGAGAGGCTGCCCCGCGCGAACGGTTAAGACGGGAACCTTCAAAGAACGGACGAGGCTTTCCGCCACCGAGCCGTAGAGCGCGTGCCTTACGCCGGTATACCCGTGGGTCCCGGTGACCAGCAGATCCACCGCTTGCCTTTTCGTAAAGCGTTCGAGCACCAACGCCGCGTTCCCCTCGAGGACCTTGCAGCGGCAGCGGTTTTTGGGAAAATCCGTCATCCGTTTGAGGAGTTCCTCGCGCACCCAGGCGCCGTGTTCCTGCCATTGACTGCGCAACGCGAGCGTCTCCTCCCCGCCGAAGCCGTAGGCAGGCGGATATTCGAACACATAGACGAGTTCCAGCGACGCCTTCCAGCGGCGGGCCAATCCCTTCGCGGTCTCCAGCGCGGCCAGTGAAGGCTCGGATAAGTCCACCGCCGCGGCGATCTTCCGGCACTTCCAATGGTTCATAACAGCCTCCGTCAGGGGCGGGGGTCCGAGAGCCTTCGCTCGAGCCCGCGGCGTCCGATCAGTTCCTGCGTGCGGCAGGAACAGTAGTACGTCGAAAGGGTTTTAGCGTTTCGAAGCGAGAAGAGCAAGAGCTCCAACGCGGCGGCCTCCCCCTCGGCGACGGGCTTCCATTGAAGCGTCTCGCTCTGAGCGCCCTCTTTCCCGGCGTAGCCCCGCCCCGCGACGCGCGCGTCGTTCTCACGGCAGGCGAAAAGCTCGTGGATGTTCAAGAACGGCACGCCCCCCCGGTCCAGCGCGAGGACCATCTCCTTCAACTCATCCATCCGTTTGGGGACGACCGGTATCTCGACGGTCGTCTCCGGAAAGACCCGGAGCGCGCGGAAAACGGGTTCAAGATCAAACTCTCGGGCGACCCCATTGAACCGGAGGCTGTCGAGACCGGCGCTCTTGAGCTCTTCGAGTCGTTCGTCGGAGGCCAAATCCCCGTTGGTATAGAGATCGATGCGAAGAGGCCTTTTCAGGCTCCGCAGCGAACGAAGGATGCGCACGACGCGCTCCGGATATAGGAGCGGTTCCCCGCCGCTGATCCCGATGCTGGTAAGCCCGAACCGCTCCACGATCGCGGCCGCCTCTTCCGGCTCCGCGATTTTAATTCCATGCACGACCGTCTCATCGGTCCGCGGTTTCGTGTTGAAGCAGAAGAAGCAGTCGCGCGTGCATTTGCCGGTCACGTAAAGGTTGCTCCCTTCCCCGTCGAGGCAGCCGACGCATCCCGGGGGGAGACGCTTCGTGTACATCGTCCGGTCCTCGAGAGAACCGAGGACCCCCTCCACCTTGAGTGAAAACAGCAAAGAGTCCACCCGGGCCCTGATCCGTTCGTCCTCCTTGCGCGTCTCCAAAGAGTCCTCCGTGCGCAAAGCGTCGGCCTTGCGCGCCAGCCACGACAGGTCGTCCTCGTTTTTCAGCATGGATCCTCCGTAAAGGGAACGAACTCCTTCCAACCGAATTGCTCGGGGTATTCGCGCCACGGTCCCTCGCAGCGATTTTCCCGCCGGCAGGTTTCGCAGGGCGGGCCCTTCGTTTTCCCCTCGCCCAGCCGGTAGCGCGTGTAATCGGCGATTGTCCCCTCAGCGTCGTGGATTTTGGTGCGGGGCATCACGCGCTCCGCGACGTGATTCTCATATCCCCGCATAAAGCACAGCGGGACGGCCTCGGTGAAGCTCGGGGTGTCCGCCTCGCGGGCGATTCGCAGGCCCTCGTGAATGAACGGCACGCAGCGCGAATAGCGCGCGGTCAGCCACCGGCTGTTCTTCCCGGCTTCTCCCACCTCGTGAACGAAGGCGAACTGAAAGAGCCGCACCCGCAGCTTCACGAGCAGGCGGGCGATCTCCGGGAGATCCCGGTAGTTCCCCCGCGTCACGACCGTATTTACGGACACGCGCATCCCGCGGCGCTTCAGGTTCCGGATGCCCCCGACCGTCTGAGCCCAGGATCCCGGCGCCCGCGTCAGATAATCGTGGATTTCCGGGCGCGACCCGTGGACGGCGGGAGCGAATTCGTTGGCCCCCGCCTCGATGAGTTCGTCGCAGAAATTCCCGTAGAAAAAGCGTCTTCCATTGGTCTGGACCTGGATGTTGGAGTATCCCAATCGCTTCGCTTCGCGAATCGCCTGCAGCAACGTCGGCTGCAAAGTAGGTTCTCCCCCCGTCAAAACCACCTCGCACGCCCCGCCCTCCCGGCCCTCGCGCAGATCCGTTAAAACGCGTTCCAGCGGACGGGATTGGAAACGTTCCCGCTTGTCGCCCTGCACGCAAAAGCGGCAGCGGTTGTTGCAGGAAAAGCCCAGCTTGATGTCGATGCGCTTGACGGCGTCGAGCATGTTCAGGTCCTTTGATAGAGCGCGGCGGGGTCGCCGCGGCGCTCCATCTCCCCATCCACCCAGGTTTCGAGAACCTTGCGCTGGCGGGGATCACGCAAACGCTCGAACAGGTCGTCTTGGATTCCCATCAGGATCCGGCACCGCCGCGAATCCGGCGCGCGCGTGAAGAGATCCCCGTTCTCGACGTATTCCAACAGCGGGCAGACGCCGCAGGTCGGTTTGTACACGCAGCGGGAACACCCCGACTGGGCGTCCAACGACGAGGCCTGCGCCAGCGTGCGGATCGTAGGATGCAGCGCGCATTCCTTCGGTCCCATCGCGTCCACATGCCCGAGGTGAAAGAGATCGTCTCCCATCGCCCGCAGCAGGCGCCCCTCGTCGCACGAATAAATCTCGCCGTCATAATCATAGGCGATCTGCCCGATCCCGGCCCCGCACGGCGATCTCAGGTCCATGTGATTCGGTTCTCGCGCGGCCAGCGCCTTCGTCAGAAATACCTTCGCCGTCGTTTCCGGAAATATCCTTCCTCGCCGGTTTGCCGCGATCACGCGGTCGAGCGCCCGGCGGTAAAACGCCAGGAACTCCTCCGGCGTGTAGCCGATCTTGTTCCAAACCGTCTTCGCGTATCCCAACGGGTTCAACGGCCGCAGAGCGATCGAGGTCGCGCCCCGTTTGCGGTATTCCTCGACCACCGCGTCCGCGTGATCGAGCGTCTTTCGCGTGACCGTCAGCAGCGCGGCGGGGACGACGCCGTCTTGGCGCAGCCGATTCCACCACCGGATCACGCGGCGATAGCTGGAGCCCCCGAAGAGGAGACGGTTCGCGTCGTGCAAGGCGGCGGGGCCGTCCAGCGAACTGCAAATTTCGATGTTCCGCTCGCGGAGGGCCGCATACTTCTCCTCGTCCATCAGACTCAAATTGGTGATCAGGCTCAAGCGCAGTTCCTTGCCGGTCTTCTTGGCGAGTCTCCTGGCGCGGTCGGCGACAAAGAGAACCACCGGGAAGTTCGTCAGCGGCTCTCCGCCTTGAAACTCGATCGTCAAAACCTTGTTCGGCGTCTCGAAGACTCGATCAACGATCTTCGCCGCCGTCGCCTCGCTCATGTCCCACTGCGAACCCGATTGGGCCTGCGCGTGGCAGTACACGCAGCGCATGTTGCAGTTGCGCGTAACGACGAGGATATGAAGGCAGGAGGCGTCCCAAAGATGAGTGTTCCGCGCGCGCCAACGTTCGGTCAAGGCGGTCAAATCCATCCGTTCGGCCATGAACCCCTTGGCGCACAACTCCCCGAACCGCGGGTCGCTCTCCGGCAGCGTCCCTTTCGCAAAGGCGGAGAAGGCCTCCTCGTCGAGCCAGAGGAAATGTCCGAAATCGTTGGAAATCAACACCCGGTCGCCTCGAAGCCGGAAGTTGAACGGGGCCGGACGACTCATTGCGGATCCTGGGACGCCGATAGCAGCGCCCGCAGGATCACGGCCTCACGGACCTTCCCCGCGTCTCGCAGCGCCCCGGCGCGGAGTTCCTGATGCATCGCCTCGTCTTCGAATCCATCGTGAATTTCCGCCAGGCGCTCCTTGGATACGCCGGGCTTCGCCGCGGCGGCGACGCGCCAGAGCTTTTTCCCTTTCTTCGTGATCTTAAACGAGGCCTCCGCGGACCAGCGGCGGCAGGAGGCAAACACGGTTTCCCGTGAATAGACCTCGGCGTCGACGCTCCACTCAAGTCGCTCAGGCATAAGTGCTCCGCTCTTCGTTCGAGTCCACAAGCAGTCGAATGGTGCGCCCGTGGGTTGCGATGCAGCCGGCGTCGGCCAGTTTCTTGAGTCCTCTCATGACGGTTTCCGGCGCGGTCCCCAAGTACGAGGCCAGTTCCTGCCGGCTGAGCGGAACCTCGACGAATAATCCGCCCTCCTTTTTCTTGCGCGGAAGCCTGACCAGAAGTTCGAGCAGGCGCTCCGGGACCGTTTTCTCGCTGCGTTCGATCCAGCGGTTTCTCATCTCCCCCAACTCGCGGGCGACGGCGGCCGCCGCATGCTTGAGCAGCGCGGGCTCCTTGTTGAGCGCGCAAGCGTAGGCGGCCTCGGTTAAATGGCAGACCTCCAGCTCGGTCGCGGCCTCCGCGCCGTGATCGAGCGGCCCTCCCGTCAAATGCGCGCAATGTCCGACGAGGTCTCCCGGTCCGGCGAGTCCGACGATATGCTCAACCCCGTCGCGTCCGTAACGGAGCAGCTTCACCAACCCGCGGCGAATGCAGAACACGCCATGAGGAGGATTCCCTTCCTGAAAAAGAACTTGACCGCGCTTATACCGGCAAGCGGCGCGCCCGTCGTTCATCGAGCCGACGGTTTTCGTCGGGACTCCAGTAAACGGGCCGAAGGACGCCTCCGCGCAAAGCAGACAGGAAGTCTCGGCGCCTCGCGGCGCCTTTCGATCCGTGGGTTTGGGGACTCCCATTGGTAGGGCTCAGGCGCCGGTGGGCGCACTGCCTCCGGTTTCCTGAGCCCCCCTTTCTAACCGTGCATGAGCTATTCGACTCA
>PFUL01000056.1 GCA_002790095.1 Elusimicrobia bacterium CG_4_9_14_3_um_filter_62_55 | reverse complement strand
GCGGCGCCGTCCGCCTCGGCGCGTCAGCGCAAGGACCCCTCCTGCCCCGAGGGGTACCGGACTTACGTGGATACCCGCATCTCCGGGGCGGGAAACCCGAGCCTGCAGCGCCACCAAATGGACAACCGAAAACTCTTCAGCAGCTACGCCTGCGAGCGCTGCGCCAAAGGCGCCATCACCGTCGTCGACGGATACGGCTGGAACGTGTGCCTCGGCGGGCGTCCGAAGCTTCCCTGCGGCCCCCACGCCGCCCCGGTTGGGACCGGAGACCCGGATCGTCCCGAAGTCTGCGTGCCCTGCCCGGCGGGGCAGCGCCAAGTCGTCGTCAACGGCAGCCTGCGCTGTCTGCCGCACGACTGCAAAGCAGGAACCGCACCCGCGCGCCATCGCGGCGTCGTCGAGGAATACCGCTGCGTCGACCCGTACGAGGATCCCGATTTGATCGTTTGGGAAAACGTCGTCCCCTCCGCTCCGAAGGCGCCGCCGCCCGTCCCGTCCTGCGCCGAAGGACAAGGCCTGCTCTGGGACGCGACTGCAAAGGAGTACCGATGCGAGGCGTGCGGGGAAGGACGGACCTTGCTGTCGCGCTACGGCTATCCCGTATGCGGACGGGAAACCGTTCCTCGCTGCGGAAAGCGCGAGGCCTTCGTGGACGTGCACGATTTGCGCGGGCGCGCACAGTGCGAGAAATGCCCGAGGCGCTACACCCTCAGCGAAGAGTCGGGCGTTCCGCGCTGTCTGCGCCCCGGTTAAGCGGCCGTTTCGGCGGGCTTCTTCGGGCGATAGACGTGAGTGCTGTGTCCGAGGAAGGCCTCGGCGGATTCCATCAAGGTTTCCGAGAGAGTCGGGTGGGCGTGAATCGTCAACGCGACGTCCGACGCCCGCGCCCCCATTTCCACGGCAAGCGTTCCTTCCGCGATCAGTTCCCCCGCTCCGGGTCCGACGATGCCGACGCCGAGCACGCGCTCGGTCTCCGGGTCGACGATCAGCTTCGTCATCCCATCGGTGCGGTTGAGCGTAATCGCCCGTCCGGAGGCGGCCCACGGGAAGCGCGCGACCTCGATCTTGCGGCCCTGCGCGGCGGCCTCGTTCTCGGTGAGCCCGCACCAGGCGACTTCAGGATCGGTGAAAACGACCGCGGGGATCGCGACGGGTTCAAAAACCGTCTTCTTTCCGACGATCGCGTCCACGGCGACCCGGCCTTCGTGGGAAGCCTTATGCGCGAGCATCGGCTCCCCGGCGATGTCGCCGATGGCGAAAATCGTCGGCTCGCCGGTTCGGCGCTGGGAATCCACGGTCACGAAGCCCCGCTTGTCGATTTGGATTTTAGTGTTCTCGAGGCCGATGTTTTCCGAATTCGGACGGCGCCCGACCGCGGCCAGAACCACGTCGAACTCGGCCGAGGTTTTCCCTTCCTTCCCCTCGAATTCGACCTTGATGCCCGTCGCCGCCGGGGAGGCGGAAACGACCTTCGTCTCCAGCAGCACGGCCTTCGCCGTTTTCGAGACGCGCCGCGCGAGCACGTTGGCCAAATCCCGGTCGCAGCCCGGAAGCAGACCCGGGGTCATTTCGACGACCGTGATCTCCGAGCCGAGCGCCGCATAGACGGTCGCCATCTCCAGTCCGATGTAGCCGCCGCCGATCACGAGCATGCGCTTGGGGACCACGCGCAGTTCCAATGCCCCGGTCGAGTCGAGAACGCGCTCGGAGTCGGGGAGAAACGGCAGCCGGACGGGCCGCGACCCGGTCGCGAGAATCGCGTGATCGAACGCGAGCGTTCGCTTGGAACCGTCGGCCGATTCGACTTCGAGCGTCGAAGCGTCCAGGAAACGCCCCCGGCCTTGGACGTAGTTGATCTTTCGCTGCTTGCTCAGTTGACCCAGCCCTCCGGTCAGTTTGCGCACGACGCTTTCCTTCCATTCGCGCAGTTTGTCGAGGTCGACGACCGGTTCCGAAAATTGAATTCCGATGGACTTGGCTTCTTCCGCCTCGGTGAGGAGGGCCGCGGCGTGAAGCAGGGCTTTCGAGGGGATGCAGCCGCGGTAGAGGCAGACGCCTCCCGGATTGGGTTCGATGTCCACGAGAGACGTCCGGATGCCGCAATCGGCGGCGTAGAACGCGGCGGCGTATCCGCCCGGTCCGCCCCCGAGGACGACGAGTTCGGTCTTTTCCATCAAAGGGAATCCTCCAGCGAAAGGTTCAACGGCTGTTCGACGGTCTCGCAGACCCAGCGCAAAAAGCGCGCGGCGTCGGCCCCGTCGATGACGCGGTGATCGTACGAAAGCGAGAGCGGCATCAAGGTGCGCGGAGAGAACCCGCCGGGCGAATAGACCGGCTCGACGCGTCCCCGGGAGACGCCCAGAATCGCGACCTCGGGCCAATTGACGATCGGAGAGAACCCGGTCCCCCCGATGCCCCCGAGATTGGTGATGGTGAAGCATCCGCCCTGCATGTCCTCGAGCGCCAGCTTCTTCTCGCGAGCCTTCTCCGAGGCTCGGGCCAGTTCTCCGGCCAACTGAGGCAGCGTCTTTTTGTCCGCGTCGCGGATCACGGGCACCAACAGACCCCGGTCCGTATCGACGGCGACCCCGATGCTGCGGTACTTCTTCAAAAGGATCTCGCCGGCGGATTCGTCGACGCTGGCGTTAAATTGCGGAAACTTGGCGAGCGCCGCCGCGCACACCTTCAGCAGCAGGGCCGTGACCGTGATGCGGACTCCCGTTTCCTTCGAGGCCTTTTTGCGCCACTCCTCGAACTCGGTGATGTCGCACTTATCGTTCTGCGTGACGTGAGGAACCGTCGTCCAGGAGGCGCGCATGCGCCTCGCCGTGGCCTTTCGGACATTGGACATGGGAACGCGTTCGAAGGCGCCCCACTTGGAAAAATCCGGAAGCGGAGCGGAGGCCGCCGGGGGCGCCGCGGAGGTGGAACCCGGAGCGGCGGCCGCGCGCGCGCGGGAGTACGCCTTTACGTCTTCGATGGAGACTCGTCCCCCAAGCCCGCTGCCGATCACTTCGGAGATTTCGACCCCGATTTCGCGCGCGAAGCGCCGCACCGACGGGGCCGCCGGGCCGGAGTCGGACGCGGTTTCGACGGGAACGGGCGCCCGCGAAGGCGGGGGAGCGGCCGCGGGTTCCGGCGTTTCGGACGCGCCGTTTTTTTCCGCGGGTTTCGAAACGGGAACGGGCGCGGGGACCGGGGCCTCCGGCGGCGCGAACTTCCCCGCGGTCTCCTCGAGCGTCAAGAGAGTCTGACCTGGCTTTACCTTGTCGCCGGGCTTTACCTTCACTTCCGCGATCACGCCGGCGACCGACGCGGGGACTTCGATGGCCGCCTTGTCCGTTTCCACTTCGAGAACAATCTGATCCTTCGCCAGCGTGTCCCCCGCGGAAACCATCACGCGGACGACGTCGCCCGCGCTGATATTTTCGCCCAGTTCCGGAAGTTTGAATTCGACCGCCATCTGCGTGCCTCGTTCAGGAAAAATAGGGGTCGCGCTTATCCGGCGCGATCTTGAAATCACCCAACGCCTTCGCGACGGTGCCGGCGTCCAGCGAACCGTCGCGGCGGAGCGCGCCCAGCGCCCCGAGGGCGATGAATCGTGCGTCGACCTCGAAATGATCCCGGAGGGCTTCGCGGGTCTCGCTGCGGCCGAATCCATCGGTTCCGAGCGTCACCGGGGGCTTGGGGAAACCCCGCGCGACGCTCTCCGCCAACGCCTTCACATAATCGGAGACGGCGACGAACGATCCCTCTTCCCCTTCCAGACAGGTTTCGAGATACGATTTGCGCAGGGGCTCGTCCGGGTGCATCAGGTTCCAGCGCTCGGTCTCCCGCGCGTTCTTGTAGAGCTCCTTGTAGCTCGTTACGCTCCAAACGTCGGCCGAAACGCCATACGCCTCCAACAGGCCCTGCGCTTTCAGGGCCTCGTTGAGAAGAGGGCCGCTGGCGAGCAAATGCGCGGGCTTGCCGTCGGGGTTGGGAGCCGCCCGGAACTTGTAGAGCCCTTTGAGGATTCCTTCATCCGTGACGTGCGCCGGGCGAGCGGGCATCGCGTAGTTCTCGTTGCCCACGGTGACGTAGTAGAAAATGTCTTCTTGATTCTCGTACATCCGTCGGATTCCATCCCGGATGATCACCCCGAGTTCGTAGGCGAACGCGGGATCGTAGGCGACCAGGTTCGGGATCGGATAGGCGAGCAGGTGACTGTTGCCGTCCTGGTGCTGCAGCCCCTCTCCCGCCAGCGTCGTGCGCCCGGCGGTCGCCCCGATCATGAAGCCCTTCGCCCGCATGTCGCCGGCGGCCCAAGCCAAATCCCCGATCCGCTGCAGCCCGAACATCGAATAGTAGATGAAGAACGGAATCATATTCACGCCGAAGGAGGAGTAGGCGGTCCCCGCGGAAATGAACGACGACATCGAACCCGCCTCGGTAATCCCTTCTTCCAGGATTTGCCCGTCGCGGGTTTCTTTGTAGTAGATCAACTGATCGGAATCCACCGGCTCGTAGAGCTGACCCACATGCGAGTAGATGCCGCATTGCCGAAACAGCGCTTCCATCCCGAACGTGCGCGCTTCGTCCGGCACGATCGGAACGATTTGCTTTCCGAGTTCGGGCTCCTTCAGCAGTTTCGCGAGGAGGCGCACGATCACCATCGTCGTGGAGACCTCGCGGCCCTCGGTGCCGGCGTCGAATTCGGAGAACAACGCGGCGGGCGGGGTTTTCAGCGGTTTGGGAGGAACCGAACGCCGGGCGGGAACGCTTCCGCCGAGGGCGGCGCGGCGTTCCTTCAGGTATTTCATCTCGGGCGAGTTTTCCGCGGGCTTATAAAAGGGAGCCTTCGCCACGTCCTCATCCGAGATGGGAATGCCGAAGCGTGAACGGAATTCACGAAGCTCCTCTTCGTTGAGCTTCTTCTGCTGATGCGTAATGTTTCTGCCTTCGCCGGCTTCGCCGAGCCCGTAGCCCTTGATCGTGCTGCACAGAACGAGGGTCGGCTGCCCTTTATGGCCGAAGGCCGACTTAAAGCCCGCGTACACCTTCTCCGAATCGTGTCCGCCGCGGCTCAGCCGCCGCAGATCCTCGTCTGACAAATGCTCCACGAGCTTCAGCAGCTGCGGGTACTTTCCGAAAAACTTTTCGCGGGTATAGGCCCCGCTCTCGACGCTGTACTTCTGAAGTTCGCCGTCGACGAGTTCGTTCATCCGTCGGATGAGGACGCCGTCGTGGTCCGCCTTCAAGAGCGGGTCCCATTCCCCGCCCCACACGACCTTCACGACGTTCCAGCCGGCGCCGCGGAACATCGCCTCGAGTTCCTGCATGATCTGGCCGTTGCCGCGGACAGGACCGTCCAAACGCTGCAGGTTGCAGTTGACGACGAAAATCAGATTGTCGAGCTTTTCGCGGCCCGCCAAAGAGATCGAGCCCAGCGACTCAGGCTCGTCGGTTTCCCCGTCGCCTAAAAACGCCCAAACCTTCGCGTCGGACGGCTTCTTAAGCCCGCGATCCTCGAGATAACGGTTGAAGCGCGCTTGGTAGATCGCCATCAACGGCCCTAAGCCCATCGAGACGGTCGGAAACTTCCAAAAATTCGGCATCAGCCAGGGATGCGGGTAGGAGGACAGGCCCCCTTCCGGCTTGAGTTCGCGGCGGAAGTTCTCCAGGTCCCGCTCGCTCAGCCTGCCTTCCAAAAAAGCCCGGGCGTAGATGCCGGGCGACGCGTGGCCTTGGAAGTAGACCATGTCTCCTTCGAAATCGTCGGTCTGCGCGCGGAAAAAATGATTGAACGCGACCTCGTAGAGGGTCGCCGCGGAAGCGTAGGTCGAAATGTGCCCGCCGATTCCGTCGGCCATGCGGTTCGCCCGTACGACCATCGCCATGGCGTTCCAGCGGATGACGCTGCGAATTCGCCGCTCAAGGTCCCGATCGCCCGGATATTTCGGCTCGCGCTCGACGGGAATCGAATTAATGAAAGGGGTCTTGGCGCTGAACGGCATGCGCACGCCGCGCGCGTGGACGCGTTCTTCGAGCAGGTGCAGCAGCCGGATGGCCTTATCGTGACCCTCGCGATCCAGAACCGAATCGATGGATTGGATCCACTCGCCGGCTTCGATATCGTCGAGATGGGGCGAATTCTGTTTCATCGGGGGCATAGTACCATTTTCCCCCCGCAGGCTTCATGAGCGGAGCGGACGAATCTTAATGACTTCCTTCATGACGAAGGTCAGCGGAACGTCGACGTACGCGCGGGAGCCGTCCTTCCACTCCCCGGTCCATAGCCGCAGTTCGCTCTGCGACATGCCGGCGACCACGCCTTTGTATTTTCCGATCTCCACCGTGTCGCCCACGTTGAAGGGAAGATAGGCGGCGATCATAAGACCCCCGACCAGATTGCCGGAGACGGACTTCATGTAGAAACCGGCGGCCGCGGAAAAAATACTGAGGGCGCCGACCATGCCGGAGACGGGAACCCCGAACAGGTGAAGGACCAAGCTCATCCCCGCCATGTAGACGCCGTTGCGGAACCACCAAAGCACAGTCGCCCGCTTGCGGAATTTCCGGAACGATTCAAGATCCGTTCCCCGGAAGCTCTCGGCCTTCGCGTCGGTCGCGCGGTACCAGGCGCTGAGTCGGCGGCCCAGCCAGGCGCCGCCGGCGAGAATCGCGATCGACTGGCCTACCTCTCCTAGGGAAGTCCAGAACGCGGCGGCCGACGCCAGCGAAAGCCCGGCCGCGCCTTGGAAGCGGCGCGACTCGGGATCGTTTTCCGACGCGACCCCTCCGATCCCTTCTTTTTCCATCTTTTCGTTCGGAATCAGAATCCGGTCCCATTCCGCCCCGTCCTCGCCGGTTTGATCGACGACGATGAAGCGCGGATTGGCGGCTTCCAAAACTCCCTTCGCCCCGAGGGCTTCAAACCGCTCTCCGATTTTTAGAGTTCGGTTTTGATAGAGGAAAAATCCGTCCGCGACATTGGCGGCGACGTCGCTGACCGCGAGGGTGGTCGTCAGCGCGAAGACCGAGCCGTTCACGGCGAGCGCCTGCCAGCCGCCGACCATGCCGACCGCATAGGTGACGGCGCCGAACCAGGAAGCGTAGGCGACGACGCTCGTCAGCCAATCCTCGCGAAGCTGATTCCACTCGACTTGCCGGAAAAACCATTTCGCGACCGGGCGGACGATCTTCGGGGCGACCGACGCGGCGCCGAATCCGGCCCCGACCCAGAGGCCGGTCTGAGCCCAACCCGGAAGAAGCGTGAACCATTGAATCACCGTCTCGACGCCCGGAAGCGAGGCAATCCATTCGATCAAGCGGGCGGGCAAGGTCGGGTCCGCGGCGGCGGTCGTGACCGCGGCGGCCGGCGCGGCCGCGGCGGCGAAACGGCGCAAATCACCGGCGGAGGCGGGCTGCAGACCCGCGATCGCCCGCGCCCTCGGAGCGGCGTCGGCGGCGATGACGGCGCCCTCGGGAGCCTTCGCCGTCGCGTCGAAAAAGCGGGTGGAGATCCCTCCCTTCGCGGCGCTTTCGGGTGCCGGAGCGTTCGAAGACAAAGCCTCCGCGACTTTAACGAGAGAGGCGCGCGCCGCGGGCGCTTTCGCGCTTGTCACGGAGCGCGGCGTCTTGACGCCGGGGGACGACGAGGGAAACGACGCGGCTCGCGGCTCTCCGGGAGCGGACGCGGAGACGGCCGCGACGGACGCAAGCGGGAGCGTTCCCGAGGGCAGCGTAGAAAGAGTCGGCAGCGCTCCGGAAAACGCGGGCGAGATCCGTTCGGCGCCCATCGAGACGGACGGCGCGAGAACACCGACCGGCGCTCCTGACACGGCGGAAGCGGAGGTAGGCGCGGAGGCGGCGCGGGTCAACACGGCGGCCGCGGCCGGGGCGGCCCCGGGACCGGAGGTCCAGAGCAGGACTGCGGAAAGCGAGGCGGCGAAGGTTTTCTTCATCGAAATCTCCGTGCGGCAGAAACTCCCCTTTATTATGCCCCAGCCCCGCAGCCGCGGGATAAGCAGAACGACCCGGTACTGTCTAGGCCTATTGGGCGAGCAGGGCGCCCAGGTCCGCCTGCGGCTTGACCCCGAGCGACTGGAACACGCGCAGTTGGCGGTCGAACCGGTTCGTCGCCCGGCGGGATTCCTGGAAACCCCCGCCGAGAATGGCGGGGTAGGAAAAACACGGAAGCGGATAATCCGTTCCGAAAACGAGACGCTCAAAAAGCTCGGGACGCCGGCTGATGCGAATCAGCGCGCCGACACGGTTGGGAAGCGTAAGGGCGGAGAGATCGCTGTAAAAATTCTTGTAGCGGCGGACCATTTGCAGCATCGTCTTAAAATGCTTCTCGACGAAAAAAAGTCCCTGGCTGCACCCGTGCGCGGCGATGACGGTCGCCCCCTCTTCGAGCGCGCCGATCAGGCGATCGGGATCGCCGACGCTCTGATCCTGCCCGATCAGGCTGAATTCGTAGCCGATATGACTGAGCAGGGGAAGCTTCAGTTCGCCGAGCCGGCGGTAAAATCGCAGCAGGCGCCCGTCGCCCGGATCGAACATTTGCGCGTTCGGGAGTACCTTGACCAGTTTTGCCCCGCGTTCGGCGCAGCGTTCGAGTTCGTCGAGCGCGTCGCGACGAAACGGATTGATGGAAACTCCGGCCAAGAATTGCGGCCGCGAGGCGACGGTTTCCAGAAGGGTGTCGTTGGAGATAAGAAAGTCCGTGCGGTCTTTGTCGAGTCGGCCCTGAGCGTCGTAGACGCCGTCCATCGCCAGCAGAACGGCTTTCTCGACCGACTCAGAAGCGGCGAATTCCGTTTCCAGACGTTCCAGATAGCGCCGATTGGCCGTTTGGGCGTCATCAAGCGGAAGATCCAACGACCACGCCACCATCCTCGCCACCGGCGTCTTCAGCATGCGCGGGGAAATCCAGCAGCCGTTGCTCTCGGTCGGCAGCGCCGCCAGGTGCACATGCGCGTCGATCAGGCCTCGCGTCGTCATTCGTTCGCCTCCGCGGCGGCGCGCCTGAGCGCCGCCAAATCCAGCTTTCCCGATCCGAGGACGGGAAATTCGGCCGCTTCCCGGAAAGCGTCCCGCGCGGGAATCCACAGCTTCGGCAGGCCGCTGCTTTGGAGAGCGGCGATCACGGCGTCGAGATCGGGGACGGGCTTGTGCAGAACGACGAGGCGTTCGCCCTTGCGTTCATCGGGGACGCCGACGACGACGAAGGTCTGATCGACGGCGCCCGCGGCCTCGTGCAGCTTCTCCTCGACCTTTATGTGAGGCACCATTTCTCCGCCGATCTTGCTGAAGCGGCTCAGCCGATCCGTGATGGTGACGAACCCGTCGTCATCGATGGACGCGATGTCCCCGGTCACGTAATAGCCGTCGCGCAGCGCCCGCGCGGTGCGTTCGGGGTCGTCGAGATACCCCTTCATGACGTTGGGCCCCTTGACCAAAAGGAGTCCGGGCGCGCCCGCGGGAAGTTCCTCGCCGGAATCCGCGTCCACGATCCGCATCAGGACGCCGGGAAGCGGGTGTCCGATCGTGCCCAGCTTCGTACCCAATTGGCGCCCGTCGCCCGCTTTGAAATCGGGGATATTGATCGCGGCGACCGGGGAGAGTTCGGTCGCGCCGTAGCCCTCGAGAGGAAGCACGCCGAAGCGCTCCTCGAACGCGCGCGCGACCTCGGCTCTCAGCTTTTCCGCGCCGACGACCACCGTGCGAAGCGTTCGGAATTGATCCGGCTCGACCCTGCGCAGATAGCCGAGAAGGAAGGTCGGAGTCCCGAGGAGAAAGGTCGCCGAGTGTTTTTTCGCCAGGCGGCCGATCAGTTTCGCGTCGAGAGGATTGAAATGATAGACCGCGCCGATGCCGGCGAGCAGCGGAAACCACAAACACCCGGTATGTCCGAAGGAATGGAAGAAGGGCAGCACGCCGAGCAGACGATCGTTCGCGTCCACCTGAAACAACTGGCAGAGGGCTTCGATATTCGCGTGAATGTTCTCGTGCGTGAGCATCGCCCCCTTGGGATCGCCCGTGGATCCGCTCGTGAAGATAATCGTCGCGACGGAGTCCGGGGGCACGCGGGGTCCCAGCATCAGACCTTCCACCAAGCCGGCGGGCAGCAGCCGGCAGGCGGCGGTCAGCGCCGCGCCCCTGATTTTGGAGAGTCCGGAAACGAGATCCTCGAGATACAGCGCTCCCTCCGGCTCGGACCAGCCCAGTTTTTCGAGGAATTTGCGGGACGTGAGGACGGCGGCGGACTTCGCCTGACGGGAGCATTCCATCGCCGCCGCTTCGGACATGGTGTAGTTCAGGTTCACCGTCGCGCGCCCTAAAGCGGAGACCGCGATATTCGCCAAAGCCCCTCCGACGGAAGGCGGGAGAAGCAGGGAAACCGGACCGTCGGAGTCGAGCCGGGCCGCGAGCGCGGAGCGCAGCAGAAGAACGCGCACCAGCGCCCCGCCGTAGGAAAGGGAAACCCCCGTGGAATCGGCGAGCGCGGGCCGCGACCAATGCCGCTTCGCCTCGCGTAAAAAGGCGGCGGGAAGCGGGGCCTTTTCACGCAGCCGGTAGCAGAACGCGTTCGACGCGATCTCTAGGATGCGTTGGCGCACGGAGTAGGCGTTGGAAGAACCCGGCATCGGCGCACCGAAACTGACGGTCACCGGATAAGGCAGGCGGCGGGGCCGCTTAAAAAAGAAACGCCCGCGCTCAAAGCTGAAGATGCTCCCCCAGACGCGGTCGAGGTGGACGGGGACGATCGGGACCCCGTCCATTCCTTTCAAGATGCGTTCAAAACCTTTTTTGAAGCGCAGCATCTGCCCCGTTCGCGTGACCTGGCCCTCGGCGAAAATGCAGACGACTTCCCCCGCCCGCAGCGCGTCCTTGGCGCGCTCCAAAGAGCGGATGATCTCCTTCGCTCCGTCGGTTTCCGAGATCGGGATCGCACCCATCGCACGGCAAACCGGATTCATCAGCGGATGCTCGTAATAGGGCTTGTACATCAGAAACCGCACCAGGCGCCTCGACGCCGCCGCGATCAGAAACGCGTCCACATGTGAAACGTGGTTGGCCACAAGAAGCGCCGGGCCGCGCAGCGGGATATGGACTCCCCCGTCGATGCGGATCCGGTAGGCGATGTTGGCGATCGGATACAAAATCAACCGGAGCAGGAAATCCGGCAACCGCCGCGTGATGAACGCCGCGACCGCCGTGGTCATGATTCCGGTCGCGAGAAAAATCTGGCCGGGATGGAGACGGAAAAGGTCGCTGAAGGCCCAGAGGAAGCCGGAGGCCGCGAGGATCGCGGTAAACGAAAAGAGGTTTCCCATTGCGATGAATTTTCCGCGTTCGTTTTGGGGAGAGCGCTGCTGAACGAAGGCCATTAGAGGGACGACGAAGCACCCGGCGCTGGCTCCCAGAAGGATGAGACCCGCGAAGGTCGCGCCGGTCGAATGGAATGAAAATGCGAGCGCCAAAGAGAAAACCACGAGCCCGAGCGCGCCCACGGGGACAAGACCGAGTTCCACTTGATCCCGCGAAAGCCTGCCGGCGAGATAGCTGCCGCCTCCGATTCCAACGGCGACGGCGACTTGAAATAGCGTCAGCCACGCTTCCGAGAGGTGCATCAATTGCTTCCCGTAAACCAGGAGGTTCATCTGAAGAATCGCGCCGATGAACCAGAAGTAAGCGCTCCCGGCCAACGCGAGCATGACCCCGCGATATTTCCGCACCGATTGGAAGTTCTCCAGCGCCTGAGCGAGGATATTGAAGCGCAAAGGCTCCGCGCCGCCGCGCGCGGGAGGTTCGGGAACTTTCAGACTGGCCGCGAAGCCGGCCGCGGCCGCCGCGATGAAGACCGCCCCGGCCCAAACGAGGGAGTGGGAAAATTTTTCGATCATCACTCCGGCGGCGATGGTCCCAAGGAGGATCGCCGCGAACGTGGAGGTTTGCATGAGGCCGTTGCCGTGGGAAAGCGCTTCGTCCTCCAGAATTTCCGGGAGTATCGCGAGCTTGACCGGGCCGAAGAACGCGCTTTGCGCGCCCATCAACACAAGCAGCGCCAAGAGCAGCGGGACGCTCTCCAGGGCCAACGCCGCGCAGGCGCCGACCATGAGAACGAATTCAACGCCCTTGAATAGAACGATCAAACGCTTCTTTTCCCAACGATCGGCGATGGCGCCGGCGGTCGTGGAAAACAGGATGAACGGGACGACGAACAGCGCGCCGGCGAAAGCGATCAGTGCGCTCGAGCGTTCCGGAGGGAGACGCGAAACCGCCCAGAGGGCGATCAGCGTCTTGAAAGCGTTGTCGTTGAAGGCTCCGAGACCCTGACACCAGAGTAGGGCCTGAAACCCGGGGGAATCAGTGACTCCGCCGCGCTCCCGCGGCACTACAGCCGCAATCCCGCCGAAATCGTATAGAAGTTCTGATCGGCCGCTGAACCGGTGACGCTCACATGCTGGTACGCGGCTTCAATCGCGACCAGCTCAAGCCCGACGCGCACGCCGGCGGCGTAGGCGCGCGAATCGCCGGGCGCGGTCGCGGCAAGCGCCGCGTATTTCGTATAGGTGTAATTGGCGAAGGGGCGGATCATCGGGAATACCGGAATCTCCGCGTTCGCGTGGAACGAGGAATCGGCGAATCCGTTCACCGAATTCATGTGGCCGACGAGCGGGGTCCAGAAACTCCCCGGAACCGCCGTGGCCGCGCTGCGAAGATCGGCGTTGTAGCCGAACTTCGACACACGACCGCTGACCAAAACCGCGCCGAGCACGGACGCGCCGACGAAACCGTGAAGCTCGCGCTGGGTGAGCTTGGCGTCGGAGGTCGTCGCGCTCTCCTGGCGATGCGCCGTCCACTTGACGCCGCCGCCGAAATCGACGCGCGCGATGCCCTTCCCGGCGGGGACGCCTCCGCGGCCGGTGCCGCCGATGCGCCGGATGCCCTCGTCGCCGAGCGGGGAGAGGGTGAACGCGAAATCCCCCCCGCCGTAAACGGAGCTGTACCCGTTGCGGGGGAAGCTGCGTCCGGCGGTGGCGCCGAAGCCGAACCAGCGCATGTCGTAGCCCGCCCGGACGGACGCGCTGTTGTAGCGTCCGTTGCTTCCCTTGAATTGGTACGTCGTCACCTCGGGCGCGATCGAGAAGTGATCCCCCCCGATCCCGAGGTAGGCGTTCCATCCCTCGTATTCGTTGCTTCCGAAAACAGGCGAGAGGCCGCCTTTGACGCGCGGCGCCGCATCGGCGGCGTGAAGACCCGTCAGAAGAAAAAAAGCGGCGGTTAAAACGGCGATTCGCATACGGCCTCCCGACCCGGATTCCGGATCAGGGGGATTATAAAGGAATGGCCCGAAGATTGTCCATCTTAAAACCCCTTAGGAGGGGTGATTCTCGAGCGCGGGGCGGGGGCGCGCAGCGCGTCCCACGTGTAGCGATTCTGCGGGTTCCAAAGAATCCAACCGGGAACTCCGCGGCCTTCGAGCGCGCGGAATTGCTCGCGAACTTCGTGCTCCCGGTAACGAACCCCCAAAGAGAAATCCTGGAGGTAGGGGCGCAGTTTGTAGGCGTCCGCGCCGAGGCGGCGAGTCGCGTCGCGCAGGCCGTAGTCGATCACCTCGAACGGACGCGCGTTCGGGTGGCCTAATCCGTACGCTCCGCGCGCGTAGTGGGACGGATACATCATCGGGCTGACGGCATCCACGAGCGCCGCCATCAGGTCGATGTCCTGCCCGATGCCCAGATCGTCATCGGCACTCGTCGTCAACCCGAAAAGCGCCGTCGAGACGGGGATCCCTTGGGAATGAAAGCGCGAGCGGGCCGCTTTCAGGAAATCCAGCAGATTGGAAACCGCAGTCGAACTCGAGTGGTGCGGATTCGAGTAGCGACAGCGTTCGAGTTCCCCGTCCGACGGATAGCGGATGTAATCGAACTGAATTTCGTCGAAGCCGGCATCCGCCGCCCGCTGAGCGATTTCAAAATTATAGTCCCAAACTTCCCGACGGTAAGGGTCTGCCCAGGTCAATCGCTTGCGATTTTGCCAAACCCCGCCGTCTACGTCTTGGATCGCCCACTCCGGTTTGCGGCGCGCAAGCAGGTTGTCTTCGAAGACGACCACCCGGGCGACCGCCTTCATCCCTGCCGAATGGATATCGGAAACCAATTCTTCGGGGCGCGGGATCGCCAGGCGTTGCGTCCCATATTCGCGCGCGGACGCGACGCCGGGGATGTAGACGTGTCCGTCGATTTCCTTCACAGGGACGATGATCGCGTTGACCACCGTCCCCGAAGCCTTCTCCAGAAACTGACGGCGCAGTCGCCCCGTCCCCGCCACCCAAGCGGTCAGGTGCAATCCGCGCATCGGTTCAAATCCCGGCGGGGCCGCGAGTTCGGCGGCCGGAGGCGTTTTCACGGGCGCCTCCACAATGGCTGCTTCGTCCTCTCGATCGTCTTCCAGCGCGACTTCGTTCGAAACTTCTTCCGTTGAAACGGAGACGGACTCGACGGCGACCGTCGGCTCGGTCGAAAGCGCCGCGGATTCGGCCGCAGCCGCGAAGGTCGAGACAGAGATCGGCGCCGTACTCACGGACGTTCCGGGAAACGACTGCGCGAAAGCGGCCGGACCAAGGGTCAGCGTCGTCGCGGTGATCCAGAGCGGAAGCCATCGTGGGGAAGCAGCGCGCAAGGGCGGGTTCATTTGGCGTCGTTAGGCCGAAAGGCTATCATTTTCCCGTGAGACGGCCGCTGCTCTTCGTTGCCCCAATTCTTCTTTTCGCGGGTTGTTTTGGTTCCGCGCCGCCGATGCGAGAGGGCGGCCGCGGAGCAGCCGTCGCCGCGAAAGCGCGATCTCAATCGGGGGTCCGGTACAGATTCGGAGGGCGTTCCCCCGACCGGGGCTTCGATTGCTCCGGACTCGCTTGGTGGTCGCATCGGCAGGCGGGCATTCCGATTCCTCCCACAACGCGGACGCAGTACAGAAGCGGGAGGCGGATACAAGCCGACGCCCTGCAGCCGGGAGACCTCGTGTTCTTCGCCACCGTCAAGAGAAGCGTTTCCCATGTCGGGGTCTACCAGGGGCACGGAAAATTTATTCACGCCCCGACCTCGGGAAAAGGCGTTCGCGCCGGCGACATGAGCAATCCGTATTGGAAGAAACGCTATCTCGGCGCCCGCCGCTATTGGTGATCCAGTCTCAGCAGGAAAGAGCGGGACTCCGCGTCCGCCTTCCAGATTGAAATTCGCCGCTCGCGAACATCCCCTTTAGCGTCGAAGCGCGTGCGCCCCAGGATTCCGTAGCGGTCCGTCCTGCGCATCGAGTCCAGAAGCTTGGCTCGATCCGGACCGACTTGGGCGATCGCGTCTAGAAGCAGTTCGGCGGCCTCATAGGCGAAATGATCATAAACGCCGAGCGCCTCCCCCGGATAACGGTTTCGGTAGGCCTCGAGAAACCGATGGGCGTCGGGCAAGGCGTCGGGCGGGAGCCCGGGCGTGCTGAAATAGGCGCCCTCGACGGCGGAACCCGCGACATCGAAAATCTCCGGAGCGCGCGCGCCGTCCCCGGCCAAAAACCGTCCCTTCCATCCAAAATCGCGCAAGCGCTTCAGCAATAGGCCGGCTTCTACATAGATCCCGCCGTAAAAGACCCCGTCGACGTTCTTTAATTTTGCGGGCCAGGCGGAAAAATCCTGGGACCCGCGCTGGATCGCCTCGAAGAGCGGAACCCCTCCGCCCAAGGATGTGAAGCGCGCGCGGACCTCCTGAGCTAAGCCTTCCCCGTAAAGCGTTTTTTCGTGGATCACGGCCAGGCGCCGAAGCCGCAGCGTGTTAAAGGCGAACTCGGCGAGCGCTCTCCCTTGGATTCCGTCATGGGGGAGGAGCCGGAACACATTGCGGGGACCGGGCCAATCCGGCGACAGCTGCCGCAGCGTCAGGTCCGGGTTCGTGGCCCCCGGAACCAGAAGCGGAAGTCCGGCTCGGGCGTACACCGGCGCCGCGCGCAAGGCGGTCTCGGAATGCAAATGCCCGATCACCGCCACGACATCCGGTTTGGAGACGATGAGATTGGCGACGTTCACCGCGGTTTCCCCGTCGCCCCGGTCGTCGACGGGAACGACTTCGAGTTTATAAGGGAAAGCCCCCGTCCCCTGAGCCTCAGCCACCGCCAGTTCAATCGCGCGCAGCGCTCCCGTCCCGGTCGGGGCGGTGGGACCCGTCAGCGGCATGGCGACGGCGATGCGCACGACCCGGGACTCTCGGCCGCATCCGGCCGCGGCCGCGAGCAGGACGCAGAGCGCTCCCGAAAGTGTCGAACTTAAGTGATTGCAGACAACTCTCGGAATAGAGTATAATCGTGCACTATTTAGTTGCCGATGCCGCATCTTTGGAGTACGACCGATCTATGGTAAGACGACTTGTCACCGAATGGCTGGTTCCCTTCGGACAGCCCCGATTTCGCAAGCCCGACGCCTGGGCTGAAAACCTTAAACCCATCCCCCCGAAAGCCGCTCCCGCCTCGTTCTGGGACGCGCTTCACGACGGTATTCGCCGGGCGCAGCAAACGATTCTGCGCAAGCAAAATTTCGAGGACGGCTATTGGTGCGCCGAACTGCTGGCCGACACCACCCTCGAATCCGACGTTATCATGCTACTGAATTTCCTCGGGCGAGGGAACTCTCCCAAGGTTCAGAAGCTCGCGAAGACGATCTTGGACGCGCAGAACCCGGATGGAGGCTGGCCGATCTGCAAAAACGGACCCTCCGAAATTTCCGCCACGGTGAAGGCTTATTGGGCGCTCAAGTTCGCAGGACTCAACGCCGAAAATCCGGTTTTGGCGCACGCCCGCGAACGCATCAACGCGCTCGGCGGAATTCATAAGGTCAATACCTACTCGAAGTTTTACATGGCGCTGTTCGGCCTTTACAGCTGGAAAGGCGTTCCGTCGATCCCTCCTGAGATCATGCTGTTCCCGAACTGGTTCTATTTCAACCTGTACGAAATGTCCTCGTGGACGCGCTCCATCGTGGTTCCCTTGGCGATCGTCTGGTCCGAACGCCCTGATGTGCTTTGCCCCGAGCACGCCCGGCTCGACGAGCTCTTTCCCGACAGCCGACGCCATGTGCCGCTCAGCGAGACCGTCAAGGAAAAGGGATTGATCTCCTGGACGCGCTTTTTCCTGCTCTGGGACGATATGCTGAAAGGGATGGAAGGGAAAGGCCCCCACTGGGTGCGCTCCTGGGCCCTGCGCCTCGCCGAGAACTGGATGCTCGAACATCTTGAAGATTCCGACGGCTTGGGCGCCATTTTCCCGGGAATCGTCAACACCATTCTTGCCATGAAGTCTCTCGGCTACTCCGACCAGGACCCGCGTTTCAAGAAGGAACTGCGCGAACTGGAGAAGCTCGAACTCGACCGCGGCGACCGCATCGAAATGGAGCCGTGTCATTCCCCCGTCTGGGACACCGCCATCGCCGTCATTGCGCTCGCCGAATCCGGACTTGACCGAAAGCATCCGGCGCTCACCAAATCCGCCGAATGGCTGCTGCAAAATGAGATTCGCCGCCCTGGGGACTGGCGCGTCAAGAACACCGAGGGGCCGGTCGGCGGCTGGGCGTTCGAATTCAACAACGCGTTTTACCCCGATATCGACGACACCGCGATGGTGATGCTCGCGCTGCGCCACGTCGACCTGGGCGATTCGGTCGCCCAATGGCGCGAAAAGGCCTGCCTGCGCGGTCTGCATTGGCTGATCTCGATGCAATCCAAGAACGGAGGTTGGGCCGCCTTCGATAAAGACAACACCAAAGCGATCCTCACTAAAATCCCGTTCGCCGACCACAACGCGATGATCGACCCACCCACCGTCGACATCACCGGTCGCGTGCTCGAATTTCTCGGCTACATCGGCTACGACATGAGCTACCCGGTGGTGCGCTCGGCGGTGAACTTCATCAAGCGGGAGCAGGAAGCCGACGGGTCCTTCTTCGGCCGCTGGTGTGTGAACTACATTTACGGGACCTGGCAGGTGCTGCGCGGACTGCGCGCGATCGGTTGCGATATGGATGAGCCGTGGATTCAAAAAGCCGGGAACTGGCTCGAATCCGTGCAGTTGGAGAACGGGGGTTGGGGCGAGACATGCGAAACGTACCACGACGTCTCCAAAAAGGCCGCCGGGCCCGCGACCCCCTCCCAAACGGCCTGGGCCGTGATGGGACTGATCGCGGCGGGCCGGCTCGACAATGAGTCCGTGCGCCGCGGCGTCGATCACCTTTTAACGACTCAACGAGAAGACGGCACCTGGGAAGAGACCGAGTACACGGGGACGGGTTTCCCGAAGGTCTTCTATCTGGAATACACGATGTACCGGGACATGTTCCCGCTGACGGCTCTGGGAACCTACGAAGCGGAAATCCGCAAATCCCGCCTCGTCCCGGCGTTCCAGTAATGAAACAACGGAGAAAATAGACATGGCCTCACCCTTGGGAATGCAGTTGTCGGTTTTTAAATACATCCTCACGCAGAAGCTGAAGGGAAACAAGCGCTATCCGCTCGTCATGATGCTCGAGCCCTTGTTCGCCTGCAACCTCGAATGCGGCGGGTGCGGGAAAATCCAATACCCGACCGACATCCTCAAGAAGCGCATGACGCCCCAGGAATGCTTCGACGCGGCCGAAGAATGCGGCGCGCCGATCGTTTCGATCGCCGGCGGGGAACCGTTCGCCCACCCGCAGATTCAGGAAATCGTCGAAGGGCTGGTCGCCCGCGGCAAATACATCTATTTCTGCACGAACGCCATTCTGCTGGAAAAGAACATCCACAAACTGAAGCCCTCGAGCCGGTTCATCTTCTCGATTCATCTCGACGGGCTCGAAAAGACGCACGACGCCGCGGTATGCCGCGACGGCGTCTTCCGGACCGCCGTATCCGCCATCCGCAAGGCGAAGTCGCTCGGGTTCAACGTGATGACGAACACGACGATTTTTCAGGGTAAGAGCTCCGAGGAATTCCGCCGATTCTTCGATGGGGCGATGGAATTGGGAGTCGACGGGATGATGATCTCCCCCGGCTACGCGTACGAGAAGGCTCCCAAGCAGCAGCTCTTCCTCCAGCGCGAGCAAACGAAGAACTGGTTCCGCGAGACCCTGAAGGATTGGCGCACGATGGGCTGGGAGTTCAATCACAGCCCGTTCTACCTCGATTTCCTCGAAGGCAAGCGCGAGTACGACTGCACGCCTTGGGGGAACCCCCTGCGCAACATCTTTGGATGGCAGAAGCCCTGCTACCTGATGGACGACGCGGGCTACGCGAAGACCTACCAGGAACTGCTCGACTCGACCGACTGGGCGCACTACGGTCAGAAATCGGGAAATCCTAAGTGCACGAACTGCATGACGCACTGCGGCTACGAGCCGTCTTCGGTCGAGGAAGCCTTCTCGAGCGTCGGCAAGTTCGTCGAACTCGTCAAAGATATCGCCTCGGTCGCCAAGCGGCGTCCCGCGTCGGCCTACGCTCGAGACGGAAAGCCGGTGATTCCGGCGGAATTCCCGATCAGCGAACCCGCGCGCGAAACGGTCGCCTCCTAAAGACGGCGTGTCGGATCTCGCCTTCGTCACGGGCGGAACGGGATTCGTCGGCGCAAGCCTCGTACGGCTTCTGCTCGACGAGGGCCTACGCGTGCGCTGCCTTGCGCGTCCGGGCTCGGACCACTCGAATCTGAAGGGCCTTTCCGTAGAGCTGATCGAGGGAGACCTTCTCGACCGCGCCTCGCTCGCGCGCGGATGCGAGGGGGTCCGGTACGCGTTCCACGCCGCCGCGGACTACCGGATTTGGGTTCCGGACGCGCGGGAAATGTACCGGACCAATGTGGACGGATCGGTGAACGTGCTGCGCGCCGCCGCCGCCGCCGGCGCCGAACGCATCGTCCACTGTTCCAGCGTCGCGGCGATCAAGCCCCCCTCGGCCGACGGCTCGTCCACGGAGACGGACGCCTACGCCGACGACGCCGCGATCGTCGGGGTCTACAAAAAATCGAAATGGCGCGCCGAACAGGCGGCGCTGGCGCTGGCCGCCGAAGGCCTGCCGGTCGTCGTGGTGAATCCGACGGCCCCGATCGGCCCCCGAGACATCAAACCCACGCCTACCGGGAAAATCGTGGTCGATTTTTTGAACCGGAAAATGCCCTCCTACATCGACACCGGACTCAACGTGGTGGATGTTCGTGATGTCGCGAGCGGGCACTGGCTCGCGGCGAAGAAGGGAAGAGTCGGCGAGCGCTACATCCTCGGCGGCGAGAACATGACGCTCAAGGCGATCCTCGACGGATTAGCCTTCCTCACCGGCCTTCGCGCGCCCCGGTTTAAAACGCCTTATGCCGTCGCATGGCTGGTTGGAGCGGTCGATTCCGCCCGTCTTTCGATGTTCGGCGGAACTCCCGTGGCGCCGCTCGACGCCGTGCGGATGGCGCGCTGCCGGATGTACTATGACGCGTCGAAAGCCCGCAGGGAACTCGGGTTCAGCCCGCGTCCGGCGCGCGAGGCGTTGGCCGCGGCCGTCAATTGGTTCTGCGCCAACGGCTACGCCCCCCGCCCCCCCCAATTCCCGCGCCTCAGCGAGGAGTCCGAGCGATGATTTTGCTGACGGCGGCGACGCCGTGGGAGCGAAGACCGCTTGAAAAGACCGGGCTGGAAGTTTTGGAAACCGGCATCGGCCCCGCGAAAGCCCGCGAGGCGCTCGACGCCTGGCGGGGCCGCGCGAGCGTGGTCGTCAGCTCGGGTTTCGCGGGGGCTCTGCAGCCCGGTATTTTCTGCGGGGACATCCTCTTCGACCCTCTCGAGTCGCCGGTCGCCCTCGCTCAGGGCGCGCGGGAAACCGCCGAGGAACTCGGAATCCCTTTGCACATGGGACGGATTCAGAGCGTCGACCGCGTTTTGGAGTCTCCTGACGATAAGCGCCGTCTCGCCGCGCAAGTCCGGGCCGCGGCCGTCGACATGGAAACCGCCGCTGTACGCGACTGGGCGAGGTCCCGGGGAGTGACTCCACTCGGAGTCCGAGTGATTCTCGATGGGCTGGACGACCGCCTTCCCCGGGGGCTCCCCAAGGGCGACTCCTTGGCCGCGGGAGTACGCTACGCCTTTTCCCGACCCGCCGAGATTCCCTTTCTCATCGGCCTCGGATTGCGTCAAAGACGGGCGATCGCCGTTTTGGTACGCTTTCTCGAGGCCTACGCGCCTCGAATTCCATCTTTTCTTGAGAGATCCCATGCAGAAGAAGCTTGAGGCGTATCTTAAATCCCGAGGGACTTCGGTCGAAAAGGCCCTGCTGCGGCTCGTACAGCGGCGGGGACGCGCGGCGATTCCCTTTCTCTCTCCGATGCCGGAATCGATGAAGAAGTCGATGCGTTACTCTTTGATGGCCGGCGGCAAGCGCCTCCGCCCGGTTCTGGTGATGGCCGCCGCGGAATGCCGCGGGCTCGATGGGATGAAGGTGATGAAAACCGCCTGCGCCCTCGAAATGATTCACACCTACTCTTTGATTCACGATGATCTCCCCGCGATGGACGACGACGATCTGAGGCGCGGGAAACCGACCAATCACAAGGTATTCGGGGAGGCCCTCGCGATACTCGCCGGAGACGGACTCCTGACCATGGCCTTCGAATTGGCGGCCGAAAATGCGGCGGATTTGAAGCTTTCCGGCTCGAATGCGGCAGAGCTCGTGCGCGTCATCGCGGCCGGGTCGGGTGCGAGAGGGATGGTCGGCGGCCAGGCGGCCGATCTGGAAGCCGAGGGAGACGGGAAGCGCCTCATGAGCGACGGGGCCGGCGCCAGGGCCAAGAAGGCTTTGGAGTACATCCATACGCACAAAACGGCCGCATTGATTACGGCGAGTCTCGAGGCCGGCGCGGTGCTCGCGGGCGCCGCCCCGGCCGAGCGGTGCTCGCTGCGGGAGTACGGGCGCTCGATCGGACTCGCGTTTCAGATCGTCGATGACATTCTCGACCGGGTCGGCGACAAGAGCAAATTGGGGAAGCGGGGATCCGACCTCGACAACGATAAACTAACCTACCCTCGCCTTTACGGGCTGGACGGTTCCCGGACCCTAGCCCGCCGGTGGACGGCGAAGGCGCACGCCTGCCTGAAACCCTTCGGAAACCGCGCGGAGCCCCTCCATTGGCTGGCCGATTTCGTCCTGGAACGGGATCGATAGAGAGAGAGGCCCAAACGCGCGTCCGGAAGGACTCGAACGGTGCTATAATGTCCATTAACATTTGGTGTCGGACATAGTCCGTCCCGAGCCCCCCCAAGGGAACGCCGGACTTAGAGAGGAACTCATGGAACTTTTGCCGAAAATCAACGACCCGAAGGATCTCCGCGCGCTGCCGGAAGACAAGATTCCCCAGGTCTCGCAGGAAATCCGAAAGTGGATTTTGGACTGCGTTTCCAAAATCGGAGGCCATCTAGGGTCGAGTCTTGGAAGCGCCGAGATCACCACCTCGCTCCACTATGTTTTTGATACTCCACGCGACCGCCTGATCTGGGACACCGGACATCAAACCTACGGCCATAAGATTCTGACCGGCCGACGCGAAGAGCTCAAACGGATCCGACAGTTCGACGGAATTTCCGGGTTCTTGAAGCGCTCTGAAAGCGAGTACGACTGCTTCGGCGCCGGTCATGCTTCCACCGCAATATCGGCCGCGCTCGGCATGGCCGCGGCGCGCGATCTTAAGGGCGAGAAAAACAAGGTCGTCGCGATCGTATCCGACGGCTGCATCACGGGCGGCGAATCGTACGAGGGGCTTCAGAACGCGGGACAGGTGCAAAGCGACCTCATCGTCATCCTCAACGACAACCAGATGTTCATCTCCCAGAAGGTCGGAGCGATGAGCGCCTTTCTGACCCGCCTTCTGACGCTGGGTCGAATCCGAAACGCGCAGAAAGAAATCGAGAAGTTCCTCGCCCGCTTCAAGCTTTGGGGAGCCGTGGTTCTGCGGGTGGCGAAGCGTGCAAAGGTGCTGCTGTTTCCCGGGATGCTCTTCGAAGAGATGGGATTTTCCTACTTCGGGCCCATCGATGGACACGACACGCATCAGTTGATCAAGGTCTTCCAACATATCAAGGAAATGAGGGGCCCGATTCTGGTACATTGCGTCACGAAAAAAGGAAAGGGCTACGATCTGGCCGAAAAGGATCCGTTGACCTGGCACGGGCCGGGGAAATTCGACGTCAAAACCGGCCAAATGAAAAAATCGAACAAACCGGCCCTCCCGACCTACACGAAGGTGTTCGCGAAGGCGTTGGTGAAACTCGCGGAAGAAGACCCGCGGATTACGGCAATCACCGCGGCCATGCCGGAGGGCACGGGCACGGACGCCTTCCGCGACCGCTTCCCGAAACGCTTCTACGACGTCGGACTCGCCGAACAGCACTCGGTGACCTTCGGGGCGGGGCAGGCCTGTGAGGGATTCCGACCGGTCGTCGCGGTGTACTCCACCTTCCTGCAGCGCGCCTACGACCAGATCGAGCACGATGTCTGTCTGCAGAAGCTGCCGGTCGTCTTCGCCATCGACCGCGGCGGTCTCGTCGGAAACGACGGGCCGACCCATCACGGTACGTTCGACTACGCCATGCTGCGCCAAATCCCCAACATGAACGTCATGGCTCCGGCCGATGAGAACGAACTTCAGCACATGCTGAAAACCGCCCTCGCAATGAACGCTCCGGTCTCGCTGCGCTATCCTCGCGGCGAGGGCGAAGGCGTCAAGATGGACAGCGTCATGCACACGCTTCCGATCGGCAAAGGCGTCCGGATGCGCGACGGGTCGGACGCGACGATTCTCGCGATCGGCAACCGCGTTTGGCCGTCGATCCGAGCGGCTGAAGCGCTCAAGGGAATCGGGATCTCCGTCGGCGTCGTAAACATGCGCTGGGTGAAGCCCCTCGACCGGGCGCTGCTCGAGCAGATCGTCGCCAAGACTCCGCGGATCATCACGGTCGAAGACCATGTGCTCGACGGCGGGTTCGGATCCGCGATTCTCGAAGCCCTCGCCGATATGCGCTTAAATACGGAGACGCTGCGCATCGGCATCGCGGATCAGTTCGTTCAGCACGGATCCATGGAACAGCTTTACGCCTCTCTTGAGCTGGACGAGAACGGCATCGCCAAGCGCACCGCGGCGTTCCTCGGAAAGACCTACGCGCCGGTCGCGAAGGTCATCCCCGAATTCACGGGCGGCGCGGCGGGGCTGGCGTGACGACGGAAACCCTCGCGAAGCCCAAGGTCGAGACGCTCGTCCTGGCCAAACTCCGCGGTTTTTGCGCCGGGGTGGTTCGCGCGATCGACGTCGTGGAAAAGGCTCTCGAGGTGTGCGGCAAGCCCGTCTACGTAAACCACGAGATCATCCACAACAAATTCGTTGTTGCGGACCTGGAGAAGAAGGGCGCGATTACCGTCGAGAATCTCGACGCGGTCCCGGAGAACGCCTGGCTGATTTTTTCGGCGCACGGCGTGAGCCCGGCCGAGCACAAGAAAGCCGCGGCTCGAAACCTCAAGGTGATCGACGCCACCTGCCCGCTGGTGACCAAGGTGCATTTGGAAGCCATTAAGTACGCGAAGGATGGGTACACCATCATCCTGATCGGACACATCGACCACGTCGAAACCATCGGAACGATGGGAGAAGCCCCCGCCTCGATCCGCGTGGTCGGCGACATCTTCGAGGCCCAAGCGGTCGAAGTCCCGGACCCGGAGAAGGTCGCGTTCCTCACCCAGACCACGCTGAGCCTCGACGATACCGCCGAGATCATCGCGACGCTTAAGAAGCGCTTTCCTAAATTGAAGGTCCCCCCTAAGGACGACATCTGCTACGCGACCCAAAATCGCCAAAACGCGGTCAAATCGCTGACGCCGAAGGTGGACCTCCTGCTGGTTCTCGGCGCGCCGAACAGCTCGAATTCCGTGCGTCTGCGCGAAGTCGCGGAGGCCAAAGGAACGAAGGCTTATTTGATTGAACGCGCCTCGGATATCAAGCCCGAGTGGCTCAAGGAAGTTTCCAGCCTCGGATTGACCGCCTCCGCGTCGGCCCCCGAAATTCTCGTTCAGGAAGTGATCGAATACTGCAGGAACGAATTCGGGGTGGAAACCGTGATCGAGGACGAGACCGTCGAGGAGCACATGAAGTTCTCGCTTCCCTACGAACTCGAACAGGTCATCAAGACGACCGCGGCTTAAGACGCGTCTTCCAGACGCCTGAGCACCTCCCGAAGGAAGCCTGCTTCCCGAACCGCGACTCCGCGGCGGCGGAGCAGGCTTCGCAGCTTCTCCCGGCGGGATTGAGGAGTCAACGACGGCCGGTAGCCGATACGGCGCAACGCGCGTTCCGCCTGTTCCGCGAGACGTTCGAGCTCCCCGTAGGGGATGCGGGGCGCCGGCGCAGGCCCCTTGCCGGGTTTGCGCGCGATCTCATAGCACACCACGGCGACGCTCTGCGCCAGATTCATCGACGGACAGGCGGGGTCGGTGGGGACGCTCAGCAATCCGTCGCAGAGGGCGAGGTCCTGGGCGGTCAATCCGCGTTTTTCCTGTCCGAACACGACGGCGTCCGCGGCGGAAATTCGTGCGGCCGGAAGCGAAATCGCTCCGGACTCGGGGGAACGGCCCTTCAGGCAGGTGGTCCCCCAGACAAAGCGCCGATCCGCAAGAGCCTCTTCCATCGCGGCGAAGACCTTCGTCTCACTGAGGAGGGCGGCGCCATCCGTCGCGCTGGCCCGGGCCTCCGCCCAGACCGGAGGATGCGGAGCGACGACGCGCAGATCGGTGAACCCGAAATTCGAAAGGACCCTCGCCGCCGCACCGATGTTGCGGGGATTACGGGGGCGGACAAGAACGATGGCGGCGCGCTTCATCTTCCCTTATAATACCACTATGCAAATCGGCAAATGGCTGCAGCCCCGTTACCCCAATAAAGGCATCTTCGAGAAGGACTATCCGCAAATCGACATAAAAGCCCTGAGCGTCAAGTGTCCCGGATGCTCGGGAGAGATTAAACTTTTGAGAAAGGCCGCCAACGGGAGAATCGGCGGCTGGTGCGGCAAGTGCGACCGCGGCGTCGTCAGTTCCTGAAGCGGCGCAATCCCTCGAATAGGACGATCGCCGCCGACGAGGAGAGGTTGTAGGAGCGGATGTCCGCGTTTTTAGGGATTCGGAATAGCCGGTCTTGGTACTGCGCGCGAAGCGCCTCCGGCAAACCGGTCGATTCCTTCCCGAAGACCAAGTAGCAGGATGGCTCGTACGGGGCGTCCCAAAAATCCGTCCGCGCTTCGGCGGAAAAGAAAAGAAGGGGGGCGTCGGCTCCCACAGCGGTCAAGAAAGAATCCCAATCGGAATAAAGCTTTAGATCGAGCTTGGGCCAATAATCCAAACCCGAACGGCGGATTTGCGCGGAGTCCAAAGAAAACCCCAGCGTGCCGACAAGATGCAGGGAACTGCCGGTTCCGACGCAGGTGCGCCCGATGTTCCCGGTGTTGAAGTGAATCTCCGGTTCCAGAAGAACGACGTTCACCGGAACAGGTCGGGGTCGGTCATCCCCCAAACGGTATCGACGTGAATCCAGCCGTTGGCGTCCTCGAGATCGGAGACTTCGAGCCAGTCCCCTCTCCGGCTGAAGACGCGAAGGGCGTACCCGTGCTCCAGTTCCCAAAGAACCGTCCCCCCCGGGGTCTTGCGGAGGTTGGCGGTCTTCCCCTTGACCTGCACGCAGGGAGTCCCGTCGAGATCATCCTTGTGGACCCATCCCTCGTCGCCCTCGAAATCGCGCACCCGCCGCCAATCCCCGCGATATTTCAGGATTTCGACGACGAAGTATTTCCACATTTTCCAAGCGCTTTTAGCCTTCTTATCGGAGTCCCGGCGAACCTCGGCGGTCTTCGTCTTCACGCTTCGAAATTCAGGTTGCAGGGACCGCGCCGGCACCGCCATGAGCAGGCAAAGGGAAGAAAGAACAATCCATCGTTTCACGCCGATAGTATATCGGCCTGGCACGCCGATAGCAACGCCTCAACAATCTAGGCCTCTAGGCCTATAAATCCCGAGGTCCGCCGCCCCTGGGGCCTGGGCCTTTCGCGCGTATCCTATGGACCGGAGGCCCTATCCGGGGCCGGAGGTGGAGATGAAGAGTTTCTTAGCATCCGTCGTCATAGCAGTGCTCGGGGCCGGGCCGGCAGGGGCCGCGACCGCAAGCGTATTCCCCGCGATCGGGGCGTTTCTGCAAATCGGCGCTGTCCCTGTAGCCGAGACGGGACCCGACGGAGCCGCGCCCCAGGACCCGTTCGCTCAAGCCGCCAAGGTCGTCTTCGGCCGTTTGCGCCTCGAAGGAAGGACTCTCGAGTGGGACAAACGCGACTATGAAACCAGTTCCACATCGGCACAAACGGCGCGCGCGGAGATCGCCAAGAAGCAGGGACTCGGCATTCACGACATGGGAGAGGTTCTGACCCAGGCCGGCCCGGACGCCTGGGTCATTCTGCGCGACGCAAAGACCGGCTCTTCCTTTTTCGTTTTTTCCAAGACCGACGATGCGGGTGAAACCACATTTCCGAACGCGGAGATCACGAGCGCCCGCGAACGCCAGGTCATCGACGGGAAACTCTGGTTGAGTTTTCCCAACGGAGAGGCGGGATCCTATCAACTCGTTCGCCTGGTCCCCGACTCGAAGCAGGCCATCGATCGGACCTTCTCCTTCGTGAAAGGACGCCTCGAAGGCACCGTTGAAGTCGCCTCGCGCTCGGAGTTGGATCTTCTCCTCAAGCAGCCCGCTTTCGCCGAAGCGGTGACGTCCATGCACGCGGCGAAACTAAACGATACGGCGACCTATGCCGAGGGAATTCGCGGTTTCGTAGATGGAGAGGGGCAGAGCCTCACCCTCTCCCAGCGGGAAGACGGAACCCTCTCCGTGGGGCTGAAAAAGGGCCGCGACGCGCTCTACGAGATTACGGCCAATAAACAGGGAGCGGAACTCACCGCCGTCGGCCGCTGAGCTCCCTTTTCTCCTGCTTTCGAGAGCGGAAATTGACCTGCCTCAACTCTTGAGGCAGGTCGATTTTTGTTATACTGCGGCAGGACTTCTTCCCAATGGCCTCCACTATCTCAATTCGCCGGGGCCTCGATCTTAAGATCGCAGGTCGCCCGGCCTATAAAATCGTCGACGCTCCGCGGCCCGCTCGCACGGCCCTGCAGCCCGGCGATTTTCGTTATTTCCGACCGCGTTTGCTCGTACGAGAAGGAGACGCGGTCAAGGCGGGGACTCCCCTCCTCGAGAGCAAGGACGACGCGCGCGTCGTTCTCGTCTCGCCGGCCTCCGGAACGATCGAACAGATTCACCGCGGAGAACGCCGAAAGCTCCTCGAGATCGTCGTGGCCCTCGCGGGGGAGGACGCCTTCGAGGAGTTCGGCGCGCTCGACGACTCAGACGCTCGCGCGCTGACGCGCGAAGCGCTTGTCGAGAAATTGCTCAAAGGCGGGGCTTGGTCCCTCATCCGGCGGCGTCCCTTCGCCTGCATTGCGAATCCGGACGAACGGCCTCAATCCGTCTTGATTTGCGCGACGCCCCAAGACGCGTTCGATGCCGATCCGGATCTCGTGCTGCGCGGGGAGGAAAAGGATTTTCAGTTGGGCTTGGATCTTGCGGCCAAGCTCACGGACGGCCCCGTCTTCTTGGCGGTCCCGGCGAACGCCGTCTCTCCCGCGTTGACCGCCGCGACCGGCGTCCGTACGCTCCGGTTCTCGGGCCCTTACCCCGCCGGAGATCCGGCCGTTCAGATCTATCACGCCTGCCCCCCCAAGGCCAAGGAATCCGTTTGGTATCTGCGCGCTCAGGATCTGCTCGCATTGGCCCGCTTCGTAAGAACCGGTAGAGTTTCCCCGGAGCGCGTCGTGGCGCTCGGCGGGCCCGCCGCGACCGAGCGGCAGTTGTTCCGCACCCGGTTGGGCGCGTCGGCCCAATCACTGACTGAGGGCCGTTGCGAACCGGGCGAACTGCGCCTGGTTTCCGGCTCGGTCATGAACGGGCGGAAAATCCCTCGAACGGGATTTATCGGCTTTTACGATACGGCGCTCTTCGCGCTGAAAGAAGGGCGCGAACGGGAGTTCCTCAGCTTCTTCCGCCCAGGACTCGATAAGTACACCGTCAGCAGCACCTGCCTTTCCTCCTTCCTCGGGAAAGCGGAATACGCGCTGGACACCAATCTCCAGGGCAGTCTCCGCAATTTCGTTCAGAGCGGTATTTACGAAGACGTCTGCCCCGTCGGGATCTGGCCCGACCAGACGGCGAAGGCCGTGATGGCCGGCGACATCGAGGAGATGGAGAAGCACGGCATCCTCGATTGCGCCGACTGCGGGCTGTGCACCTTCGTCTGTCCGTCGAAAATCGAAGTCGGCGCCATTCTGCGCCGAGGGATCGATCTGATCCGAAAGGAAGGATGAACGTGAACCCGATCAAATTGCTCGAAGAGAAGCTCGAGGCGGCCCGGCCGCTTTTCGAGAAAGGCGGAAAATTCGAGATCTTCTTTCCCCTCTACGAGGCGAAGGAGACCTTCCTGTTCTCCCCCGCCACAGTCACGGCGGCCGGTCCTCACGTGCGGGACGCGCTCGACATGAAGCGCTTGATGATCCTGGTCGTGGTCGCGATACTCCCGACATTCTTCGCCGGCTCCTATAACGTAGGATTGCAGGCGCTCGCGGCGCAAGGACTGCCGACGGATCCGGTCTCTTGCATGCTCAAGGGCTTGATGGCCACGGTGCCGATCGTGATCGTCTCGTACGCGGCCGGCGGGATTTGGGAAGTTCTGTTCGCGGTCGTTCGCCGCCACGAGATCAACGAGGGATTTCTCGTCACCGGCCTGTTGTTTCCGCTGACGCTTCCTCCGTCGATTCCCCTGTGGATGGTGGCGCTCGGGATTTCTTTCGGCGTCGTGTTGGGCAAGGAAGTCTTCGGCGGAACCGGGATGAACGTTCTCAACCCGGCGTTGACCGCGCGCGCCTTCGTTTTCTTCGCGTACCCCGCGGCGATCTCAGGAGACAAGGTGTGGACCTGGGTGAATCCGGCGAAGGACAAACTCGTCGACGGATACAGCGGAGCGACTCCCCTTTTGGTCGCGGCAGGATCCAAGGGCCCGCAAGTCGTCGCCGCGCTCACGGACGCTGGCTTTACGATGAAGCAGGCCTTCCTCGGTTCGATTCCCGGATCCATCGGAGAAACCTCGACTCTGGCCTGCCTGGCCGGCGCCTATATTCTCGTCGCTACCGGCGTCGGCAGTTGGCGCATCATGGTCTCCTGCGTTGCCGGAGCGCTCGGGATGGCCGTCGTGATGAACGCCGCGGCCGGGCCGGAATCCGCGGGCATTATGTTCCTCCCCGGCGTCTGGCATCTGATGCTGGGCGGCTTCATGTTCGGAACGGTGTTCATGGCGACCGACCCGGTTTCCGCCGCGCGCACGAAACGCGGAAAGGTGATCTACGGACTCCTGATCGGCGCCTTGGTAATTTTGATTCGAACCGTCAACCCGGCGTATCCCGAAGGGATGATGCTGGCGATCCTGTTTCTAAACATCCTCGCCCCGCTCATTGATTATGCGGTGATGCAGGGGCATTTTGCGAAACGAAAGGCGTGGAGAGGCGCTTCAAATGTCTAAGACCCCCTCGACGAGCTATACCCTCACGTTCGCCGCCGTCGTCTGCGTCGTTTGCAGTCTCGTCGTTTCCTCCGCGGCCATCCTTTTGAAGGATCGCCAGGAACGCAACGTTCTGCTCGACAAGCAAAAGAACATCCTCGGAGCCGTTGGGCTGCATGCCTCGAACCCGGATGAAATCGCCTCGTTGTACGCGTCCAAGATCAAGGAACTCGAAGTGACCGACGCTAAGCTCCCGCTCTATGCGCGCGAGGAAAACGGCGCTCCGGCCGCCTACGCGTTTCCCATCTCCGGAAAAGGCCTTTGGTCGACGCTCTACGGCTACCTGGCGCTGGAGCCGGACGGCGACACGGTCAAGGGGATCACCTTCTACAAGCACGGCGAAACGCCGGGCTTGGGCGCGGAAATTGAAAAGCCCTGGTTCCAACAGAATTTCGTTGGAAAAAAAATCCTCGGCTCCGACGGATCGCTCGCCTCCGTCGCGGTCGTGAAAGGGAAGGTCGCCGAATTGATCGCCCCCGATCAGCAATCTCACTTCGTCGACGGCATCAGCGGAGCGACGCTCACCAGCAAGGGCGTGACGAAGCTCGTACGCGCCGGACTCGAACGCTACGAACCCTTTCTAAAAACGATTCGCAAGGAGCAACAGTGATGGCGACCGAAACCGCCGCCCCTCCCGCCTCGCCCCCCCTGGGGCTCACGAAACGCGAGAAGAAAATTCTGACCGATCCCCTTTGGGACAACAACCCGATCACCTTCCAGATTCTCGGAGTGTGCTCCGCTCTCGCGGTCACCGTGCAGATGAAAACCGCGATCGTCATGGCGATCTCGTTGACCGTGGTCACAGCATTTTCGAATCTCGCGGTCTCGCTGCTTCGCAACTATATCCCGTCGAAAATCCGCATCATCGTCCAGTTGTCGGTGATCGCCTCGATCGTCATCGTCGTGGACCAAATCCTGAAAGCCTACCTGTACGGGATCTCCAAGCAGTTGAGCGTCTTCGTCGGTCTGATCATCACCAACTGCATCGTGATGGGCCGCGCGGAAGGTTTCGCGATGGGGAACCCGCCCCGGGAATCCTTCATCGACGGGATCGCCAACGGGCTCGGCTATAGCCTCGTGCTGATCACCGTCTCGTTTATCCGGGAAGTTCTCGGCAGCGGTTCCGTGCTCGGCTTCAAGGTCGTTCCCGGCTTCCTCTACGCGCACGGCTATGTCAACAACGGCTTGATGGTTCTCGCCCCGGGGGCCTTCCTCATCGTCGGGCTGCTCATTTGGGGCCAGCGAACGCTCATGGGAGTGGAAAAACATGATTGAGCATTATCTCAGCCTGGCGACGAAGTCCATCTTCGTCGAGAACATTCTGCTCGCCTACTTCTTGGGCATGTGTTCCTTCCTCGCATGCTCCAAAAAGGTCGAAACGGCGGTGGGTCTGGGAACGGCGGTCACCTTCGTATTGACCTTCACGGCTCCGCTGAATTGGATCATCTACACGGTTTTCCTGAAACCCGGGGCTCTCTCGTGGGCCGGTCTTCCCGGGGTGGACCTCAGTTTCCTCGCCTTCGTCACCTTCATCGCGGTGATCGCCGCGGCCGTGCAAATCGTTGAGATGACGATGGACCGCTTCGCGCCGAAGCTCTACTCCGCTCTGGGCATCTTCCTCCCCCTAATCGCGGTGAACTGCGCGATTCTCGGCGCTTCGCTGTTTCTCGTTGAACGCGACTACGGGTTCGGGGAATCGGTCGTCTTCGGCTTCGGGGCCGGCTTGGGCTGGGCGATCGCCATCGTCGCGATGTCGGCGATGCGGCATAAGATCCGCTACTCGAACATCCCGCGCGGCCTGCGCGGCCTGGGGATGACCTTCATTCTCACGGGACTCATGGCGATGGCGTTCATGTGCTTCTCGGGGATCAGCCTCTAATGGGAACCTTGGGATTCATTCTTCTCAGCGTCGTTGTCTTTACCGGCGTCATCCTCCTGCTGGTCATCCTCGTTTCGGCCGCGGAAAGCAAGCTGGTGCAAACCGGCGACGTCACCATCACCATCAACGACGACCCGGAGAAATCCGTGACCGTCCCGGCCGGGCAGACCCTGCTCTCGGCGCTGTCCTCTCAAAGCGTGTTCCTCCCCTCCGCCTGCGGCGGCGGCGGGACCTGCGCAATGTGCAAATGCAAGGTGCTGGCGGGCGGCGGAGACGTGCTTCCGACGGAAACCGGTCATCTCACGCGCGCGGAGCAGAAGGAGCACTGGCGGCTCGGCTGCCAGGTCAAGATCAAACAGGATCTCAAGATACGGCTCCCGGAGGAAATCTTCGGAATCCAGAAGTTCGACTGCACGGTGAAGTCCAACGACAACGTCGCGACCTTCATCAAGGAACTGGTCCTGGAAATCGACGGCGGTAAGAGGATCGATTTCCAGTCCGGCGGCTACATCCAAATCGACATCCCGGCCTACAGCGGACTTCGCTACCGCGACTTCCAGATTCAGGAGAAATTCCACCCGGACTGGGACAAGTTCAAGGTCTGGGACTTCACGGCGAACAACGAAGAACCGTGCTACCGCGCCTATTCGATGGCGAACCACCCGGCCGAAGGGAACATCGTGATGCTCAATGTCCGCATCGCCTCCCCGCCGCCGAGGACGACCGGAATCCCCCCGGGCATCGCCTCGTCCTACATCTTCAATTTGAAGGCGGGCGACAAGGTCGTCGTTTCCGGCCCTTACGGAGAATTCTTCATCAAGGAAACCCAGCGCGAGATGATGTATATCGGCGGCGGCGCCGGCATGGCTCCGCTGCGATCGCATATCTTTCATCTGTTTCACACGCTCAAAACCGGGAGAAAGGTCAGCTACTGGTACGGCGCGCGCTCCAAGCGCGAGATCTTCTATGAAGACCACTTCCGCGAGATCGAGAAGCGCTTCCCGAACTTCTCGTTTCATATCGCCCTCTCGGACCCGCTGCCCGAGGACGATTGGAAAGGAGACGTCGGGTTCATCCACCAGGTCGTCCTCGACAACTATCTCGGCAAGCACGAGGACCCCGGTGAGATCGAATACTACCTCTGCGGTCCGCCGATGATGCTTTCCGCCGTCCAGAAGATGCTCTACGACATGGGCGTCGAGAAGGACATGATCGCGTTCGACGACTTCGGATGAGCGTCGCCGCGTTCGCGAAAAAAGGCCGGGGACTGCTCCCCGGCCTTTTTTTGCTGCTCGGGGCCTGCTCCCCAGGCGGAGAGGGTCCGGTGCTGCTCACGGGGCAAACGATGGGCACGCGCTACACCCTTAAAGTTTCCGAAAAACCGGATTCCGGCGCCCGGGCGGATCTTCACGCCGCCGTCGAGAAACGGCTTTCCGAGATCAACGCGCTGATGTCGACCTACGACCCGCAAAGCGAACTCTCACGGTTTAACGCCGGCCGTCCGAACGGGGACTTTCCAGTCTCCGGGGAAACCGCGTTCGTCGTCCAGGCGGCGCTGAGAGTCGCCGCCGCGACCGGAGGCGCCTTCGATCCCACCGTCGGGGCGCTCGTCGATCTATGGGGATTCGGTCCCCAGGCCGTCCCCGAGACGATTCCCTCCGCCCAAGCCCTCGCGACCGCGCGCCAAGGCGTCGGTTGGCGCAAGGTCCACGTGCTGGAGCAGCCTTGGCGGTTAAAGCGTTCGACGCCCGCCCTGCGCTTGGATCTCTCCGCGATCGCGAAGGGATACGGCGTGGACGCCGTGGCCGCGCTGCTCGCCGCCCGCGGACACGAGAACTTCATGGTTGAGATCGGCGGGGAAGTTTTTGCGCGCGGCAAAAACTCGCGCGGCGAACCGTGGAGGCTCGGCATTGAAACGCCGCGAGACGGCGCGGGGGTCGGTGAGTCCTTTTCCGCCGTCGTCGCTCTCGACGGGAAAGGTTTGGCCTCGTCCGGCGGCTACCGGAACTTCTACCTTCGCGACGGCAAGCGCTACTCCCACTTCATCGATCCGCGCACGGGGAAGCCCATCACGCATCGACTGGCGGCTGCGTCGGTGATCGCCCCGTCCTGCATGGAGGCGGACGCGGCGGCGACGGCGGTGATGGTGCTGGGGGAAATCGAGGGGTTGGCCTATTTGGAAGCCGACCCGGAACTCGAGGGACTCCTGATGATCGGTGACGGTTCGGGCGGATTTAAAACCGTTGCGACTTCGAACTGGCCGAAGTAGGGGAGATGTTCGCGCCCGAGGCCAGCATCAGGCTTGGCGTAAACGCGCAGAAACGCGCTTAAGCCGGGGTTCTCCCAGGTCCTGACCATAGAGCCTCCGCAAAAGCTGGACACGGCACTCGAGGTCGTCCATCCCGGGCCGTTCGGCCCGCAGTCCTGCCAGGGCGATGGCCTTGGCGTCATCGAACATCGAACATCCCATGGCCAAGCGCGCCTCGTCGCTCTTGGACATGAGCAGGGTACGCAGCAGGCGCTCTACCTTGCGGTCGGTGTCATTCATACGGCTTCCCCTCGGGATCGGTGTAGAAGATCCTTGACTCCGAGTTCGCCGGCCCATCGTTTAAGGTATCCCCAGTCAAGATCCTGCCTGGACAGGACGATATTGCGCGCGTCCTTCAACTGCATCCCGGAGTCGCCATCGAGGGCCCAGCGAAGCTTCGAGAGCAACAGGTCTTCAGGGGAGACGATGCTGATGGGAGATCCTTCTACGGGCATGGTCTTTCGACGGTCAAACTCCATTTTTCGGTACGGGTCCTCCTTGCGGACGATGAAGTCGACTTTCACGATGGATGTGTTGTGGATGATGTTGAACATTCCTCGCTGACGCGCGGCTTCGTTCACGTCATCGGGATCGATGTAGAAATCGGGCGCGAAGAGACCCGGGAGGCGGCGGGCAGCATCAGGTGTAAGCTCCACGATGATGTCGATGTCGCGGGTCATCCGTGGCTGGGCGTAGAAGTTCATGGCGACAGATCCGCTGACCATGTACGGAACCCCTGCTTGAGAGAGCCGTTGGGCCACTGTCTTGAGGACTTCAAGCTGTTCGCTCATCGGATAGGGGCCAGTTTAAAACCGTTACGACTTCGAACTGGCCGAAGTAGGGGACTCGCGTTCGCACTTCGCCGGGTCACCGCCGCAGGCGGGGCAGTCCATGTCGGCGCGTTTGCCGGAAGCCCCTCCGCAGGAACCCTGAAGCGGCTTCTTCCATAGCAGGCCGACCGCCATCGCCGCCGCGCAGGCGCCCACGACCACGACGGAAAGCAGGATCGTCGTCATGCCCCATTGTAGCAGTTCGGCTTAGCGTTTAACCGTCACGGTTACGACGGCCCCCGCGCCCGGGTCGCCGGTCCAGCCGATCGTCAATTTGTCCGCCGCCAACGTCGAAAACGAGGTGATCGCGGTATTGTTCGCGCCGGCCGTCTTCTGCGTCACGGCGAGAATCGTATCCGTGGCCGCAAGGCCGGTGACCGTCATCACCTCGATGGCTGCGCTGCCGAGGCTGACGTTGGAATCAAACGCCAGGATTTGTCCGAAGTGAAGCGCGTCGCCTGAAGCCGTGGCAGACGCGACGCCGGTGATCTTGTTGCTGCCCATCGCAACCGCGCCCGTCATCGTTCCGCCGGCCAAAGCCAATTTACCGTTCAACAATGTCTGAACATTCCCGGTGATGCCGGTCAAGCGACCGAGCTCCGTCGTCGTAACGCTGGCCGCTTCCAGCGCGCCGCCGGCTCCAAACTGGGTGGCTCGGTTTGCCGTTGCCGCTCCCACCTTGGAGAAGGTCAGAGTTCCATCGGCGAGGTCCACCAGGTCAGCATCGAGATCGCTGATCTGGCTTTGCGTGATGCTGATCGAGGAACAGGTTAGGGTTCCCAGAGCGTTCACGGCCGTGAGCGTCGCCCCCGTCCCGCAGCCGGAAACCTCCAGCCAAGAGTTCGTACCGGTGTCGTCGTAGATATTCGCGACGTTTTGGATGTTTCCCGTTTCGTTCGCGTCGCCAAAAACAAGGTTCACATCCCCGGACACGCTGTCGTTATCATTAAGTGTCAAGGTCCCGATCGCGCTAACCGCCCCGCCGCTGATCGTCAACTGATTCGGAGTCCCCCCCGCGCCCAACCCGAGTGTTTCGGTATTGTTGTTGTAGAGTACGATCCCTCTGCTGGCACCGCCGGTGTTTCCGAGGTTCAACGACGCGTTTCCGGTCGCTCCAACGACGACATCGATCGAGCCGGATTCGCCCGGGATACTGCTCTTCTGAAACGTCGCGATCGTATCCACCGTCCCAGCGCCGGCGGTCCCGCTTTCGATGACGTGCAGGCGCACCATCGGGTCGTTGGTTCCGATACCCACGTCCCTCGCGGCGGTTTTTTCGTAGAGCATCGATCCGGCCGTTAAGCTCCAGTAGGTCGAAGTCCCGATATGAGAGTCGACATAAGTCCTATTCGTCAGGTCGTTCCCCGCGGTTGGGGCCGCCGGTTGGGTCACCTTCCCCGCTCCGGATATCGCGATGTTGGCCCCTGACGCCATGTTCAGCGTCCCGCCGGTGGTAAACCCCGACTTCGTGCCCGCGTTTCCGAACTGGGCCGAGCCCGCGACGTCGAGCGTCGTCGCCGGAACCTGGGTTCCGACGCCTACGGAACCGGCCGAATCGATCGTCATGAAGGTGGACGTGCCATTGGCTCCCAAGGCCAACCTGTTCGAACCATGATCGTATCCGACGCTGCCCACGCAGGCGCTCGCCGTGTCGCCGAAGCAGACCTGACCCCGTCCCTGAGCGCCGGTGATGACCTCGACGATCGCGCTGCTGGCCCCCGCCGCGGAATTCTGCACGCGCAGAAAGGTGTTCGCCTGAGCGGCGGGCGTAGCCGCCGTTCCGGCGTTGAGGATATGCGTTTTCGCCTGAGGCGAGGCGGTGCCGACGCCCACCCGGCCGTTGCCGACGAAAAAAGTCGTGCCGACCGACAATCCCGCCGAAGTGTTCAGCTGCAGCGCCCCGGTCGCGGTAAAGGTCGATTTCGCCCCTCCCGAGCCGAATTGCGCGCTGCCGTTGACGTCGAAGGTGGTCCCTGGAGCGATCGTCCCGATGCCGACCCGGCCCGTATTGTCGATATTCAGGTGCTGATTCGCCGCGCCGTAGCCCATCGTCACGATATCGGCGCTTTCATCGTAAATAATCTGCCCGGTCTGCGTGTTCGTGTTGTTGACGAAGACCACCCCGGCGTCCTGGTTTCCCGAATTGTTGTCGCTGTCCGCGTGAAGGCGCAGCAGCGCGTTTCCGCTCGAGCGGGCGTCCATCAACTCTCCCGGCGAATTCGTACCGAGCCCCATGAAGCCCCGGTTGTCGACCACCATCACCGCGCTGGCGTCCTGACTTGAAATCTGCACGATCAAGGAGTCGTCGCTCTGCGGCGTCACCGAAAACTGCGCCGGGGAGTTCGTCGAACCGATGCCGATGTTGCTCGTGATCGAGGAAATAACCAGCGCGGCGATCGCGCCGACCTGAAAGCTCAGTCCCGCCGTCGAAATCTCGATGTCCCCCTCGACCGTCTCGGCGATCGCCGCGTAGGGAACCGTGCGGATCGGGTCGCGCGGCAGAAGCGTGATGCCGTCCACGGTGACCTCCAGGTAGCGCTGCGCGGTGCCGTTGAGCGCGGAGGTGGGAATGGCCAGAACTTCCGCGAAGATGCCCTGGGTCACGGTGACCGTGGTATCCCCGCTGTCCCAAAGGGCGGTCCCGTCGGCGGCGACATCGAAGAGCTTGAAGCGCATGACCTTGTCGCCGGTCACGGGGAATCCGTCTTTCTCAAGGCGGCCTTGGTAGTTCATCCCCGTCGGGACGGTGCCGGGCTTCGCCGTCTCCAGAGTCCGGTATTGGGCCGCGACCGGCGCGACCGCCGCGGCCCAGGCCAATGCGAGCGCCGCGAAAATCCGAATGGACGGGTGATTTTTTAATCCGATCATAACTTCCTCCGCGAAATTCCTACCACAGCTTCAACTCGTGCTGCACGCGATCCTTTCGGTCGTAGGTATTGCCCTTGTACCCCCCGAAGCGGATCGTGACGCTGACGCGATGCGAATATTTAAGAGGTCCGTAATCGACGAACGCGTAGTCGAGCAGAAATTCCGGCCACCACGCGTAATTTTCCACGAATCCTGCCTCAAGAGAACTGAATCCGAAGCCCGCCGAGATTCCAAGGCCGGAATCCTGATTTTGACGGTACCCGACGCGGATGGTCATTTCCTTCACCGGGCTGAACTCAAGGCCGCCCGCGCCCGTCGGGTAGCGATCGACGTCCATAATCCCCTCGGCGCTCCAGGTCAAATACGACCCGGAAAACGGATAATCCAGCGGCGTATGATACGAAACCCCGGCTCGAAGCGACGCGGGCAGATCGAAGCGCTGCTCGAGGAATTTCAGCCCCCGCCCCAAATTGCGGATTGACGCTCCATACCGCCACTTGTCTTCCGGACCACGCAGAAGCACTCCGAAATCGGCGGCCACAGTGGTCGTCTGGCGGGTATACAGCTTTGAACTGATGTATTTCGCCGCGCCGCCCCAGGCCCAGCGGCGGTCGGCGCCGAGCTCCTTGCCCCAGCCGATCGTCGCCGCCAAATCCGTCGCGGAAACTTCCCCGGAAGGCCGGTCGAAGCGGTCGTAGGCGTCGAACGGCTTCACCCGCAGCATCTGAATTCCCAGCGCGTAGGTGCCGTACTTTTGCGTCGGAAGCGCGTAGGCCGCCCACTCCTGGGAGACGCCCTCCACGAATTTGTTGTGCATCAGCGTCGCTTCCTGACGCTGAAGAAACGCCAAGCCCGCCGGGTTGTAGTAAATCGCGTTGACGTCCTCGGCCAACGCGGTGTACGCCTCGCCCAAGGCAACCGGGCGCGCGCCGACCCCGATCTTCAAGAAATTAGCCGACGTCGTTCCGGGCCCCTTGATGGCGAACGCCGGGGAAGCCAGGAAAACCGCGGAGGTAAAGACGAGAAGAGCGCGCACGGGTTCTTTTCCGGTTATTTAATGATCATGAGTTTGCCGATTTTTGTCTTTTTCCCGGAGTCTTCGGCGACCCAAAGGTAGACGCCGCTTGCGACGGGATTTCCCCGTTCGTTGGCGACCGGAAACCAGGAGACGCGATCGGTTGCGGCACTTTGCTTCTCGATCTTCTTTACGAGTTCTCCGGAAATCGTAAAAATCCGGATTGTCGCGCGCGCCGGCAGGCGCGTAAAGACGATTTCACGGTCCCCGTTCGCCGGGATGAACGGAACGGGAAAGGCATGGGCGCTTCCGACCTCGGTCTGCGCCGGCCGCTGAGAGGCGATCACGCCGGGGCCCAATTCGAAGCCGCCCCCGCTCATTTTCGTGACCGACGTGACGCCGAGCCGCCCGATAAGTTTCGTGGTCCCGTCCGCGGCGACGGTGCCGTCGCCGGCAGCGTTGAACTCGGTATTGGCGAGATTGAAGCCGGCGCCGGTCATCCTCGCCGAGGAACTAGAAGCGCAATAAACAATTATAAATGCGAATAAAATTAGACAAGCCCGAAGCATCGCCTCTCCCTTCCGTTCGCCGCGTCCAGAACGGAACCTCCACTAGGATGCCTTCGAATCCCGGTTTATCAAGTACGGAATTGTTAAATTTGATATACTGATGTACGTCTTATGGCCCCTGTTCTGGAAGCCAAAACCGCCCCTAATTCGCACGTAGGTGACCCGTACCGCCGCGAACGCCGTCGGACCCGCGTCGTGGCGGTCGGCTCCGTCCTCGTCGGCGGGTCCTACCCCCTCCGCCTCCAGTCGATGACGACGACCGATACGCTGGATACGGCGGCGACCGTCGCTCAGGCCCTGCGCATGGTCGAGGCCGGCTGCGAAATCGTGAGGATCACGGCCCCGACGGTGAGGGCGGCCCGCGCTCTCGAGACCATCCGGAAGGCACTCGACGACTCCGGTTGCCGCGTCCCCCTCGTCGCCGATATTCATTTCGACCCCGCAGCCGCGATGGCCGCCGCGGAGTTTGTCGAGAAGGTGCGGATCAATCCTGGAAATTTTGTGGACTCCAAGCGCTTCACCGTGCGCGAATACACCGAACCCGAGTACCACGCCGAACTCGGACGCATCGAAGAGCGATTCACGCCGTTGGTGGAGAAGCTCAAGCGCCTCGGCCGGGCGCTTCGGATCGGAACCAATCACGGCTCGCTTTCCGACCGCATTATGAACCGCTACGGGGACAGTCCCCTGGGGATGGTCGAGTCGGCGCTTGAATTCGTTCGCATCTGCGAGAAGAACGATTTTTACGATATTATTCTGTCGATGAAGGCGTCGAATCCGAAGATCATGATCGCGGCGTATCGCCTGCTCGCCGCGCGAATGGCCGCGCTCGGCATGGAGTACCCGTTCCACCTCGGCGTCACCGAAGCCGGGAACGGGGAAGACGGCCGCGTTAAATCGGCCGTCGGCATCGGCAGCCTGCTTGAGGACGGCATCGGAGACACGATCCGCGTCTCCCTGACGGAAGACCCCGAATTCGAGATTCCGGTGTGCCGCGATCTCGCCGCGCCGTACGCGGCGGACGCGCCTCCCAAGGTCTATACGCCGAATCCCGGCCTTCCCTACATCGAGAACTGCTTCGACTACAAGCGCCGCGACACCGACTCGGTGAAGGTCGGTCCCTTCCGTCTCGGAGGGGTCCACCCGGTGCGCGTGATCACCCGCTGGAAAGCGCCCGGCGACGAGATCCTGGCGTTTCTCGAAGCGCAATTGCAGGCCCCGCAGGCGCTGGAACCCGAAATTCTCGAATGGACGATCTCCTCGGACGAGGACTTGCTCGCGCTTCGCGAAGCGAAGTCCCTCCTCGCCGGTGAGACATCCCGCCTCGCCTTCCTCGGCAGGTTTTCCGACCCGCACGCGCCGTGGGAAGACGCCCTCCCCGATCTGGACATGGCCGTTTGGAGCGACGGGTTCGACCGGGAAGTCGGCGCACGATTCCTCGCGCGGGCGCTTGAAACGCAGACCCCGCTGTTGATTGAATCCGAAACGGTGGAGGGAGTCCTCCTCGGCGAACGGGCCTGCCGCGCGGCGGGCGTCGCCTGCGTCGTCTCTTTAGCGTCCGACCCACAACGCTCCTCGCTTCACGAGACCCGGCGTCTGGCCGCGGCGCTCGCGCACGCCGGCTCCAAAACGCCCCTGCACCTGAAGGCATCGCGGGAAGGCCTCGACGCCGCCGTCCTCCTCGGCGCCGCGCTCTGCGACGGTCTCGGAGACAGCGTCCAGATTCTCTCGCAAGACAAGCCGAAAGACGCCCTGCGCTTCGCCTACAACGTCCTCCAGGCCGCGGGCGTACGCATCACCAAGACCGAGTACGTCTCCTGCCCCTCCTGCGGCCGGACGCTGTTCGATCTCCAGAAAACGACCGAACGCATCAAATCGCAGACAGGACACCTGAAGGGCGTGAAAATCGCAATTATGGGCTGCATCGTAAACGGCCCGGGTGAGATGGCGGACGCCGATTTCGGCTATGTCGGCGGAGCCCCGGGGAAAATCAATTTGTACGTCGGGAAAGAATGCGTCCAAAAAGGCGTCCCCACCGCCGATTCGGATCGGGCGCTTATCGAACTTATTCGAGCTCACGGGAAGTGGGTCGAACCCGCGAACGGAGAGGCCATATGACCACGGAAACAAAAGTCACCGGAGACGAATTGCTCGCCGAAATCCTCGGCTCGGCCCGAACCGAAGAGGAAACCGCCGAGAAGAAAGACGGCGACGAGGACCTCGATCTCGATAAGCTCAAGCAGCGCACCCCTCCCAAAGACGGAACCTGCCGCCGTTGCGGTGAGGACCGCCCCATCAACCGCATGAAGCTCTGCTACAAATGCTGGGTGATCTCGAATCTGGAAGATCAGGTACCCGGCTGGAAGGCCGGCGACCCCCATCCCGCCTGGTGCCAGTGCGAGGGACTCCCCGGGCACGAAACGACCCGCCGCGGCAGCCACAACTAATTTTACGGGGGTCTGACCCCGGTAAAATTAGGGGAGGGGGCGGAAGAATCGGTCCCGGTAGCGCTTCAGTTCTTCGATCGATTCGCGGACGTCGTCGAGGGCGAGGTGGCTTTTCTTCTTGGTCATCGGTTCGAATTCCGACGGGTACCAGCGCTCGACGACCTCCTTCACCGAACTGACATCGACGATCCGGTAGTGCAGGTAGTCGTTGAGCCGCGGCATGTACTTGACGAGAAAGCGGCGATCCTGGTGGATCGAGTTGCCGCATAGCGGGATTTTTGCTTCCGGGCAGTACTTGCGAAGGAAGTGGAGGGTCTCGATCTCCGCCCGGTCGAGAGATATCTCGGACTCCACGCAGCGTTTTGTCAGTCCCGATTGCCCGTGGTGCTCGACGCACCACGGATCCATTGCGTCGAGATCCTCTTTCGAGTGACGGATCGCGAACACCGGACCTTCCTCGATGACGTTGAGGCGATAATCGGTCACGATCGTCGCGATCTCGAGGATCGTGTCGGTTTCGGGGTCGAGACCGGTCATCTCGAGATCCATCCAGGCCAGATTTTTTTCGTCCTGCACTCGCTTCTCCCGTGTCCATTCTAACAGAAAGCCGCGGGACCCGCCAGGATCGTGAATGATAGAATACCCGCATGAGCCCGCGATGGATCGATCGGATGGAGCGCCGCTTCGGGGACTGGGGCGTGCCGAACCCGGCCCTGTTTATCGTCGGCATGAACGCCGCGATCTGGGCTCTCTCCCAAGTCAAGCCCGAGTTTCCCGCGCTTCTCGTTTTGGAGCCCTCCTTGATCGCGCGGGGAGAATGGTGGCGCGTCTTTACCTTCCTGTTCCTTCCCCCGCGTCTGAGTCCGCTGTTTATGCTGCTTTGGCTCTATTTGCTCTGGATGTACGCCCAAGCCCTCGACAACGAGTGGGGCGAATTCAAATTCACGATGTTCTACGGCATCGGCGCCGCGGCCACCGTCGCGGCCTCGCTCGTGATGGGCGTCGGGCTCTCGAACCTCACCTTGAATGCGACGATTTTTCTCGCCTTCGCGGCGCTTTACCCCGATTTCGAATTGCTTCTGTTCTTCATCCTGCCGGTCAAGGTCAAATGGCTCGCCTGGCTCACGTGGGCGACGATTGCGTTCTCGTTTCTGACCGGAACCTGGGAAGTCCGCGCCGCTTTGTCCGGAGGACTGCTCGGCTACGCGGTCTTTTTCGGGGAAGACCATCTTCGAGGCGTCCTCAACTGGTGGAAAATCCGTCGGAATCGACGGAAATACGGGGACGCGTTTAAGGACGACCGGTGAGCGCCCAATCGCCTGAGCGCATTCTCTGGACCGAGCGGCCGAGTTTTTGGAACTGGTGGCCGAGGCTTCTCATCGGCGATTTAAGCCTGGCGCTGATCGGCGCCCTTTGGTGGACCGGGCAAAGCCGCTGGATCGCCCCCGCCGCCGCTCTCGCGGCGGTCGCCTATCTCTCGGCCGCGGCGGCGCGATGGGGCGTTCGCTACACCCTCAGCGATCAGCGCGTCATCGCCCGGACCGGATTGTTGTCCAAGCGCGTCGATGAGGTTGAGATCTCCGACATTCGCAACATCGTCCTGGAGCAGAGCTTCTTCGACCGCCTGTGCGGCATCGGCTCCGTCGGGATCGCCTCGGCCGGCGGGGACGGCATCGAGGTTCGCTTCGAGGGGATCAAGAACGCCGATGCGTTGAAGGAACGCGTCCGACAAGCGCGTTTGGGCGCCGCAAAAAGACCCGCCGCGGAGGCGGGCGGAAATGAGTGACGCGCCCGTCTACTCGAGCGATCCGAACTTTTGCGCGGCGTGTCGGAAAAGTCCGTGCGGCTGCGCGAGCGCCGGGAAACGGCGGCAGCCGGAACCCGTCCGACTCCTCTTTCAACGAGGCGCGAAAGGCAGCGGCGTCACGCGCATCGAGCGGCTCAACATGCATCCGAGCCTGAAAGAGAAACTTCTCAGCCGATTCAAGAAACGCTTTGGATGCGGCGGGACGATTAAGGACGGGGTCTTGGAACTTCAAGGAGATCGGCGTGATGCGCTTCAAACCGAATTGGAAAAGGACGGCTACCGCGTAAAGAGGATCGGAGGATGAGGCTTTGGAAATGGCTCGCCGGCGGGGCGATCATCGCGGGCGCGGCCGAGTGCTGGGTGCGGTCGCGCCGTCCGGATCCTCCGCCGAAGCGCCGCTTCGCGGCCGCGGGGGACGGCCATCGGCTCGCCCTCGATGAATATACTCCGACCGTCGCCGCGAAAGGAACGGTCTATCTGCAGCACGGTTTGGGTTCGCGCGCGAATACCTTCGATCTGCATCCTCATGGGCCGAGTTTGGCGCGCTGGCTCTGCGCGCGCGGCTGGCGCGTTTTTTTGGGCTCGATGCGCGGCCGCGAAACGGGAAGCGCTTTTGACTGGACTTTCTCGGACTACCTGCTCCGGGACGTTCCGGCCCTCGCT
>PFUL01000052.1 GCA_002790095.1 Elusimicrobia bacterium CG_4_9_14_3_um_filter_62_55 | reverse complement strand
GCGCACGCCCTCGTTGGCCGGGTTAAACGAGCCGCCGCGCTGCTTGCCATAAGACGAGCGGGTGAGATAGAAGGACTTGTAGAAGCGGTCCCTGTTCGTTGTCGGCTCCAGTTTCTTGAGCCGCTCGTCCGTAGACTTGCGGATGATCTAGTCGCGCTGGGCCAGAGCGCGGCGGTCCTCGGCCGTGTGATTGCGGATGAAGCGGTACATGAAAGGGATCTCGGCGTCGCGGTCGTTGAGCACCTCCCTGGCCGACGGGTCCTTGCGCCAGAACACGGCCCCGCCGCCGGCGAAGGGTTCGACATAGGTCCGGTGGTAGGGGATGTGCGAGCAGATGCGGCCCGCGAGACCCTTCTTGCCCGCATAGGAGCCGAAGGCCTGCCGGACGCCCTTCTCGGTTTCGTCCTCTCCCCGGCTTAAGAGCGGCGCGGTCTTCGCGTCCAACTCGTCGTCTACGGGATGGCGGAACGCGCGCTCGGACATCTCCTTCTTGGCCAGGGCGTGGCGCTCGATTATCTCCTCGAAGCTGAATGCCTTATCGCCCAGGTTCACGAGGCCGCCTTCGCGCTTGACCTGCCAGGCGCGATGCAGGATGAAGTCCAGGGCAAGCAGTTCTTGGTCGTCGAGGTCCGCCGGGTTCCTGCGGAAGATGTTGCCGAAGTCGGCGAGGTCGAGTTTCATTATGGTTTCCATGATTTTTCAATCCTGTTGCGGCGGCTTTTGGTACAATCTGAATCGTCGACGATGAAGTCCCTGATCCCTAGCGAGAAAATCGAAAAGCACATCTACCTCCTGCGCGGCCAGAAAGTCATGCTCGACCGCGATCTCGCGGAGCTCTACCGGGTACCGACCAAGGCGTTCAATCAGGCGGTCAAGCGGCATAAGAAGCGCTTCCCGCCGGACTTCATGTTCCGGCTGAGCAAGGCCGAACTCGAACTTTGGAGGTCACAGATTGTGACCTCCAATCCGACCGCTAAAATGGGCCTGCGGCGTCCTCCGTACGCCTTTACCGAGCACGGCATTCTGATGCTCTCAAGCGTGCTCAACAGCGAACGGGCCGTCCAGGTCAACATCGAGATCATGCGGTCCTTCGTCCGCCTACGGCAGATGATGGCCTCCCACAAAGACCTGGCGCGTCGACTGGACGCGCTGGAAAGTAAGTACGATGCGAAATTCCGAGTGGTATTCGACGCCATCCGGGAGTTGATGGAGCCGCCCGAGCATCCGCGAAAGTCCATCGGCTTCCAGCCGAAGTCGTAAGCGCAGTCTCGCCATCCCTCGCCGCTCACGATTCCCCTACGATCCACGTGCAGCGGCAGTTATGGGCCACGAAGCCCCGGGCGATGTAGCTCTCGTCCTCCTCGACCTCCAGGTTGTAGACTCGTAGAGTTCGCTTCGGCTGGAAACTCTCCACCTCCACGAGACGGACCTCCATCGTCCGGTACTCGTGCAGATCGTTATAGAGCAGACGATCGGTCACCCGCTCCATCTGCGCGGGGCAGCGAGGGCACAGCGTCGTCAGCCATTGGGCCTCGTTGACCGGTTTGACGCGGAAGGGAATGAGGTGGTGGACCTGGAGGGGCG
>PFUL01000137.1 GCA_002790095.1 Elusimicrobia bacterium CG_4_9_14_3_um_filter_62_55 | reverse complement strand
GGCGAACTTCTCGTAGGGTTTGAGGCGCTGCCACTTCAGCGACTCGCGCCAGTTCTCGAAGAAGCGCCGCGCCCAGCCCTCCCGCGTGTAGTCCCAGAGCTTCCCGAACTCCTCCTTGAGGATGTAGGCCGTGTTGAGCCGCCGGTTCGCCTTGAGCAACAGCCGCAGGCTCTTGCGGCCATCTGGCTTCAGGTTCTCCCGGTGCGACAGCAGCGTGTACTTCTGCCCCTTGATGAAGCGCCGGTCCTTCCCCGTCAATCGGCCGTACTCGCTCTTGCGCACCTTGTCCAAGGCCTTGCCCAGATGCCGCATCACGTGGAACTTGTCGAACAAGATGGCGGCCTGCGGCGCGTGCTCCGGCTTGAGCGTCGAGCCGCGGAAGGCCTTCCACATGTCCATGACCGCCAGCCGTATCTTCTTGCTCTTCGACGAGCCGAGCCACTTGTAGAACTCGTCCATGCTCTCTTCCGAGCGGTCTTTGCCCCCGAACCAAATCGGCCGCCGCCGCTCAAGGCGGATGACTCGGGCCTTCGGGTCACCGAAGATGCCCGCCACGTTCGCGGCGGGACGGAATCCGGGGAAGCGATAGGCATCTCGCAGGCGTCTCTGTTTTCGCATCCTGCAATCATGCCAGATTTCTTGGCCGTCAAAACAGCCCCGTCTCCGTCGAGAGAATGGCGTTTCTCATGCTGTTTTTACCCACTCGCCGGGACGAAGACCCTAAAAATCATCAATTGAATTTCGACTACATGACGGTCACGGTCTACTACCGCACCGTCGACTCGATCACTGTGACGCCGCAGAACCCCGCGGCCGGAAACAAAAGCCAAGGCGCGGCCTACGCGGCCGAGCGCCTTTCCTTGGCGACCGACCAGTTCAACGCCCAGTGGACCGCGATCACCGTCAACGAGACCGGCACCGCGGCCGACGCCGACATCACCGACGTGCGCGTTTACAAAGACGCCAACGCCAACGGGAGCTACGACGCCGGCACCGACACGGCGATCAGCGGGGCGAACACCTTCACCGGCGGCACCGTCGCGATCACGCTGAGCGCCGCCGAGACGATCTCGACGACGAGCCAAGACTACTTCATCGTCTATACCCTCGCGGCCTTGGCGACCAACGGAGCGACGGTGACGGCTCAAATCCCCGCGGCGGGGCTCACGGTCACGGCTCCGGATCTCTTGGCCGCGACGAATCTCCCCTCCACCTCGCCGGCGCAGACCATCGTCGACGCGGCCGACATCGTGAGCGTCACGGGCACCAACCGGGCGCCGGGAACGGTCGCGCAGGGGACGACGAACATGGAGACGCAGTATCTGTCGATGGCCACCGACAACGAGACGGCGACCTGGACCGCGATCACCGTGAAGAAGCTCGGGACCATTCCGGATACCGACATCACCGCCGTGACGCTCTACGACGACACCGGGGCGACCGCGAACCAGTGGGACGCGACGGACGTCGCCATCTCGGCGGGCGCGACCTTCACCGCGGGCAGCGCCGCGATCACCCTCACGGCGCCGCAGACGATCACGACGGGCGCGAAGGTGTATCACATCATCTACACGCTCTCCTCGACCGCCCAGGTCGCCGCGACGGTTGGGTCGCGCGTGAACGCCGCCTCAGACGTCACTTTGTCCGGGGTGGATATAGTCGCGGGAACCTACCCCTTGGATTCGACGACCCCGGCCGTGACCGATGTCGCCGATACCGTCACCGCCGCGCATACCGACACGCCGCCCGGGGCCGTCCTCCAGGGACAGCAGTATGCGCCGATGAAGTTCACGCTCGCGACCGGGGCGGACGAGGCGACCTGGACCGGCATCACGGTGACCGCTCAGGGGACGGCCGGGGACGCCGATGTCGACGATGTTGATATTTATCTCGATACCGGGAACGGAATTTGGGGCGGAGAGGACACCCTGATCTCCAACGCGGCGGCCGAGCCGTTCTTGGGCGGCGCGCGGACGCTCACGCTGGCGAGCGCGCAGACGATCACGACTTCGGCGAAGACCTACCACATCGTTTTAAAAATCAACTCCGCCGCGAATACATCCGCGACGATCGGCGCCGGAATCAACGCTGCCGGAGACATCTCGGTTTCCGGCGTGGATACGGTCGACTCGGCGGGGTATCCAAAGAACTCGTCGGCGACCCCCATCGATCCCCCCGGCAACAACGTCACGATGAGCGCCCCGACCAATGTTGCTCCGGGTTCCGCGAACCAGGGGGCGACCGACGTCGCGGTGCTGCGCTTTACGATGGCCTCGAGCCCCGGCACTGCGTCGTGGACCGATTTGGCCGTGACGAAGACCGGCACCCTTCCGGACGCGGACATCGACACGGTCAAGATCTACCGCGCCGACGCGACCACTCCCGATACTTTTGACGGCGGCGATACCTTGATCTCCCCGGCGGTCACGACCTTCTCGGGCGGAGCCGCGGCGATCACGCTGAGCTCCCCGGAATCGGTGACGACCACCCCCCAGAAATACTTTGTCGTCTATTCCTTCGACGCGTTGGCGACGACCGGAACGACGGCGGGGGCCGAATTGACCTCGGAAGCGGCGATGACCATCACCCCCCCCGACCTGATGCTGGGCTCGAACTTTCCCGCCAACTCGACGAATCTGACGATCAACGATGTCGCCGACTCCGTCACGGTGGTCGCGGCGGATCAAGCCCCCGACACGGCCGTTCAGGGCGACTCCTACGCGGCGCTGCGTCTGCGGATGTCGACGAACCAGGATCAGGCGCTGTGGTCGGCGATTACGGTTCACAAGACCGGAACCCTCGCCGACGGTTCCGTCACCGCCACGATCTACAAGGACGCCAACGCCAACGGGACGTTCGAGTCGGGCACCGACACGGCGGTGAGCGCCGCCACGGCGTTCTCCGCGGGCGCGGCGGCGATCACGCTGAGCGCGCCCGAGAACCAAAGCACCTCGACCCAGGACTACTTCGTGGTCTACACGCTCGCGGCGCTCGCCGCGGTGGGCGACACCGTCGACGCGCAGGTGTCGCAAGCCGACCTCACTTTGGCGGGCGGAGTCGATACCGTCAACGCGTTCACCGGCGACTCGGCGGCGACGACGGTGACGGATTTGGGCGATACGCTCACGATGACGCCGACCGACAACGCCATCGGTTCGATCGCGCAGGGCGGCGCCCTCTCGCCTCAGCGCTTGTCTCTCGCCACCGATGCGGAAACCGCCTCTTGGACCGGGATCACGGTGACCAAGACCGGGACGCTCAACGACGCCGACATCACGGCCGTCACGATTTACGACGACAGCGGCGGCACGCTCAACAGCTTCGACGGTACCGACGCGGCCGTCTCGGCGGGAACCGTGTTCTCCAGCAGCGCGGCGGCGATCACGTTGACCCCTGCGCAGACGATCACGACGAGCCCCCAGGTCTATCACATCGTCTACTCGATCACGACGACCGCGGTGGTCGGCAACAGCGCCGGCTCCTCCTTGCCGACGAACGCGGCCTTGGTGTTGGCCGGGACCGATTTGGTTTCGTCCTCTGGTTTCCCCGCGGGCTCGACGAACGCGTCGATCACCGATACCCCCGATACCGTTACGGAAACGCCTACCGACACGGCCCCCACGCAGATTCCGCAGGGCGGCACGAACGACTTCCTGCGTCTGTCCATGGCGACCGATGACGACCAGGCGGTGTGGACCGCGATCACGGTGAGCAAATTGGGCACTTTGGCCGACGCGCAGGTGGATTCGGTGATGATCTACTTAGACGACGGCGACAACTCCTTCGATTCCGCGACCGACACCCTAATCTCCCCCGCAGTCACGACCTTCACGGGCGGCGCCGCCGCGATCACGCTGAGCCAGGCCCAGACGATCACGGGGACCCCGAAGGTGTACTTCGTCGTCTACGACCTCAACAACTCCGCGACGGTTTCAAACACGATCAGCGCGCGGATCGCGTCGGAGGCCGCGTTGACGGTGACGGCTCCTGACTTGAAAACGACGTTCACCAATCACGACTCGACTCTCGCCGCCGTCGTGGCCGCGCCGACGATCACGCTGTCTCGGGTCGACCTGAGCCCGACGCCCGACATCGGCCAAGGCGCCGACTACGCGACGCAGCGCTTGGACGCGGTGACCGATCTGGGCAGCGCCCAGATTTCGGCGATCAGGGTGACGAAGACCGGCACGATCAAGAAAACCGACGTCACCGCGGTGAAGATCTTTGAGGACACCGACGGCAGCGGAGACTACGGCCCCAACGACTCGGTTCTTGCGAGCGGGCCCTTCGGCGGCCCGGGCACGGTGACGCTCACTTTGAGCCCCGCGCCGACCGTCACGACAAGCGGATCGTCCTTGTTCGTGGTCTACACGCTCAAGGGCGCCGTCGGGACCGGGGTGACGGTCGGGTCCAGCATCGCCGGCGAGGGCGACGTCACCGCGGTCGCGCCGGCGCTCGTCGCGGCGACGAATTTCCCGCTCACCTCCGGCACTCCGACGACGGCCGTCCCCGATTACGGGGTCTTGATCACCGTCGGCACCATCGACATCGGCCTTCAGCCGCTCGACCAGGACTATATCGTGACGAGCGCCGCGACCGTCGACAGCGTCGGCAACATGCCGCAGCACTACGCGCTCGAGGCCTCGACGACGGTGGCGGGCAGCCCCTGGGTGATCGCCTTGTCCTCCGGCGTCGACCAATTCACGCTGCAGGGTTTGTTTAATTCCGCGCTGCCGACGAACGCGGACTTCTCCGAGGCCGACAAGATCGCGGACCCGCCGACGACCTGCTCGACGAACATGTTCGAGGGAGACCGCGTCTGCCGCAGCGTGGGACCCGGAGTTTCGCGTTCCCTGTGGCTTCGCGTGGGCATGCCGACTCAGTCCTCGACGGACCTTCAGCAGGACATCCAGGTTACGGTGACCGCGATCCCGCCGTAAGGAAAGAGGCCGGGTCCGACCCAAAATGTATAATGCGGCGTGGCACAATTCGCAAATGCGAAGCCTGCCGGCCTATTCACGCGATGGCCCGCGTTGTTCTTGTGCGCGGCGACCGCCGCCGTTGTCTTTTCTTATAGTGTTCTGACTGCGGATCCGTTCGGGCTCCCGAAATTCGTTTATGGAGGCGTGTTGGCGGCGCTCGCCTTTGCCGCCGCCGCCTACGGCGCCGCGACCGGGTCGCGTCCGTTCGCCGTCTGCGGGCCGGACGGGGCCGTCGCCGCGATGCTCGCGGCGGTCGCTCTCTCCGCGTTTTTTTCCGTCGATCCCCCCTTGAGTTGGCTGGGGCATTACGAATTCTACGCCTACGGCTTCGCGGCCTGCGTCGTCTACGCGCTTCTGTATGCGTCCGCGGCGCAATTGCGCAGTCCGCGCGAACGGCGTTGGGTCACCCGGACGCTTGCGCTCGCGGGAGCGGCGGCGGGAGTCGTCGCCGGGCTGCAGGCCGTCGGCGTCGAACCGTTTCCCGGCGTGCCGACGGCGGCCGCCTTCGGCGGCCGGGCGATCTCCGTTTTTGGAAATCCGGTCTATGCCGGCGCGGTCTTCGCGCTGCTTCTTCCGATCAGTCTCTACGAGGCGCAGAACTCGAACCGGGCGCGCCCGCTCTTCCTCCTCGCTCTCGTCGCCGTGATCGCCGGCGCAGCGCTGACGAAGTCGCGCGGGGCCTGGGGCGCCGCGGCCGCCGGCACGGCCTTCTATTTGTGGGCCTCGGGTTTTCTCGAGGCCCGCGGGCTTACGCGTCGCCGCGCCGCAGCGGTGCTGGCGGTCGCCGTGCTTCTCCTTTGCGTCGCGGGGGCATTGGTCATCAGCGGCAAGCGGGATTCGGACCGGGGCCGCGTCGCGCTGTGGCGGTCCTGCCCGCAGATCTGGGCGTCCCGGCCGATCGTCGGCGTGGGACCGGCGGCGTTTGGAAACGAGTTCCGGCGGGTACGGAGTTTGGAATTTATTCGGACCCTGGGATCCGGCGCCTCGCAGGCGAACGCGCACAACGACTTTCTCGAAGTGCTTTGCACGACGGGGCTCGTCGGAGGGATCGCGTATCTCTGGCTCTTGATCGCGTGCTGGAACTGCCTGCGGAGCGCGTTGGATGGACCCGAGCGCCGCGCGGAGGCGGCCTCCATCGAGTCCGAGAAGAGACCCGTGCGGCGCGGTGTTTCGGCGGCCGTTGTCGGAGCCCTTCTGCTGGCCGCGGGCGCTCTCTTTTCGGCCGTCGCGCTGCGGTGGTCGAAGGCGGATCGGGCGGCGCTGCGGGCCCGGGTGTATCAGAACGTAAGACAAACCCAATGGGCTTTCGATCATTACCGCGCGGCGATCTCCGCGAATCCTTTCGAGACGGAATACCGGATGAAGTATCTGAGATTTCTCTTCGACCGCGTGGGAAAGGAAACGGATGCGGGCCGCAAGCGAGAGTGGTCGACGGAGGCGGTTTCCGTCGCGCGCGCGTCGGTGCGGCTGCGCCCGGCTCACGTCGACTCGCATCAAATGCTGGGGCTCGCGTTGATGAAAATGGGCGATCTCGGGGACGCCGGGCTGTATCCGCAAGCGGCCGAAGCGCTCGACGACGCGCTGGAACGGGCCCCGCGTTTCCCCATGCTCTTGAAGATGCGCGGCGCCGCGGCCGAGAAGATCGGAGACGGACCGACGGCGGATGCGATGCGGCGGCGGCTTGCCGAGATCGGGCAGGGGCCGCCGTCATGAGCCGGAAGAATCGCCCGCGAAGCGGGGCGAACGCGGCGGCCGAGCCCGGCGCTTCGTCCGCGACGGCCGCCGCGATCGCCGTCGCGGCGTCGATGCTCGTCTATTGGACCGGGACCGCCGAGATTTTTGGAATCGTAAAGCTTATCCTCGCCTCGGCGGCGCTCTGCGCGGGCTGGCTGTGGTCTCTGCGCGTACGGACCGGGCATCGCCCTACGCCGCTCGACGCGCCGCTGGCCGCGTTGTTCGCGGCCTGCGCCGCCTCTTTGGCTTTTTCCCCCGATCGCTGGGTCGGTATGGTCGGCGTATACGGGCTGTACAATCAGGGGCTTCCGGCGCTTTTGCTCGCGGCGTCGGCCTACTGGATCGTCGCGGAAAACGACAACGACGCGACGCCGCTGCGTTGGGTTTGCGCGGCGGGACTCGCGTCAGGAGTGGTCGCCGCGCTGCAAGGGCTGGGCACCGGCGCCTTTATTCCCCTCGGGCGGAGCTTGCCGCAGGGACGGGCCAACGGGCTGATGGGAGATCCCGTTTTGCTCGGAGCCTCCTTGATCGCCGTGCTTCCCATCGCGGGCCTGATGACCCGCTCGGAGAAAGGCGCTTGGCGCTTCGCCGCCGTTGCCGCGGGCGTCGCAGCGGTCGCCGGCATCGCGGCGAGCGGTTCGCGCGGCGCCTGGCTCGGGGGCGCGGCGGCGTTTGGAGTCTGGTACCTGCTCGATCGCCGCGCGCGCGGACGGCCGGCTCCTCGCCCGCGTTGGATCGCGGCGATGTTCGCCGCGCTCTTTTTCGCCGGCGGCGCCTTCGCGGTGCTGCGGGCATCCTCGGATTCCGATGTGGGGCGCGTCGAAGTGTGGAAGGCCGGGATTGCGATCTTTCGCTCCGCGCCCGTCGTCGGCGTCGGGCTCGACCGTTTCCAAACCGAGATGCGCCGAAGACGAAGCCCGCGCCTGCTGCGTATTATCGGCAGTCGGGGAACGCAGGTGAGCGCCCACAACGATTGGCTGCAGATTCTCACGACTGCGGGTATTTTCGGCGGACTCGCATGGTTGTGGCTGCATGCGGGGCTGCTGGTCCTGCTGCGCGACGCTTGGTCGCGCGAGGAAAGCCGAAGCCGCGCGGCCGCGGCGGCCGGGGTGTTCGCCGGGTTGTTCCTGCAGGCGAAGGTCAACCCGCTGCCGCTGGCGTGTCTGCTGCAGGGCGCCGTCGTCGCGGGCGGACTGGCCGCCGCGATCCCCGACGCATGCTCGCGCCCATCGACGGTCCGAGGAGGGCGCGCCTTCG
>PFUL01000199.1 GCA_002790095.1 Elusimicrobia bacterium CG_4_9_14_3_um_filter_62_55 | reverse complement strand
CGCCAGAACCGGCGGAGAGGTATCCTTCAGGACGAAGAAGGCGTCCACCGTCGTGCTGGAGTTCAGCAGGCCGTCGATCGCGCGAATCGTGATGTAGTTGGTGGCGCCGTCCTCCAGCGCGTCCCACACCGCCGTCGGAAGGGGCCAATCGGTGTTAAACGTGTCCGAGCCGATGCTCACCAGCGCGTTCGTGAACGCGATCAGATCGGGCCCCCCTCCCCCCGCCACCGTGGAGGCTTTGACCTCGACGCGATCCAATTGCGAGCCGCCTAAATCGATGAAGTCCACATCGTAAACCGCGGTATTGGCGCGCCGCCAAACCAGGTCGCCGCTTTGATTGATCGTGATCGAGGGAGGCGTCGCGTCGGTCGTGTTGAACGGCGTCGAGCCCGCAATCGTCGAGACGGAGACGCCGCCCGCGTTCACCGCCGCCGTATAGCGGTAGTAGGTCGTTCCCGCCGTTAATCCGGTTTCGACAAAGGAGGCGAGCGTGCCTTTGCCGACCACCGCCGAGATCGTGTCGGTTCCCGCGATCAAAGTGAAGGGTCCGGTCGAACTCTCGGAGCCGTAGAGCCGGTATCCCAACTCGTTGCCTGAGTTGTCCAACCAGGTCCACTGTACGGAGACCGATGAGACCACCGTTCCGAAGAGATTGCGCGGAGCGCGGCCGCGGCCGTTCGGACTGCCGCCGACCCCTCCCGATACGCCGACCGCGGCCGAAGCCGCACGAAGCGACCCGTCGGGAGCTCGGTAGGAGATCCACACCTCGCCGGTCCCGGTGACGACGATGCCCGGGCGTCCGGAGACGGTCCCCTGAGAATCCACGGTTTGCGTGCTCCAGAGCACTCCGTTGTAGGACGCGTACTTCAAATCCCCGCGCGCCGCGTCCACGTACGCGACATGGGGCCGCCCGTCGCCGTCGAGAGCGAGCGCGGGAAGATCCAAATCCCCCGTATCCACAGCGGTGATGTTCCAGGTACCGGGCGTCGGTGCGCCGGCGAATCTCAATTCCCCGGAAGCATTGTCGCGGTAGGCGATATGCGAGCCGTCGTCGGCGTCCAGCGCCAGCGCCGAACGGACGTCGCCGCCGCCAGCGGCCGCGACGCTGTACGTGAGCCAGGCGCCGGCGTTCCACTCCGCGAATTTCAAGGTCCCCGCGACGCTGTCGGAGTACGAAATTCTCGCCTTCCCGGCGCCGTCCAGCGCGAGACTCGGGTAGCGCCCGACCCTCGCGGCGGAATTATCCACCGTCGACAAAACCCATGTCCCTGCCTCGTATCGCCCGTGACGCAGGAGATGAGAACCCGCGGTCCCCTGGTTGTAGGCGATCTGAGCGCTTCCCCCTCCGTCGACCGAAAGGGAAACATGTCCCTCCCCCGCGGCGTCGGGAACGCCGGTCGTCCACGATCCCGCCGCGCTCCGCGAGCTATAGCGCACCGAGCCCTGTCCCGCCGCGTGCACCCCGTCGGCGGAATCAAGAGCGAGGCTTGAGAACCGGCCTGTTCCTCCGGTATCCACCGATTCCGAGCCGCTCCACACGCCGGCCGAGCGCGTCCGGGCCAGCAGCTCTCCCGTGGCGGCGTTGGAGTACAGCGCGACGAGCCGGTCCTGTCCGTCCAGGGCCAGCGCCG
>PFUL01000085.1 GCA_002790095.1 Elusimicrobia bacterium CG_4_9_14_3_um_filter_62_55 | reverse complement strand
CACCATAGCGACATGCCTCAATGGAATTGGAATTACACCATCAGCCCATCGAAGACAAAAATGTGAAGTTATTTTTGCGCGAATGCTCACATAGTTTCTGACCATTTCCAAGGTCGAGTGCCCTAGGATCGCCTGGAGGCTGAAGGGGTCCCCCCCGTTGCGGATGTACTGGGTCGCGAAGGTATGCGGTGATAGGAAAGCGAACTCGTAAGGTGGGTGCTGCGAGTTTGCAAAGAGCCGGGTACGACGCTACGAATTTAACAGGGGGGTGCCAAACGGTCAAGTCGGTTGTCCCTACTGCCTCGGCCGTCGGCGCGACTTCTTTCGTGGAATCTTGCTCGCGGGAATCTTGACCACGCGGCCGTTCTCCCAAACGACAATCGGATCGCCGCTCAGGCGATGTTCCTCTATCGTATTTTCCACCGCGATCTGAAGCGCCTTCTCGGCCTTCAGTACGACGGAGGGAACCCTCCGAGCGCGTTTTCGTTTTCCTGTCATTGCAGCCCTCCCCTTATCTTACGGTAAAGTGGCGCGTCGAACTCGAGGATATCTCCGCCGTTCGCTCGCGCGATAAGTCGCGGCTCTCTCGCCGAGTTATCGAAGAGAGACCAGGTATCCACCAGCGCATGGTATTCCGTCAGCAGATTCCGCACGCCGCGCGCGAACCTCCGGCGGATGTCGCGTTCCGGCACCGAATGTCCACCGCGGCGGACACGATTTTCTACGCGCTCAATCGCCAGTTCGACTCGGGGCAGCCATAGGAAGATAATGTGAATCCGATAGCCCGCATCATTGAGCCTTCGAAAGAGCGCCATGTAGCCTCGTCCAGAAAGCGTCGTTTCGAAAGCGAAGGTATGCCGCTGCGCGGCCAATTCGTTGATCTTTGCCAGCATGATGCGGCCGGCCTCGATCGCCGCTGTCCCTGGAGAGAACGGCGAAAGCCCGCCCGCGATTAGATCGGCGTTCACGAACTCCCGACAATTTGCGAAGTTGGGGAGGAATTCGCGGGCGAAGGTCGTCTTCCCCGCCCCATTGGGACCGGCGATTACGAATAGCTCCGGGGAAGCTTTCAATAGTCCTCCACCGACGGCAGACCGTGCTTGCGCAAGTCTTTAAATTCTTCGTTGACGGCATCGACGCTGAAGGCTTCTGGATCAAAGGGTCGCTGGATCCATTCGATCATATCCTTATGCTCGGGATGCTTGGGGTCCTTGATCACCGCTGGAAAATTCTCATAGCCGGGCGTACTGCCCACATCCTCAGGCGGACAAGCGCGTGATCCAGCAAGCTTCTTAAGCGTTTGGCGTTCTGTCATCGCTCTCCTATCGTCTCTAACTCCCATCAGGTCGTTTTATGCGGCACTCATTCAAGAGTTTGAAAGTGATCAATGTATGTGCCCCAAGTGACATCGCTGGCGTGACTTCTGATTTCTTCGCCAAGCTGGAGGCATCTCTGTATGAATGCGTTCTGAAGGTCTCGAAACGAATTCCACTTCGTCCGAATCGCGCGAATGGCGTCGTCTTCCTTCCGTCGATCCTGCACGTTCGGCTGGGACTCAGAAAGCTCTTGGATCACAATCCGGTCAACAGACACTAGTGCAGGATAGATCGCTTCTCCGAAGCGCCGGATGACGATGAGTTCGGATACCTTTGCGCTTCGGGTCTCAATGCCGACATCCTTGCGTAATTCGGCTGTCGAGTTCTTCACAGCAAGGACTTCCCACATCACATTCCGCTTCTCAGCCTTGAAAGCAACTCTGTCGCCGGACCGAGGGGAGGATGGAGGGTTGGAATCCGCGTCGTTTCAGGCAAGTGCGCCTCAAAGACGAGACCAAACTTTTTGCCCGTCTTGAGCTTTTTTACTTCGCGCGAAAGCTCATCTCGTAGTCGTGAGTCCGCAATGTCCTGGATCAGGGTTTCTATTCGGGCCATTTGGAATCGGTATGAGATCTCATGCTGCGTAAGCGCCTATTCAAAACACGCACCCGCGTCTATAATGGATTTTGCCCTTGTCGAAAGAAAGAGAAAACTTTGCGGGGGGAAGAACGCCATCTTCTTTCGGAGCCATCCGAGGGATAAGGATCGTTTCGCCTCCACTATCCGGCCTAGCTCATAGGCCCCGATCTTGCGCTGTCCGGATGAATAAGCAGTGATTTCATCTCGAGAGAGGGACAGGTCTTTCGCGCGGCTCACTGCTTCGGTTGTTGGCATTTCCCGAACGCGCTTTACGATTGCCTTCGCGGCAATTACGCAATGCGGGGCGTTTATATAAAAGTAAATCCACCGGACACCCGCATCCTTCGGGACTCGTTTTCGCAAAATCGCTTTGATTGCCTTTCCAAGAATTAGATCATGCCAGCGGGCGTCACATGACACTAACACGGCTTGGCTACGGTCGGCTCTATCTAGTGCCTTCGCTGTGACTTTATTGGTCATGTTGGTCGGGCTTTTTCCCCTAAGCAACGGCGTCCTGCTTATAGGAAAACTAATTATAAATTATGACATTCTTTGAGTCTAAAACTCCACTTTATCGACGGTGGAACGCGATCGCCTCATGCAACGCTCACTTGCGGTTGCGCCATCAGCCGATCCATCGGCGAAAACTTACCATGCTGCTGAGCCACATCCCGGCTGCCTAGATTCACATAGTTCCGGACCATTTCCAAGGTCGAGTGTCCCAGGATCGCCTGGAGGCTGAAGGGGTCTCCGCCGTTGCGGATGTACTGGGTCGCGAAGGTGTGACGCCTATGCCGAACTCGGCATAGGCGTCACACGGCGGCCATGGAATTGCTGCACTCTGGCGTGGATCGTTCCATGATCGCTCTTTGGCTAGGGCATGAGTCGGTCCAGACTACCCAAATCTACCTGGCTGCAAGTCTGGAATTAAAAGAGGAAATCCTTGCCAAAACCAATCCCGTCACGGGAACGGTTAAGCGCTACAGGCCGGGCGATAGGCTCCTGGAATTCCTCCAGGCACTATAAAAATTACCTCTGGACTATGCCGAGTCACCAAGCCAAAAACTGCGGCCTTCCGACGGAGAGCCCCAGGCAACTCGGCATAGTCCTGAACCCGGCATAGTGGCGCAAAGTATGCGGCGAGACCCGCACGCCCTCGATGCCCGCGGCCTTGCCGTAACGCTTGAGCGTGATCTGGAAATGCCGCGTGCAAATTTGGCCGCCGAACTGGTCCTGGAAGAATACATCCTGGCCGGCCACATCGCCGCGCCATTGAGCGTATTCCCAAAGCGCCTTCTTGGCCGCGCCTCCAAAAGGGACGGCGCGCTCCTTATCGCCTTTGCCGTGCACATAGACGCGGTTCGCCGACCAGTCGATCTTATCGCGCCGCAGGCCGAGGACCTCGCTTAAGCGCAGGCCGGCGTCGAGCATCAGCAGCATCATGGTCCAATTCCTAAAGCCCACGAATGTCTTAAGCTTGGGCTGAGCGAGGAGCAGCCGCGCCTGGTCCATGTCGAGCGGCCGGATGAGCTTCTTCTCGACCCGCGGCTTTTCGATGAGAACAAACGGCGTCGCCGGGATAACGCGCTCCTGGGCGAGGTAGCGGAATAGGCAGCGCAGCGCGCCGTAGGTACGGTTGATCGTGATCGACGACTGGCCGCGCTCGCGCAGATGGTCGAAGTAGGACCGCAGGAGGTTGGGCGTCGTCTCGCGCGGGGACGGGGCGCCCGAGGCCTCCAGGAAGCGCAGGAAGCCGTTTAGGATGTTCTTGTACCAGGCGAGGCTGTGCTCCGAAAGGTTCTTAGATCGGCACCGCAGGAAAAACAACTCGCGCGCCGCGGGCCAATCCCGCGCGGCAACGCGGCTTTGATCGCTCCAGAGTTTTCGCATGTCCGCCCCCGGTTTTGGGACCAGCGAGGCGGTTCGCGACCGCCGTGCCTACCCGAATTCCCGGACAAACCTTGCGAACTCGCAGCGACCCCATGAAAACCCGTTTCTCGTCGAAAAATCGGGTTTTCTCTTGAATTCCCTCCTCACTTGTGCTACCCTTAAGTGCGGGGTAGAGCAGCCTGGTAGCTCGCAAGGCTCATAACCTTGAGGTCGTGGGTTCAAATCCCACCCCCGCACAAAGCAGCTCGGGCATGAGGCCCGGGCTTTTTTGTGTCCGCGCGGAGCCCGACTCAAGGCGCGCTCCCATTGCCGGGGCGTTCGGATCAGCAGCGAATCGCCCACCGCGCACGCCATGACATCATGCGCTCTCTCAACGGCCAAGGCGCGCCCGAAGGCATCAGGCAAGCCGTCAAGATGCGCGAATCGGCGGATTATCCTTCATTCGATCCGCGCGAAATCTCCTCAAGCGCTTCGGGAGTGCCGATTCTCTTAAGGATATCCTGGGCTCGCGCGCGAATCTCAGATACCGAATCGGATAAAGCCTTTCCCAATGCCGTGATTGCCGCCTTCGACGGCGGCCTCACACTCCCTAGGGCCAACACGGCATGGTAACGAAGGCCGCTGTTCGCCTTGTCATCCAGCGCGGCCGCCAGGGTGGGAACCGCTTCGGGGGGAGTGCCGATAGATGCGAGCGCTTTGGCCGCTCGTGCTTGCACTTGCGGTGCAGTATCGGAGAGTCCCTCGACGATCTTCTTTATGCCGTCAGCAGGGAGGGCTCCAATATTCCCCGCCAACTCGATGGCCACCGCCCGGACCCACCCGTCATCGTCTTGCATGGCGGAGATGGCAGTGGCAACGACCTCCCCCCCTGAAGCGGCGATTCGGTCGAGGGCTTGCAGCGCGGCAACGCGCACCTTCGCGTTGGAGTCCAACGCGGCCGCTCGAAGCGTGGGTACGGCCTTATCGGCGGCATTCCCCATCAATCCCAGCGCTCGGATGCAGTTCCTTCGAATGACAGGATCATCACTGGAGTTGAACAAATCCGCAAGTTCTGCCAAGAAAGACTGAACCGTGCCGCTGTCAACGTCTTGGAACGCTGCGGCCGCGAGACTCCGGACCGTCGCGTCTTCATCCTTAAGCGCCTGCAATAGTGATGCGCTCTCGTTCCTTGAATGAATCCCGGTCTTGACAAGTCCTTGGATAGCGCATATCCGTTGCAGCGGGATTTCGGATGCCAAAAGTTTCGACCAAATCGCCGAGAGTATTTTCCGGTCTCTAGAGTTCAACTGGTCGATCCGCTCCAATGCCTTAAAGGCGACATTCGGGTCGTCGGAGAGCAGTGAATTCCGGATAGCGTCGAGTTCGTCGGACATCTCGATCGGTTAGCGCTTCGGACTTGACGCGCCGCGCAACGAGGGAGCCGAAGGGAATGGTTGCAATTTGTCGATGTCTTCGAATTGAGCGCAACTTCCTTCCGTTCCGTCCCATTCGATCCACCACCAACCTTGGTCTGCTATTGGGACACCGTTGATATAGAGCCGGCAATGGTATTCACAGATCAGTCGCTGGCGATCCCAACGCTTCAACTGACAGATGGTTTCGGAGTTCAAAGACTGGGTCGCGGTGTTGATGAATTCATTGATGCGCTTTCCCCAACTTTCCCTCGCGCCGCTGTGCTTGGCGGCATCGTCGTTGAACTCACCGACTTGCGTTTGCCAGTCGGCGATTTTATCATTGTGTTCCCCGATCCTGCGCTCCAGGTCGGTCTTTCGGCTTACCAACCGAGCACGCCAGTCCTCGCAAAATTGATTACGGGGACGACCGGCGCAGCGATTGTTGTAATCGTCGATTTCAGAATTGAGCTCGCGCTGTTCCTCGTTGAGTTCGCCTGCCTTGCGGTCAAGATCTTCTCCTTCCTTAACCAGCTTATCTCTTCTAACTTCCAAGCCCCCCGCTTCGTCGATAAGAGTTCCGCGGGTCGTTTGAATCTCATCCCACATTTTTAAGAGAGGCGCGGCCTCCCCTGAGGGAAGATGTTGGCGGATCAGCGGCGGGTAATGGAGAGCGCGGGCGTAACCGACGTGATTGGTAATCGCATCCAGGAAGCCCCCGGAAAATGCGCCCGGCAAGGTCACCGTTACCTTCTCGGAAGCTGAATTGCTGATGTTCTTCGTGCTGTGTGAAAGCAGAACCGCGCGCCCTTCGATCGCCTCGCTCTCTTCCTGAATATGCTCCAGAGCCGTCTCCAAAATCTTAGCGGGTCGCTCAAATGTCTCGGCATGTATGCCTAGACTCAAGCCAAACAGGACGGTAAGAACAGACATCAATCCGCGAATTCGCGTGCGCATCGGTCGCCTCCGATTAAGGACATAGGACCCAATTAGTGATGGTCCATCGTACCCATGGGGGACTGGCGGGTCAACCGCCGGCAACCACGTGACCGGCCACCAATCGCGGCGCAGGCCGGCGGCCCCGTCACTTAAGGAACCGATCGATTTCTCCATTCAGTTTAAACCTCCGTTTCAGTCGATTCATGACGGCCGGCCGCGGCCTGGAACCCCGGTGTTCGTAGCTCCAAATCGCGACCCGGTTCACGCCCAGCATCTTCGCCAGGTCCACCTGCAGCAGGCCGCGGCGCATCCGGAAGTTGCGTAGCCAGGAGGCGAAATCCGTCACCGGAACGGCCTGGTCGAACAGGTCGTCGCGGCCGGCGTGGACCTCCGGGGTAGGCGATCAGGCGGCCCAGATAGGCCGGGTCCGGGTTGGCCGCAGCCCCCCTCTCAATGCGCGAGATCATGTTGTGGCTCACGCCGGTCAGGCGCGCGAGCTCGAAGATCGTCAGGTTCCGGCGCTTCCTGAGCACGCGCAGACGCGCTCCCAAAGGGGCGCTTTTAGGGTCCGTAAGAAGAGGCTTCCAATTTTGGATGGATTTTGCTATAAATAATTTGTTCCCCTCTGCGCTCTGCAAGGGCACCCATTTAGACGGTTTCGAACCTGAGACGAGAAATGTCAGGACTTCAACCCACCGAAAGGTGGGTTTTGTGTTTTATGGGGAGCGCCAGCTTTTATCGCGATAGACCGCGCGTCAGGTTCATTTGCGTGCTCCGTACGATCCTAAGCGAGGCTGCGGCGTCGCCAAAACTCCCGAAACAGGGTACGAGAACATCTGGTTCGTCGTTCCCCCTCCGCCTCCCCGGACGCCTCCCGCCAAGCTTCCGCTGAAGGCCATGGCAAAAGCCGCCGAGATTCTCGCGCGGCAGACGGAGTTCTCGGCTATGGGCGGCATAGACAAGCTTATCGCTTACTATTTCGTCCGGCGTGAGGCGGTGGAATCCTCGCGCATCGAGGGGACCTGGTCCACGATCGATCATGTCCTGACTCCAGGCAAGTTCCAGGACGGCGGCGCGTCCCCCGACGCGCGGCAGTCGGTGCGAGGATACGCCCACGCATTGGAGACGCAACTCGCGCGCGCGGAGAGCAAGAAGGAGCGCGTCTTCACCCTCAAGACCCTCTTGGACATCCATCGCGGGATCATGGCAAAGGACCTGAACTTCCGAGGGGAGGCGGGGGTGCTGCGCGCCCCAAACCGGATCGGGAGCGTCGTCCAGATCGGCGGCTCCTTGCGCAAGGAGGGATCTACCTACAATCCCGCCCCTCCGCGGTTCGTGGCTTCGAGCCTTAAGTCCGCGCTCGATTGGATGTCCGACGAGGATCTCGCCCAGCGCGGCGACGCGGGAGTCAGCGGCTTCACGCTGCCGGTGCGGCCGGCGGTGGCCCACGCGCACTTCGAGGCGGTGCACCCGTTCTCCGACGGCAACGGCCGCGTTGGCCGCGCGCTGTGGCCGCTGCAGATGGCGTGCGCCGGCCGCATGCCTCTCTACCTCTCCGGCTTTGTCGAGGCCTATCGCAACGACTACAGCCGCGCGCTCCAGTCCGCGCAGAAGCGGCTCTCCTACGGCGAGCTTGTCGAGTTCGTGTGCGAGGCGATCCGCCGCAGCGACGCAGAGGCCTCGGCGTTGCGCGCTGCGATCGAAGGACTGCCCGCCCGTTGGCGCGCGCGCGCTTCCGCGGGTCCTCGACGGCGCTGCGCGCGCTCGAATTGCTGCAGCGCATGCCGATCTTGACGATCGCCGTGCTGGGGAACGAACTGCGCGTCACGAAGCAGGCAGCGCGGGTGGCGCTCGACCAGCTCGTCGAGCGCGGCGTGGTCCGCAATCGGGGGCGAGCCGGCCGGACTCAGCTGTTCGCGGCCGAGGAACTGATCTCGCTGCTTTCCCGGCCGTTCGGATCGGATGCCGAGGCCGCGCTCGAGAAAGCCCGCGCGCCGCTCGCCGGCCGACGGCCTCCAGAATGAATCGTCAGCCGGCTGGGCGTACTATACTCTTTCCAGGGCCACAAGGTTGAGTCGTTCAACCGCGCGGCTGCGGGACGGCCTCACGATGAGAAAATAAAATTGCTCGTCGAGAAAAAGGGGTGAAGCTCATAACCTTGAGGGCGTGGGTTCAAATCCCACCCCCGCACCCAATATTAGAGAAAGAACCGCCGGAGGCCTCCACGAGGCTTCCGGCGGTCTCTTTTTGGGGCGAGGCGGGCTCTGCGTCTTGGCGCAGGACCCAGGCGCGGCGCCGGGGGGCCCGGACGCCGTCGACGAATTCTCTCGGGTAGGGAATCGCCTGAAGCTGGGGTACGACGGGTAGGGTGTAGAAGTAGGCGGTCGCCTTCCGCTGCTCGCGGTCGAGCGTGATCCGGTGGACGAAGGAGCGGAAAACGGCCTTCTTCTGCTCGACCGTCCCGGACTCCATCAGCGTTCCGAACTCGTCCAGGTAAACGAGCATCTGCTCGACGACCTCGTCTAAGTCCCCCGCCAGCAGCCGCTCCTGGCGGGCCTGCGCGAGTTCCTCCTGGAGGGTGCGCCGTTTCTCTTCGAGCTTGCGAATCTCGTCTTGGACGCGGCCCCATTGGAGTCCGCCCTTGATGGCGTCCAGCAGGTTGTCCATCTCGGCTTCGGTCTTCTTCAACGCCTTCTTGACCTCGGCCTCGCCGGTCTCCGGCTTCGAGCCGAACTCCAGGTGGACCAGCTCGCGAAGGCTGCCTTTCAGCTCTTCGCGCAGGGCGGGATTGTTCAGCCGAGCCTGAATCTCTTGCAGCACGAAGCCCTCAAGCTCGCTCTTGAGAACATGAAAGCTGCGGCAGACCGTCGTCCCCTTGCTGATATAGCCCGAGCAGTTGTAGTAGTCCTCGCCGCGCGGCTTGCCGTGCGACTTGGTGGTCTTGTGGTAGCCGTTGAAACGGTGTTGGCACTGAGCGCAGTAGAGCAGGCCTGAAAGCAGCCAGGGCCGGCCCCACGGCCGGCCGCGGCCCCAGGTCTGAGGCCCGAGCCTCTTTTGCACACGCTCGAAAAGCTCCTTGTCCACGAGCGGCTCGTGGGCGTTCTCCGTGACGACCCAATCCTTCGGGTCGCGGATGCGCCGCCCCTCGCCCTTTCGAAACGAGCGCCAATCGTGCTTGTTGTAGACCCGAGTCCCAACGTACACCGGGTTGCGCAGGATCGAGAGAATCTGATGCGGCGTCCAATGCCCGCCGCGGGGTGACGCCGCGCCCGAAGCGTTGAGATCGCCCGCAAGCTTCTTGAGGCCTCCGGCCCCGCGCGCGTATTCCGCGAACAGGCGGCGCACAAGCTCAACCTTGTCCCGGTTCGCCGGTACCCAAACGATACGCTGAAGCTTGTCGGCCTTGTGCTCGCCCTTCTTGAGGACCTTAACCGGCGTGCCGTCGGAGGCGACGAGCAGCCGGTCGTATCCGAACGGCGGGGCGCCGCCGCAGCTATGCCCCTTGCCGGCATGGGTGAGGCAGCCACGGATCGTCGATTTCGACAGACGAATCGAGTATTGGTGCGCCTCGGAGTGGCTGACGAACTGATGCAGTTCGTCGCCCAGGGACCCGTCGTTCTGGAACTGTTCGGCCGCGTACACGATCTGGACGCCGGCGCGCTTGAGGTGCTGCTCCCAGTAGAACTTCTCCTTCGGAGGAAGCCGCCCGAAGCGGCTCACGTCGTACACGATAAGGTACTGCACGCCGTGGAGACGCGCCTCGGCGATTCGGATCATCTCCTGGAAGGTCTCGTCGCGATCGATCGTCAAGCCCGACGCGTAGCCCTTCGCCGGGACGAACTCCCGAACGATCTCCATGCCAAGTTCTGCCGCCTTCGCGCGGCAGACGCGCCGCTGGTCGTCGACCGAGACCTCTTGCATCTCGGTCGAGCGACGGTAAAAGGCCCAAGCTCTCTTCATGCAGCCTCAGGGCTCCACTCGTTTGACGGCCAGCTTGTCGAAGTCGCGGTCGTAAGAGGCGATTTCCGCCCCCTTCTCGCGCGCGAAGGCGGCCAGATAGCAGTCCCCGAAACTCGCCTTGTGAGCGCGAAACAGTTCCATGGCAACCATGAGGCGGTCGCGGTTTTCAAACTGTACCGGCGAATCCAAAAGCGGTTCCAGCAGGTCGGCGATGGCGTCGGGCTTCAACTCGTAGAAGCTGCCCAGGACCCAAACGACCTCGGCGAGCGTCAGGTCCGCCGCCCGAACCTCTACCTTCCCCTCCTCCGCCCGCTTAAAGAGCGTCGCCACCTGCTCCGCTTTCGCGTGGTCGTCGTCAAGCAGCCAGCGCAGGAATATATTCGCGTCGGCCGCGATCATTTCGAGCCCTTCGTTTCCCCCAGGGCCCGGATGTGGCGCTCGGCCGCGGCTTTGTGCGCCGCCTCCCGGATCTTTTTCCAATTGAACTTCTTGCCCTTGGCGTACTTCTTGAGGGCGCCTCGGATGCTCCAAATGTCGCGCGTGAGCGGGACCATGATCGCCCGGTCTCCGTCCGCGACGAAGTAGACCTTGTCCCCGGCGCCGAGCTTAAGGGCGTCGCGGACATCCTTCGGAACGGTCACCTGGCCCTTGGTCGTCAATTGCGTTCCCAGCATCTCTTCGTCTCCCTGCGGTATTACTTTTATTCGTTCCGCAGTACTATTGTAGCCTCTGACAGACCTGCCGTCAAGGGATTGGTGCGAGCGATTAAGCCGCTGTGAAGTCCGCTGCATTGCGTCTCCTCCTGTGTTCTTGGATCATCCACCAACAGAGAATACGTTTGGCCTGCTGCCAAGGTTCCATGGGCATCGGCGCCGCGTGGTCGCATGCTTCGTAGGTCACCGGAGCCCGCTGTGTCCCTGCGAGTTTTCCGTTCCAGTTGGTTGTTCTTTTTTTGTTTTTTCCCTTCT
>PFUL01000074.1 GCA_002790095.1 Elusimicrobia bacterium CG_4_9_14_3_um_filter_62_55 | reverse complement strand
GTGAAGACGGGGTCGAGCTCCTTTCGGATCGTCTCAAACGGCGTCTCCTGGGTCAACGTGAAGTCCAGGTCTTCGGAGAAGCGGTAGTCTCCGAAGTAGCACCGCTTGATCGCGGTGCCGCCCTTGAAGGCCAGGCCGTCGCCCAGGCTTTCCTGCGAAAGCGCGACCAAGAACCACGCCAGGCAATAGTCGCGTTCCAGGACGGCCTCCGGGATGCGCCGGCCGCCGGCTTTGGCCAGCCGGTTGGAAAGCAGGGAGAGGTCGCGTTGAGGGATCATGATCAGGTATGCCCGACGGCGCGGATCTCGTCGACTGAGACGTTGAGCCGCAGCCGCCACTTGGCGAAGTATTTCCCCTCCGCCGGCAGCATCGGATCCAGCAGGACGTAGGCCCGCCCCAACTTTTCACGAAGGCGAGCGAAGTCGCTTTCGGTCCCGATCTCAAGGGTCTCCATCAAATAGCCCAATCGGCCGATAACCGCGCGGACGTTTAGACGCAGCGCGTACTCTACAAGCTTTTGTGGACCGATGTCCGACCGACGCATCCAGAGCCCTTTGGCGGTTTCGGTGATGCCGCCGCAATGCTCCGGGGCCTTGAGGCCGTCTAGGACGGTACGTTCGATGTCGCTGACCATGACTTTTTCCTGCTTGCTCACCCAGGCCTCGGAGAATCCGAAGAAACGGGCTTGTTGGCATTTGATAAAGCGGAATTCGGTCCCGAGTATGGTCCGCTTGCGCATCGCCGCAGGGGAACTGGTGTAGATGACCAACTGGGGCTGGGTCGTCATGCGATGAATGTCCATGGCCGAGGCGTGGGAGATGTAGTGATCCCGGTCGCCCATGATCTCGCGGGCGACCACGTAGGGGTTGCCCATGTATTCTTTATCGCGGCCGAGCTCGGCGGGGATGAGATTAAAGAGGCCTGGCCTAAGCCTTGCCGCGACCCCCCGGCCGACCAGAGCCCGCATGAAGCTTCGCGCGGAAGCGGCTTTCAGTCCCGTGATTTCCATGGCTTCAGAGAGCGTGAACACGGGTCGACGCCGCTCCTGAAGCGTCGTAACAAGGTGGGCGGCTTGGGGGCCCAGGGTCTTTAGATTATATTTCGTACTCATATAGTGCCACTATATTGCACATTATGCGTTTAAAATATAACTATTTCAAGACCCAAGCCCCTCTGCCACAGCATCTGTCCGAGCTTGTCACAGAAGCCTGTCACACCAGAGGTGATCTCTTTCTATGTATTTGCTGCGTTGCCCGAGGCGATTCCCGCGATAACGGCGCGTACTCGGCCGAAATCAATCCGCTCTTGCTCAAGGCGTATGGAATCTCCCCATCGATTATTGCGCAGCGAATCGAAAAGAGCCGCTTCTTCCGGAGTGAGCCGCTCCAGATTACTCATAAAGCGTTGAGAAGGACTTTCTTGAACCCACAGCTCCCGGGATTCAAGCAGGGTCTTTTCGTCCATTAGAACGGAACGCGCTCCGGGGAAGAACGTGCGCATCTGGTTGAGAATGGCGAATCCGTGGGTGTCGATATCGCCCCAATAGTAGATCTCCAGTTTGCGGAGCCAGGGAATTTCCGCCAGGTTCGCCGCTCCATAGCCGAGCCCGAAAATGACCATGGCTTGCGGGCTCTCTGGAAAGCAGAGTCCGTTCATCTTGTTCTCAACCACGAAAACTCGTCGAACCGGAAGCGACAAGCGCTGGAACTCGGGAAGCGGTATGCCGACGTCGCTGAGGCCGTCGATGAAGGCCGTCTTGTCCAATAGACGAAACCGGATCGACGGCGCCTCGATCTTGAGGCCGAACCGACGCTCAAAGCCGTGGTCGGACAAGCCGACGACCCCAGTCGCCTGAGAACTCGAGGGCAGAACGACCTCCAGAAGTTCGGCAAGAACGGCACGCCTGGTTTCGATGAACTTCGTGTGAACCCCGGGAATCTCCAGTTGACGCAGATAGAGGTTCGGCTGGGGATTCTTCTGAAAAAAACGGCAGCATGCCAGCAACTGGTCCCAGTCATCGGCTTGGGCTAAGACAACTGCGGGCCGCCTGATTAGCAGGTCCTTCAATTCCGGCAACGTGGACAGGATTTTCGCGCTAAGGTCGACGAAACGCTTGAAATCCTTGACCCTTTCAGCCAGACACAGGAAATCCGCCAAAGAATCCACCACGATCTTGTCGGGCAGCGACTGTCCGCCTATGCGTCGGTGCTTTACCCGCTTGAATTCGATCCGATAGCCGAGCCCAAGGACATCTTTGGAGTGCTCTTGGAGGAGGCGAATCGACTTGCGCGCGCCTGCAAATCCGGAGGACAATTCCCGCGCCGTGGGCTTGCCGATGGGTAATTCCCAAGGGAACAGCGACTCGCCTTTAAGATGCGCCCGCTGGACTTTCTGGTTGTTCCAGAGCTTGCGCGCCTTGGCTCGGATATCATCGGGTGAAATCACGCAGCGGCCGATTTCTGCTTATGGAGTTCGCGTTCCTCCTGGTACTGCTCGATGCTGAGGCTCTTGAGAAGGGAGGTCTTTCCATCCGGGTTATGGACGAAGTGGACCGATCGCACGTAATCCTCGATGATGTGAATCTTCTGAAGCGGCGTAACGACGAGCAGTTGGAGATTCAGATTCTTGAACAGATTGAGGGCATAGCGAGCCGATTCGTCGGAACCGCGGCCGAAGGCCTCGTCGATCATGACGAAGCGGAAGGACCGCGACCGGCTTTCACCCCAGCCCAGGCCGAACTGGTATGCGAGGGCCGATGCCAGGATCGTGTAGGCGAGCTTTTCCTTCTGGCCGCCGGATTTTCCGGACGAGTCCGAGTAGGTTTCCTTGACTTCGTCGGTTTCCATCCACTTCTCATTGACCAGGAACTCGAACCAGTTCCTCACGTCGGTCACCTTTCGCGTCCACTTCTGGTCAAGTTCCGTCATGCCCTCGCGGCCGCTGAAGCGATCGATGACCGCTTTGACTTGCAGGAACTTGTGTTCGTTGTAGGTCGCGCCGTCGTCGCCCGCCAGCGTATCCCCGAGACAGTCCCGAAGCTGCTGACGGAATGCTCCGATCTCGACATCGGGAGAGCGATCCAGAACCAGTTCGATGAACGTGCCCGGGTTGTAATCGATTTCGCAGAGCGACTTGTTGATGCGGGATATCTTGTCCTGGATATCCTCGCACTCCCGCTCCAGCTGGTTTTGGAAGAGCGCGATATCGTTGATGGTGCCCTCATTCATGAGCTTCTTGAACTTCTCCTCATGGCGAGGCAAATCCTCATCTTTTAGCCGCTGGAGCATGACGCGGAACTCATCGGCAGACTCCCAACTGCCGTCCACCTCCCGCGTTTCCAGGGGATATGCCGTCTTGTAGGCTTCCATCTGCTTGCTGATTCTCTCGCGCAGGGAGCGCTCTCGTTTCTGATCGGCATCCAGTCGCCCCTGAATCCACTTGCGCATTTCGGTTTGGCAATTGTCGCAGCTCTCAACGGTCAGCTTCCGGTCGCCCAGCGCCTCCGGCTCCAGTTCCTTCAGGAGTGGAAAAACACCGTCCCGTTCCTGGTCGGAGAGTCGCCCCAGGACCTCGGCGGACTCGCCTTTCAGGTCATGCGCGGTCGCGAGCTTGTCGTCGACGAGCGTCTTTTCGTTGTCGTTCTTTTTTAGTCGTTTCTCCGCTTGGTCGAGGTCCGACTCGACCTGATTCATCGCGGATTGAAGCTCCTGCAGGACCTTGGAACTCTTTGTGATCCGGGCCTTCTCCTCTTCCAAGTCCGAGATCGTCTTGGCCACAGAGCGCCAATCGATTTCCTGAAACTCCTTGCGCCAAAGCACCTTGGCCGCGGCATCCCGCCGAGCCTCAAGAGCGGCCACCGCTTGACGCAGCTTGTCGGACTCGACGATGTCTTTCTTCTCCTCTTCGACGAGCCGGCTAAGCTGTTCTTCCAGGACCAGAATCTTCCCTTCGTTGCTCCAGCCCAATACATAGCGTGAGCGGTCCTCCAAGCGAAAGCGGTCATCCTTCTCGTGACGGCGCCCCTGACTCTTGAGCTGCCCCTGCCGCGTCAGGGCCTTGATTTCCCGCTGGAATTCTTCAAGGCTCTCGCAACACGCGTAGTTGAAGTGACGGATAAGGTCCTGCTCCAACCATTCCCGGAAGGGCGTGTCGGGCTTGATTTCGACCTTATGGAGCAACTGCCGCTTATCCGAGGGCCTTTGGGCGGTTCGGCCTTGCTCGTCCCGGATTCGGAAATACACGAGCCGTTTGCCCAAATGCGTGCGATTGACATACTGCGCTACGGCTCCATAGGCCTCATCCGGTACCAGCATGCTAAGACCATACCCGTGCAGAACGCGCTCGATGGCGCCTTCCCAGGCGGCATGTCCCGAACGCACTTGGATCAGCTCACCGACGAAAGGGAGCGATGCCTCTTCTAAATCCAGTTCGCCGCAGAGTTGCCCGCGGAGCTCCAGGAGATCTCGGGGAATGTTCGAGGTGCGCCCCCGAAGAGATTCAAGTTCGCGCTCTATGGCGGTTACAGATTCTTTGCGCTTGCTGCGGCGAACCTCGATTTGCACGCGGCTGAAACTTGCCGCTTCCTTTTCCGTTTCAGCCTCGGTCCGAATCTTCTCGGCACCTGCCTTGTTTTCGTGGAACGCTTCAACATCCAGGGCTTTCGCCAACCCGAGGCTGCTGCAGAGACCGGCGTACTCCTTCTCGCGCTCTTCCTTCTCCCGTCGCTCTCGTTCAAGTCTTCCGATTTCCTGAGACAAAGACTCCAGCCGGCTTCCTCCGCTCTCGTAAATATTCTTTTGCAATTCCGCCCGCCGGTGGCGCAGGCCGGAAATGGCGCCTTCCTCCTGCGTGATGCGATCTGAGAGCCGGCCTTGATCGACCTGCAGCCGGGCGATGCGGTCATTAAGGAGTGAAATCTTCTTATCGGCGAAGTAGGCCTCCAGCGCGCTCCTGCCGCGGGTAAGCTCGCCGATTCCTTTCTCGGTCTGCGCGCATTGGTCGCAGTCCTCGACCAGGGGAGCCAAGCGGCCGATCTGGTCCTTTGCTTTCAATACCGCCATATGAGCGCGGTCCAGATTCTCGAAATTCCTGCGGATTTCCTCGAGTTGATCTTGGACGCGCGGTTCATCGAGCATGTGCTCGCGAACAAAGTCCGTCAGGTTTCCCACGGACTTCAAGGAAACCGTCTGATAAAAGAGCTCCAGTGCCTGGTCGCTTCGTATGTCCATGCGGCGGCGGAACTCGGCCCCATATTGGCTGAATGAGTCAAAAAGGGAAACATCTTTTTTGCGCAGCTTCCGCTTGAGTGCCGCAATCTCCTTGCCGAAGTTGCTGAAATCCTCGGCGATGCTGAGGGGGCGGCCGGCAATCGCGTAGAATCGCTCCGGCCGCGCGTTGTCGCCCTTGGTCCAAAATACCTGAGCCAGCGTAATCCCTTGGCTGTAGCCTTCGTTGTAGAAGAATCCGAGAATCACGCTGTAGCTGTCACCCTTGCGCAAGGAGACCGCCTTCGCGGCGAAGCGAGTCTGGTCCTTTTCGCTTTTGTAGAAGCCCTTGACGTAGGAAAGCAGGCTCCGCTCGCGGCGCTCGGCTCCGGCCGCTTGGTTGTAAACGATCCGTTGGGAGGGGACCAGAAGAGTCGTCAGGGCATCGACGAGCGTCGACTTTCCAGAGCCGATGTCGCCCGTAAGGAGGGCATTGTCTCCCGCGGGTTCCATCTTCCATACATTCTTGTGGAAGGTGCCCCAGTTCAGGGTTTCGAAGCGATGCAGGCGAAACCCCGCCCGATCATCGGACGCGGCGAAATCAAGCGGGGCTGTTTCCATGCTTTTGATAAGCCTCAATGCGTTCATCCAAGTTCTGCAGCCAATCGGCGTCGACCAGCGCCTTAATGATCGGTCGAACCTCATAGACGGGCGGATCGGCCTTAAGCGCCTTCAAGAGATCGAGGTCTACGGCCTTGCGGATATGAGCCTCGATCTGGTCTTCCGTGAAGGCTTCGTCCGCGCGTTGCGGCGAGAACACGCGCATCATCTCGACGATTTGATCGCGTGTGAGGACCACCCGGCTCTCGCCGCTCCCGGCGTCCGCTTCTACTAATTTCTTCCTCAAGAGCACGCATAGCACGCTCACGGGATAGCTGAGCGGACGGCGCTGGATCAGCCGCGGCATATCGTCGTCTTCATCCAGCGGCGTCTGCTTCAAGTATGCAAATCCTTCGGACTCATCGACCATGAGCTCGAGACCGATGGTTTTAAAGTAATCGACGACCTTTCCTTCCAGCGCCTCCAGGTCATGCCAGACCCGGGGGTGCTGATCCCGGTATAGAACCCCCTTCAGGAGATAGACGAGTACCGGTGAAAGGCGTGGAGCCCTCTCTTCCTGGGCGGCGTCCGCTTCGGCGGACGGATCAGGCGTCCTCATAAATCTTCTCCTTTACGAAAATCACCCGTGGAAGCGTCGCCCGCTTCTTGTGTCCCCTGGAATCGCTCCAGGTGATGACCTGGCGGCTCTCGTCGTCGATCACCGCCGTTTCGTCCTTGGCCGCTATATTCATGTAGGTAAGGAGTTCGCTCAGTCCCTTTTCCAGAGGGAAACGCGAGCACACCTCCTGGAGGGTAACCTGCGTCGCCTCCGTCAGCGCCTCATTTAGCTTCCTCCGGAGCTCCTCTTCATCTACGAAGTGGATATTGTAGAGCGCGTCGCTTTCAAAGTCGCCCTCACCCTCAACGACAGAAATGTTTTCAAGCATGAGCTTGCGGTGTTTGTCAGGATCGAACAAGCCCCGGCCCATGGTCAAATCCAGGCTGGGGCGGACGCCTTCCAGAGAGACGAAGTCCGAATCCCGCGGCGGCGAGCTTTGGATATCCACAGCCGCCCTTTCGATGGAGCGGATGATCTCCATAATGCGCTTGTTTTCGAGCCAGGCCTTGCCTTCCAAGAAGCGCCGCAGATGCTCCGTGAGAGATGCGGAGGTACGTCGTACTTTTTCTCCGGCCTCCATGAGTCTGTATTTGAAGCGCACAAGCAGGTCATCGGGCGAAAGCGCTTTGACTTCTTCGAGCGTGACGAGTTTGCGCGCCATCTTCTGGAGGTCTTCTTGCCGTGACGGCGACATCAAAAACTCCCAGAAAGCACGGAAGCTTCGCCCTTCATCGGATTCGGCGATAGCGTCTTCTTCGCCGAAGATGTCATCTAAAAGCTGTCCCTTGCTCTTGTCGCTGGTCGCGATTTTCTCACGGGCCCGGCGGTCGAGCTGTCGGAAGTTGTCCTCTACTTGTCGGAAGTCGGCGATGAGCCGTCTCGCGGAGTCTTCGATTTGCAGGAAGCGTTCCTTGACCTTGGTCGGGTCATAAGAAATCGGGCGCCCGGCTCTCAGTTCCCGCATTTCCTCTTCGATTTCCTGCTTGCGTTTCTCCAGGGTTTGAAGCCGCGCAGAGCGGTCGGTTTCCGCGGTCTGGATGACTTCGCGCAGCATCTGGAAAATACTCAAAAGCCGCGACTCGGTTCCGACGAACGGTCTTTGATCCAGGCTGCGAAGCCACTCGATCGCCTTTTCCGTCCCGGGGGTCAGATCGAATTCCGGCTCATCTCCTTTGTCGGGGTAATACTTCCGCAAGAAGGCGTTCTCGCCGCGGGCCCAGTCATCCAAGTAATCTTGGGCCGGCCGAGGATACTTGTTCCCGATCTGTTCGTTCAGGCGGTACAAATAGTCGTCCAGCTTTGAGGCGAGTTGGGACTGCGGATAGGAGCGTGCGTTCGGCTCCAAGAAAGCTTGATCCAGAAAACTGATGATGAGCGGCGCCGAATCTGCTGTGAGGAGTCGCCACGCAGATTGCTTCCGCAGTCTTTCCAGTTCGACGTAATTCACCGGGAGGCCCTTAACGCGATTGCGCCGTTTCCGCTCGCGGTCTGGTTTGGAGCCAGGAGTCGACCGCCGCCTTATGGAAACGCCAATGACGTCCGATCTTCTGGCACGGAATTTTTCCCTCTCGGACTTGCTTGTAGAGGGTGGACCTAGGGATCTTCAGATAGACGGCGAGGTCCTCGATCGTCAGGACTTCGCTTGATTTTGTCGGCATTTCTGGGACCGGAGTCTCATTCATGTTCTGATGTTATCAATTATGGCTTGTTATTATCAGGCCCCTCCTTATCGGTCCAGTGCTGGGTTAGCCCGCAGCGTCACTCATTTCCACTCGAAAATACGAGTGGGGTTTCCCAGGCGGCCCGGGCGCGAAGAAGCCGCCTTTCAGGTCGGCGAAAACGCGCTGGAGGATCTTCGCCTCGGTCACCGCGTCCGTCAGCGCGCGATGGTAGCGGCCCTCGGGCTCGATTCCCATCGCGGAGGCGACGGTCTCGACGCCGAGCTTGTCCGTACGCCGGCCGCTCAGGGCCATCCAAGCCAGGGCCAAGGTCTTCACGTCGATGCAGGTCCCGGAGAACGGGAACGACAGGCCGTATCGAGCATAGACGCGGCGCAGGAGCGGAACATCGAAGTAGTTGCCCCAGGCGGCCAGCCGGACCTTCTTGATGTTCTTGCAGTGACGCGCGACCCAGGCCTCGAATTCGGGCGCGACCTCCTTCCAAAGCGGCTGGCCCTCGCACATCGCCGGGGTGATGGACGTGATCTCGGTGATAAAGGGCGTGATCGGCTCCTCCGGCCGCACGAGGCGGTCGAAGGTATCGACGAGCTTGAGGTCCCGGTCCAGGAACGCCGCGCCGATCTCGATGATGAAGTTGTTCGTCTGGACCGCCGGCCGCTCGTCGGCGTTCTCCTGATTGGACGTCGCCTCCAGGTCGAAGACGAGCAGATCGTTGTTCAGTCTCATGGCCGTGTCTCCTGTTGGATCGACTCGACGAGCCGCTTCATCTCCATGTTTTCCAAATCGATCAGGGCGCAGCTCAGCATGCCGCCGCGCAATTGACCGGGCTGGACGCAGACCGTCTCGCCGACCTCGGCCCGCCAGACCCCGCTGCGTG
>PFUL01000174.1 GCA_002790095.1 Elusimicrobia bacterium CG_4_9_14_3_um_filter_62_55 | reverse complement strand
GCCCGTCTCAAGGAAGAGGGAATCCTCGTCGTCCTTCACGAAAAGAATCAAGGGAAAGGCGCCGCGATCCGCACCGGCATCCACCACGCCTCCGGCGACTTCGTCGTCATCCAGGACGCGGACCTCGAGTACGACCCTGAAGACTACCCTGAATTGCTCAAGCCGCTTCTGGACGGCCGCGCGGACGTCGTCTACGGATCCCGCTTCATCGGCGGCGGCGCGCATCGGATTCATCTCTTCTGGCACTATCTCGCAAACAAATTCTTCACCTTGATGACGAACGTGCTCTTCAACGTCAACCTCACCGATATGGGCGTCTGCTACAAGGTCTTTCGTTCCAGCGTCATAAAGAGCATCCCCCTTCGGGAAAACGGCTTCGGCTTCGAACCCGAAGTCACCGCTAAAATCTGCAAGCGCCGCATGCGCCTCTACGAAGTCCCCGTCTCCTACGCCGGCCGCACCTACGAGGAAGGCAAAAAAATCCGCTTCACCGACAGCTTCGCCTACCTCTACTGCCTCCTCCGCTACCGCCTCGCCGACTAACGAGACCGTTTCTCCATTTTGTGGCAAAGAGTGGAACTATTTGCCCTGATGATTCGTACTTGCGGGCATGAAACGACGCTCCAGCTCCCATTCGCCCGGCCTCATCTTCCATATCTACAACCGCGGGAATAACCGCGGGGTCATATTCCACGACGAGGCGGATCACCTTTTCTATCTGCTCGTCATAAGCGAGGCGCGTGTTAAATTCGGATTTAAACTTTTCGCCTACTGCCTCATCCCGAACCATTACCATCTTGTGATTCAGGTCGGCGACACTCCGATCTACAAGATCATGCATTGGATCCAACTCCGCTTCGCCATCCGGTACAACAAGAAATACGCCCATACCGGTCATGTATTCGAAGAGCGGTTTCATTCCGAACTTGTCGCGAAAAACTCGTACTTTTTAGAACTTCTGCGCTACGTTCACCTCAACCCATACCGAGCGGGATTGGCAAAGGGATTGCTCGATTACCGCTGGACCAGCGCCCACAGCTACTTCGCTCCTCCGGGGGAGATCGAGATCGACTCCGACTTTCCGCTCAGCGTTTTCTCGGATGATGAGAACGAGGCTCGAACCCGTTTAAGAGAGTTCTTCGAAGCCGGGATCACCGAATCGACGACTGACCCGGAACCCGCCCCCGACCCTTTGCACCCGCAGAAAGACGCATGGGAGGACTCTTTGAATGCGAACTATAAGGATTTCGGCATAGCCGCAGCGATCCTGCGCGGAGAATCCCGAACCCGCCGGGTCGCGGCAGCTCGGAGAGACCTCATGCGACGGGCCTATCAAGCGGGGATCAGCCCCCACACCATCGCTCGACACCTGAATCGGTCGATCAGTCTCATTTACAAGGAACTTCGAGACCCGGAGCTATCCGCGTGAATAGGTACAATCTTTGCGACTAGGAGAAACGGTCTGAAAAAGCGAATTAGAATTTTCCAGGTTTTGGAGTGTGGGGGGCCGGGGGGGACGGGGAATCAGGTTGCGGCCTTGTGCCGCGGGCTTGATTCGGAGCGTTTTGAGATTTCCTTGGTGTACGCGGTCCGTCCGGGGTCTACACCGGAAGAATACGAGGCGCATGCGGCCGGCGCGGCGAAATTCTTTCACATTCCGGAGATGACGAGGGAAATCTCCCCTCTTCGGGACCTCGCGGCGCTTCGCCGATTGTACCGGTTGTTCAAACAGGAAAAGCCGGACATTGTCCACGCGCACTCTTCGAAAGCGGGAGTTCTGGCGCGCATCGCGGCGCGTGCGGCCGGCGTCAAGCGAACCCTCTACTCCCCCCGAGGCTATGCGTTTCTCCAGCGCGATCGGCTCTGGCCCATGCGTCTTTTGTACTGGCTCATCGAAGCGGCGGTGACCCCCTTTTCCGAAATCGTCGCCTGTTCCGCGAGCGAAGGGCGGGCCGCGTCCCGCCTCCCCCTCTCTCGGGGCGTGCACATCGTCTGCGACGCGTATCTGGGCGACCCGAAAGCCCGTGCGCGCACGGAGGTCGACTCCGACGCGGACCGAATCGTGTGCGCTGCGGGGCGGCTTACCTACGCGCGTGATCCCGAACAATTCGTCCGCCTCGCCGCCGCCGTTTTGAATCAGCGCGACCGCGTGAGGTTTGTCTGGGTCGGCGACGGAGAACGACGACAATCGGTGGAAGCCGAGCGGGACCGGCTTCGCCTGGACCCTCGTTTTGAGATCACCGGTTGGCTTGGCGGAAACGAAGCGATCCGCCGGCTTTCCAAAGGTGCAATCCTCGTTCATTATTCCCGGTGGGACGGCCTTCCGAACGCGGTTCTGGAGGCGATGGCGCTTGGGCTTCCCGTCGTGGCCTCCGACATTCCGGGCAACCGCGATGCCGTCCAGGAAGGGTCGACCGGCTATTTGGTTTCCGACGAGATGCAGCTCGTCGAGCGGGTTCTGCGTCTGCTCGATGACTCGGGTTTGCGCGAGCGCTTGGGCGCCGCGGGACGCGCGCGCGTCGAACGGGAATTCACCCTCCCGCGCATGCTCGAAGAAATGGCCGCGTTGTACGCGCGCTAGGCGCGGTTTCTTACCTTAATTAGGGGAATGCTATAATCCCGGCCTGTGAACACTTGCGCCCACCACCGCCGCGCCCTGATGCGCCGTCTTCCGGATGGATTGATTCTTCTTTCCGGAGGGAAGGAAATCCCTAGGAATTACGATGTTAATTACGTTTTTCGTCAGCATTCCAATTTTCTTTATCTGACGGGAGTCGAGGAGCCGGACTGCCACCTGCTGCTCGATCCGAAGCGGAGAACCAGCACCCTCTTCCTGCCCCGCATCGACGAGCATCACCGAGTCTGGGAAGGACACGTCCCCGGCCCCGCCGAAGCGAAGACCCTCTACGGAGTTCCGCGGGTTCTCTATTGCGACGCCCTGCCCGCCGAAATCAAGCGTGCGCGAAAGGGATACCGGCGGGCCTACGCGGACGCCGCGTCCTGGAAGCATTCCGGCTCGGCGCTGAAGGGGCTGCATAAAGCCTCCTTGACGCTCGAAGACGCCATCGAGGAACTGCGCACGATTAAGACCCCGGGCGAACTCGAACGGATGGCGGAAGCCAACCGCATCAGCGGACGGGCTCACGAACTCGTGATGCGCCAAACCCGGGCCGGGATGCGCGAGTACGAGGTTCAGGCGCTGTTTGAAGCCGAATGTCTGCGCTCGGGACAACGCCACCTCGCCTACCCCTCCATCGTCGCCGCGGGTAAAAACGGCGCCGTGCTTCATTACCGGCGAAACGACGCGAAACTCAAGAAGGGGCAGCTGCTGCTGATCGACGCCGGCGTCGAGGTCCGCGGATACGCGGCCGACATCACGCGCACCTTCCCGGTCTCAAGCCGGTTCTCGCCGAAACAGCGCGACGTTTATTCCGTGGTGCTTGAGACGCAAAAGGCCTGCATCGACGCCGCCCGCCCGGGCCTCAATTCCGCGGCGTGGCACGTCCTTTCGATGAGGCTTATCGCCGACGGCCTGCGGGACATGAAGCTTCTGCGGGGCTCGATCGACGAACTCGTCGAAACCGGCGCGGTTCGCCTCTTTTATCCGCACGGCATCGGCCACCTGCTTGGACTCGACGTTCACGACGGTCTCGGAGGGAAACGGCGCAAAAAGCCGAACCCGACGAAGGTCCCCGTGCGCTTCGTCGCGGATCTGGAGCCCGGAATGGCGGTGACGGTCGAACCGGGGGTCTACTTCATCGACGCGCTGCTGAACTCCCCGCGGCTTCGCCGCAAGCATCGGGACCAGGTTGATTTCACTCGAGCGGAACGCTTTCTCGACCTCGGCGGTGTTCGGATCGAGGACGACATCGTGGTTCGTCCGTCGGGTCCCCCGCGCAACCTGACCTCGGTCGCGAAAGAAATCGGCGATATCGAGGCGCTGCGCCGAGGCGTCTAAGCGATGAGCCTTCCGCGCTGGGCCCGAGAAGCGTGCCGAACCGCCCTTCATTTGGCCTTTGACGCGGCCGCCGTTTTCCTCGCGTTCTACGCCGCCTATTCCATACGCTTCTCCTGGGACTGGTTCGCCAGACTCATCCCGATTGCGGGAGAAGACCCCGGCTGGGAGCATTGGCGGCGCTTCCTCCAGGCGATCGTGCCCCTCTGGATTCTGATTTTCGCGTCGAGCTGCCGCCTCTATTCGGGAAGTTTTTCCAGCCCGTTCGACCGCCTGCTGCGCATCGGACAAGGGGCGTTTCTTGGAACCACCATGACCTTGGTGGCCGCGTTTCTTTACAGCCGGCTTGGATATTCCCGCTTGACCATCCTCTTCGCCGGCATTTTCGCAGTCCCGTTTGTTAGCGCGTCTCACTTTGTCGTGCTCTGGATCGATCAGAAGATCGCGGCCTTTGAACGAACCCGCCCGCTGTGGCTTATCGGAGGAGGAAAGGTTTCCATGCTGATTCGGGAGCATGTGCTTTCCAAACAGCCTTCCCGACGCATTATAGAGTCCGACGATCTCCCCGCCGCCTTCGAGATGGCTGAAAAAGCGCGCCGCGACGACATCGCGGAACTCGTCCTGCTCCACGCCGACCTCGACCGGAAGATACTCCTCGAAATCGCGGAAATCTGCGAAACGGAAACCATTCAATTTCGCATGATCCCCGATCTGTTGGAGCTGCGGCTCGGCGAGATTCAGATGGACGACTCGCTCGGCCTCCCCGCCTATCGGCTGCAGCACACGCAATTGACCGGGGCTAATTTCGCGGCAAAGCGAATTTTCGATATTTTCTTCTCCGGCGCGGTCTTGATCCTCCTCGGGCCGGTCTTTCTGCTGATCGGGGTCTTGATTCTTATCGATTCGAAAGGCCCCGTGCTCTTCAAGCAGGATCGAATGGGATTTCGCGGAACCCCATTCCAGGCTTACAAATTTCGGACGATGGTGGCCGACGCGGAAAAGAAACTCGGCCATGTGAAATCAAAAGAGAACGATCAGAAGGGCGGATTCTTCAAGGCGAAGCACGATCCGCGCGTCACGCGGGTCGGCCGTTGGCTCCGGCGCTTTTCGCTCGACGAGCTCCCGCAGTTCATCAATGTGTTTCTCGGAACGATGAGCGTCGTAGGTCCCCGCCCGCTCGCGCTGACGACGGGCGAAATGGAGGACTTGATCCGAAATTTCGGGCCGACGGCGAAGAAGCGCGTGAATACGATGCCGGGGATCACGGGGCTGTGGCAGGTTTCGGGCCGCTCCGATATCAGCTCCGAGGAACGTTTTAAGCTCGACATGTTTTATATCGAACACTGGTCGCTGGGACTCGATCTCGAAATCATTCTCCGGACCGTCCCCGCCATGATCTCCGGAAAGGGAGCCTATTGATGCCCGGCCTACGCGTGCCGTTCCTCGATTTATCGCGCCAGTACGCGGAGCTTCGCGATGAACTTGTTTCCTCGGCGACCCGCGTCCTCGACTCCGGCCGTTATATTTTGGGACCGGAAAACGAAGCCTTCTCCGCTGAATTCGCCCGCATGCACGGCGCGCCGTTTTGCGCGGGGGTCGCCTCGGGGACCGACGCCCTGAAGCTGTCGCTCGAAGCCGCCGGGGTCGGTCCAGGAGACGAAGTCGCCCTTCCCGCTCTCACCTTCGTCGCGACCGCGACGGTGGTTTCCGCCCTCGGAGCCCGTCCGCGCTTCGTCGACGTCGAACCCGATTCCCTGACGATGTCTCCCGAAGATCTCGAACGCCGGATCACGCCCCGAGTCAAAGCGGTGATTCCCGTGCATCTCTACGGCCTCCCCGCCCGGCTGGACGCGATCTTGCGTATCGCCCGATCAAAGGGCCTCGCGGTCGTCGAAGACTGCGCCCAGTCCCACGGGGCGGTCTTCGCCGGGAAACCGGTCGGGTCGCACGGCGATTTCGGCGCGTTCAGCTTCTATCCGACCAAGAACATAGGCGCCTGCGGCGACGCGGGCGCGATCACGGCCGTCGACGAGGCTCGCTTCGCGGCCGTCATGCTTCTGCGCGACTGCGGGCGCCGCCCGGGCGCACGCTACGATCATATCGTCGCGAGCAATCACTCGCGCCTCGATGAGCTGCAGGCCGCGCTGCTCCGGGTGAAGCTGCCGCATCTGGAGGAGTGGACCCGGCAACGCCGCTCGGCGGCGGCGCGCTACACGCGCGGCCTGCAGGGACTGCCGGTCTCGCTTCCGCCGGCGGACCCGGAAAACGGGCGGCATGTCTACCATCAATACGTACTCCAAACCCCGGAACGGGACGCGCTCGCAAAATCCCTGGAAAAGCGCGGAGTCGGCTCCGGTATCTACTACCCGATGCCCCTGCACCGTCTCGAAGCCTACAGGAATCTGGGATACACCGAGGGGGATTTCCCCGAAGCCGAACGCGCCGCCAAAGAAGTGCTGTCGCTTCCGATGTTCTCCGAACTCCGGGACGATGAAATCGAAGCCGTGATCGAGAGTGTTCGAGCCCACTTTTCCTGATGGCTAGAATCCTATACGTCAGCACATCGACGACGATCGGCGGAGCGGAAAAGACGCTGTACACGCTCTCGACCTTGATTGATCCTTCCGTTTGCGAAGTGGTGGGAGTCGTCAGCCTGAAGCCCAAGGGTCCCTATGCGCGCCAACTCGAGGCGCTGGGCCGCCGGGTCTACTCGCTCAAGGTCGACCAGCGCGTCGGCCTGCAGGATCTTCAGAAACTCGCTTTGGTCATCCACGAGACCAAACCGGATCTGGTCCATGCGATCATGTACCAAGCCATTCAACTCGCGCGCGGAGTGAAGCGGCTGCGCTACGCGGACTTTAAACTCATCACTTCCCCTCGGGTCCACTACCGGACCCGGACCCCCTTCTCCCTCTTCGTCGACGGATTTCTCAAAAAGGCCGATGATCTGCTGATCGCGGAATCGGAGGCGAGCCGCTCCTACCTTGTCGATAAATTGAGCTACGACAAATCGAAAACCGTGATGATCCGCAACGGCGTCGACATCGCCGGCTGGTCGATTTCCAAATCCGACCGGAAGCAGCGCAGGGAGATGATCGGGATCGGCGACAAGGACTTCCTCGTCGGGTCCATCGGCCGCTTGGAAGAACAGAAAGGCCAGTCGTTTCTTATCGACGCGATGGCCGAGATTCTTCAAAACCATCCCGAAGCGAAATGCGTCATCCTCGGAGAGGGCCCGATGCACGCCGAACTCCAGGCGCGCATCGACGCGCACGGCATCGGAACGAGCGTGGGTCTGCTCGGAGAACAAGACGAGATCACCGCTTGGCTGAGCGCGTTCGACGCGTTCGTACTCCCGTCCCTCTGGGAGGGCATTCCGAACGCGCTGCTGGAGGCGATGGCCCTCGGGCTGCCCGTGATCGCGTCGAACGTCGACGGCGTACCCGAAACCGTCGTCCACGATCTCTCCGGTCTGCTCGTCAAGCCGGGTGACGCGAAGGCCCTGGTCGTATCGATCAACGACATGATCGAAGACCCGTCGCTTCGCGAGCGGCTCGGACGCGAGGCGAGAACCGTCGTGAACGAAAATTTCAAACTCGCCGACATGATTCGCCGCTACGAGAAGGCCTACCGGGCCGTCTTGGCCGGAGATCTCACGCCGCTCACCGCGGAAGCGGGCTCCCCGTTTTGACCGCCTCCTCCTGCCCCAACGCCTGCCGCGAACAGCCGGCATGGGAACTCTTCGCGAGCGAACGCGGATTTCGCCTGCTCCGCTGCCCGGAATGCGGTCTCGGCTGGACGGACCCGCCCCTCGGCGACGAAGAGATCGGCGCTTTCTACCCCCCCGCATGGTACGGGGAGAACAATGTCCGGTTCAATCCCGTGTTCGAAGCGCTGGTGCGGCTCTTTCGGCAGCGCCGCTCCGCGGTGATCCGGCGCCGTTCGAAACCCGGACCCGTCCTCGACGTCGGATGCGGGCGCGGACTCATCCTCGGCGAACTGAAGCGGCGCGGATACCGTCCCTACGGGGTTGAGCTCTCCGAACACGCGGCGCGGCATGCCGTCCATCAGGCGGGGGCGGAAGTTCACGTCGGGGATTTGCAGCGCGCGCCGTTTCCCGAGAATTATTTCGAGGTCGTGATTTTCTGGCATTCCCTCGAACATTTCAGAGAACCACTGAAGGCGCTCGACAAGGCGTCCCGACTTCTAAAACCGGGCGGTCTTCTCGTCGTCGCGGTTCCCAACTCCGAAAGCCTTCAGGCGCGCCTGAGCGGCGCGAACTGGTTCCATCTCGACATCCCGCGCCACTACTTCCATTTCGGTCTCGAGCCGCTGCGGCGCGCCGTGCAGGATCGGGGCTTTCGAATCGCGCAAATCGACCACTTCAGCTTCGAACAAAACCCGTACGGCTGGCTGCAGAGTCTTTACAACGCGCTGGGGTTTCGATTCAACTTTCTCTACGACTTCCTTAAAAATTCCAACGCGCGCATGACTCCGCTGCGAAAACACCCTGTTCAGGCGCTGGGCGTGCTGCTGCTGCTGCCGGTGCTGCTGCCGGTCGCGCTGATCCTCATGGCGTACGAAGCGGCAGCGGAAGAAGGCGGAACCGTCGAACTCTACGCGATCAAGAAGGCATGACTCTCGTCAACGCGCTGCTCGCCGTCCTTTGTCTCTACGCCTTCTCCGTGGGCCTCGACGGCCCCGTCACGATCTTTCCATGGACAGCGGCCTTTCTCGTCGCCGCCGCGAATCTCGCGAATGAATTCCTCCAGCGCAGAAAACTCGGACTCCTTCTGCTGTCCGCGCCCGCCCATGCGCCCCTTTTCTGGCTCTGCTTGAGCGCCTATCTCGCGACCTTCCGCTGGCACGGAGGCGACGACATCCCCAACAGCGTTCTGCCGTGGCTTGTCCTTGAGCACGGGACCCTGTCGCTCGAACCCCTTCGAAACTGGTTTCTGATCGATCAAACCCTAAAGGATTTCACGGTGCAGCCCGCCGGGACGCTGCTGTCGATCTTCTCGGTCGTCCCGGGACTCATCGCCTTGCCGGTCTCGGTCCCGGCCGTCCTGGCCGGAGCCGAGCCGACCCCCCAACTGCTGCACAATCTCTCCAAGGTCTCCGGATCCTTGATCGTGGCGGCGAGCGTTCCCATTTTCTACGACGCGCTCCGCGCCCGCTGCTTTGAACGCTGGGCGGCGACGCTCGCGCTCGCCTACGGATTGGGCGGATGGGCGTTCAGCGTATCGAGCCAAGCGCTGCATTCCCATGCTCCCGCACAGCTGGGCGCGGCGATCGGAATTTGGGGACTGTTTCGCGCGCGTCCGTTTATCGGCGGAGTCGGCTTCGCGCTCGCGATGAGCTGCCGTGAAGACAGCGTGTTCCTCTGCGCGGCCGCGGGCTTGTTCTACCTGATTCATCGCCGCGCCGAAGTTTTGCGTTTCATCGCGGGGGCGGCGATTCCATTGACCGCCAATGCCGTCTACTGGCTGTGGGCCTGGGGCCGCCTGAAACCTCCGTACCTCGGAGCGCAGGGAGACCTGTTCACCGGATTTCAACCGGAAGCCCTGCTCGCGCTTCTCATCGGACCGACGCGCGGAATCGTGTGGTTTTCTCCGATCGCGGTTTTCGGATTCTGGAGTTTCGCGCGCGGCGCGCGGGATCCGGGGCGCCGCTGGACCCCTTACTTCGCGGCGGCCGCGGCGGCGCTCGTCGCCTTCATCAGTTTCCGCACCAGTTGGGCCGGCGGGCAAACCT
>PFUL01000178.1 GCA_002790095.1 Elusimicrobia bacterium CG_4_9_14_3_um_filter_62_55 | reverse complement strand
CGGCGGTCGTTCCCGCGAAGGCCGGTCGTTTCGTCGCCTCTTTCGCGGTGGGAAGGGCGGTGACGGTTCCGGTCGGAGTCGCCGGCATCGCCGCGATCGCGGGGCCGGCCGCAATCCAAATGGAAGCCCCGCGCCTCGCTCCGGTCGGGACGGCGTTCGGCCTGCCGGTGCTCCCTGAATTAGCGACTCCCCGCTTGGAGTCCCCGCTCAATGCCGTCGCCGAACGCGTCGCCGCTCCCCGGTTGGACGCCGTCGCGCCGGCCGCGGCGGCTCGGACCGCGCCGCTCGCCGACGCATCGCTAGAACGCGCCGCGGCTCTTTCTCCGAAATCCTCGCTTTTGTTTGAGCCCGGGGCTGCTGAAAACGGCCGCGACGAGTCCGGCAACGCGGCCGATCGCGGCCGCGGGAAATCCAGAAGGGCGGCCAAGCAATTGCGCGAAGCGAAGCGTTTGGCCGAGGCGAAGAGATCCATCGGATCCGGCGCGTTCGCGCGCATCTTCGACGGCGGGGTCGAGCGCGAGCCCACACCGGTTCGCACCGACGACGCGCGCCGACGGATCGGGGAAAAGACCCTCCCGAAAACCGACTACTTAAAGGAAGTTCAGGGGCTTCAGGGCGAGGTGCTGCTTGGAAAACTGCGCGAGATTTCCGGTAGGGGCTATCGCTCCCACGACTACAAAGCGGCGCAGCACGCGCTGTTCTCCGAGATCGACAATTTCGTCCACAACGGCGTGCGCGGCGTGATGGGCGCCTACTCTCAGGTGTTCGTCCCGGGAACGGGCGGCGACGGCTCGAAGTACAAAGAGAAAGGCGACGCGAGCGGCGACGGGTACAGCGACGCGGGGGGGATGAACGTCGAGCATTTGTGGCCGCAATCCTATTTCAACCGTTCGCTTCCGATGCGTTCGGACATGCACCATCTGATGGCGACCTTCGTGCATCCCAACGGGGAGCGCAGCCGCTACCCGTTCGGCGAGGTCGCCGACCGGGACGCGGTCTACCGCAACCGCGCCGGGGCGAAGCTTGGACGCGACACCTTCGAACCGCCGGACGCGGTGAAGGGGCGCGTCGCGCGGGGCATGCTGTACTTCTATTTGCGCTACGGCAACCGGAACATATTGCCGTCGAGTCAGTCCCGCGGTTTCTGGAACAGCCGCCTTGAACTCTTCATCCGCTGGAACGAGCAGTTTCCCCCGGACGTGTTCGAACTCCGGCGCAACGATCTCGTCGAGAAGTTTCAGGGAAACCGCAACCCGTTCGTCGACGAGCCGGGGCTGGCCCGGCGCATCGGCGTCGATAATCTCACCTTGCGCGAAGGACGGGGCAGCGTGATCGCGGGACGCGAGAGCGGTTCTCAAGAGTACGCTTCCGCCGCCGTGGGGCGCTCCGGCGCCGGAAACGGCGTCCGCAGCCAAGGCAGCCGCAAGAACAATCGCGGCCACCGCAAGAAAAACAGAAAACACCGTCGTTGATTTTAACGAGGATTTACGCAATCATCGCGGCGGAATCCGCCGCGTCAATACTCGACGTCGAGACGCATCGGGCGCGCCATCAAGGTCTCGGCGACCTCGCGGGGGGGCTTCCCCTCGTAAAGCGCGGCGTAGACTTCGTTGGAGATCGGAAGTTCCACCCCTTGCTCCAGGCTGAGCTTGTGCGCCGCCTTGGCCGTGTACATCCCTTCGGCGGTTTCGCCGATTTCCTTGACGCTTTCTTCCAGGGACTTCCCCTGCGCCATCAGAAAGCCCAAACGGCAATTGCGGCTCTGTTTGCTGGTGCAGGTCAAAATGAGATCGCCCATTCCGGCCAATCCCTGGAAGGTCAAAGGGTTCGCCCCGAAGTGAACGCCCGCGCGCGCGATCTCGGCGGAACCGCGGGTAATGATCGCGGCCCGGGCGTTGTCTCCGAAGCCGAGTCCGTCCACGGCGCCGGCCGCGATCGCGATGACGTTCTTAAACGCCCCGGCCGTTTCCACGCCGGCTAAGTCGTCGGAAGGATAGGTCCGGAATTTCGGGGAGTGGAAGAGTTCCGCCCAGGTTTGCGCGGCCGCGATGGTTTCGCCGGCGAAGGCCACCGCCGTCGGCATGCCGCGCGCGGATTCCTTGGCGAACGAGGGTCCCGACAGCGCAAAAATCGCGCCCCGGTCTTGTCTTCCCAGGCTGTCCCGGATGATCTGAGACGGAAATTTGAGGTCGGCTTCGCTGAGTCCCTTGGAGGCGCTGATCACCGGCGTCTCGAGGGCGATCGCGTCCTTAACCGGCGCGAGCACCCTTTCGATCACGACGGTCGGCAAGGCGACGATGATCGCTTCGGCGCCGGCGAGCGCTTCCCCGATGTCGGCCGACGAGCCGAGTTTGAAGTCGAGGGGGACTCCCGGGAGATAGCGCGAATTCTCGTGGCGTTCGGCGATGCCGGAGAGCACGTCCCGGTCGATGTCCCACAGACACACGTTTTTCGCGCGGCCGGCGGCGACGATGGCGAGGCCGGTTCCCCAGCTTCCGGCTCCCAGAACGCAGACCTTTGAGAGTTCCTTCATGGGCACATGCTAGCAAGATGAGCGCCCGCGCGCATCCCTCGTGCCGTTGACGCGGATCAATCGGAGGGTTTGACGAAGGTCCTACGAGAGGACCGGGTCTTTCGGGCATCATGGTATCGGAAGGCCGTACCGGAGGTGGTATGTCGACGCGAACGATTTTTTCTTCTCTTATTCTTACCCTGATTCTCGGCGGATCCGCGCGGGGCGCGGGCCTTGAGGGCGTCAAGGCGGACGCCGGGGTCTCCTTCGGCGCCGAACTCGGCGCCGCGCTCGACGCGATGAAGCCGAAGGACATTCTGGCCGAAGTTAAACCGTGCCGGATCGTGGATGCCCGGTTTTTCATGGCTCCGACGCTGGAGCAGGCCCTGGGGATGCTCGCGCCCTGCGCTAGCGCCCTCGGCGCGAAAGCCGGGGTTTCCGTGCGGATCGAAAATCAAACGACCCCGGCGGGGGAAGCCGTTCCGATTCTCGAGGTGCGCCTCGGCGCCGGAGCGCTGGCGGCGTCTTCGTTCCGCGGGGACTTGGAGTACTCGCTTCGGGCGCGGCGATTTCTGCTGCTCGGATTTCCGGTCCGCGTCTTGCGCGGAGATTGGAAGCCGCTTTAGTTGTCGTCGAAGGCCCCGTAAAAACGCTGTTCCAGCGGAAGTTGTCGCTTTGCCTGTCCCGAATTCCGCTTCATATAGGCGCGTTTGTGCGGAGGCGGCCGTCCAACGATGCTCAGGATGATTGGTTGGCGGAAAATCGAATTTTCAAAGAAACGCTTTAAATATATTCGTTTTTTTACATATCGCGCGATATGTAAAAACCATTTTATTTTTCAGAACTTTCCTGAAAACTCGATTTGAACGAACTGCCCTTACCGTTGGGGCTTCGGGTTTTGACCGTTCAAAACACGAACCATCGGGCCCGCGCGCATCCTTTCCCGGCGACGGGTCCGTAAAATTCCGGACGCGAATAGGTCTTGACGATGAGAGCTTGCGGGCTATACTACTTCCGGCGGGCGGCGGTTTTACGGTTTCGCCTCCGCTTGGTTGTGCCTTGTCGCAGCCGTTGAGGTCCATCGTTGACGGTGTCTTGTCGGTGCCGTGTCGTTGTCGGCGACATAGACCCGCTGAGGATCCGGCGGGAGCCGTACGGGGGGGGCAGCGGAGTGTCTGAGGAGTGCTCCGGTGCCCCCCTCCTTTTTATCCAATAAAAACAAGGATTTCCTTCCGGGTCTTGCGGGCCGTTCCGGCTTGGGCCGTATGACGACGCTTTCCTAGGTCCTTCGCCTCAAAGGCCGATGGAGGCCCGCCGCTACAATGGGGGCATGAGGGTTTTAAGCGCTCTTCTCGCGCTCGCGTTCGCCGTCAGCGGCGTTGGGGCCAGCGAGATCGGGGTTCTGGGCACGCTGTCAAACAGCGCGCAGGACGCCGCCTCGCAGAGCGATGCGGGCGCTTCGAAGCGCCGCGCATCGGACGGCTGGGATAGTCTTAGGGGCGAGGAGTATGTCTCCCCGCCGCTTGTGCCCGAACCGGCCGGCGGATATCTCAAAAAGCCTTCGGCGAATTTATTTGTCGGCAATCCCGGTCAGGATTACGTGAAGTCCGAACCGGAATCCCCCCTGACGAAGGACGATAAGCCTAAGAAGCAGGGCAGCGGCGCCAAGTTGTGGTGGGGATTGGGCGGCGCCGCGTTGGGCGCGGGGCTTGGATTTCTTCTCTTCGGCCCGATCGGGGCCTTGATCGGCGGACTCGCCGCCGGCGCCGCCGGTTTCTACTTCGCTCCCTAGAAAAATCGGAAGGCGCGCTCACAAGGTCCGTGGTATGGACGGTGAGACGCGCCTTCGGATAGATCGCCGAGGCACGCACCGCGAGCGCGGTCCCGGCGATCGAGATTATTATAGGCTCGAAGCTCCGGGCGTCAAGACCCATTTCTCGTCGAGGATTTGCGTTCCCCGCGCGAGCGGGTATACTAAGGGAAGCGCCGCCGCGTGAGTCCTTCTCGCGCGGCGCTTGTTTGCGGGAGGAGCCGATGGAACGAAAAAAAATCGCCGCGCTGGGCTTGGCATGCGCCTTCGCGCTGACGCTCGGGTTTTCCCTGGGACGGGCGTCGGCGGCGGGGACCGAGGGCGTGAAGGCGCCCGCCCGGCCGAAGCGGGAGCGTCGAAAACTCGATTCCGCGACGGATCTGGCGAAGGATTTCGCGCTGGTTGTGGACTATCTCGAACGCGGGCAAGCGTTTTACCGCGAGTACCAGCGCGGGACGCATTCGGTTGAGGACAACAAGGAATTTCTCGCCTTTCTCGAGCACTACGAAAAGGAACTCGCGGTGGCGAAGAAAGAAGTCACGACCCTCGAAAAATGGATCAAAGCGCGCGGGTCCTTAGAGTCGATCCAGTAAATTACAAAGGCGGAGCGCCGGGGCGCTTGAAGCGCCGGGCGAGCTCTTGGCGGTCGAGCGAAAGCATCGACGGCCGTCCGTGCGGGCAGCAGGTGGCGTCCTCGCACTTGCGCAAATCCTCGACGAGGCGCAGGGCTTCCTTTTCCGAAAGCCGGTCGTGCGCTTTGACCGACGCCTTGCAGGCGATCGTCGCGGTCGCGTCGTAGCGCGAGTCGGCGGCGGCGGCTTTGGGGTCGGTGAGTTCGTCGAGCAGGCGGTGCACCGCGTCTTCGATCTCTCCGGCTTTGTGAAGCACCGCGGGGACGCTGGTGACGTGCAAGGTCGTCTTTCCAAACGGCTCGACGGCGAACCCCGCCCGCGCGAGACGCTCGCCCAGGGCCAGCACGCGCTGAATTGCGGAGGCGGGCAGTTCGATGGCGAGCGGGAGCATCAGTTTCTGTTCGCCGACCTCCCCGTCGCGGATTTCGGAAAAGTATTTTTCAAAGAGCACCCGTTCCTGCGCGGCGTGCTGGTCGACGAGCAGGATGCCCCCGTCGGCTTCGAACACCAGGTACGCGCGTTCGATCTGGCCTAAGAAGCGCATGCCGTCGTCGAACCACGGCCGAGCGTCGCGGGGCGGCTCTTGGGCGGGGGCCTTCGACGGCCAAAACGGGACTCTCGGGGCCGCTTCTCCTGCTTGGTAGGCCGCCGCGGCCTCACGGACCGGGGACCCGGCCGAGGCGCGGGCCATGGAAGCGAAGGAAAGCGGTTCGGGAGTCAAGGTCGGGATTCCCTTCGATTCGAGAAGGGCTTTCGAAAGGGCCTTGGTGACGGTTTGAAAGATGTCGCCGTCGCTTCGAAAGCGGACCTCGCGCTTGGTCGGGTGAACGTTCACGTCGAGCGCGTCGGCGGGCGTTTCGAGAAACAGCACCGCGACCGGATGCCGGTTTTTCTGCCGAAACGGTTCGTAGGCGCGGTACAGGGCCTGCTGGATCGTTCGGTTCGAAACGGGCCGGCGATTGACGAAGAGATACTGGAGCTGCCGCGAGGAATGCAGCTTCTCGACGGGGGAAAGAAATCCCCGCACGGACAGCGCGCCCGAGACGCGTTCGGCGTAGAGCAGCGCGTCCCCGCGTTCCTCGCCGAGCACGTCCGCGGCCCGTTCCCGGGCGGCATCGAGGTCCTTTTTTTCCTTGCGCGCGGGAAAGCGCAGCGTCGTCTTCCCTTCGGACCGGCACGTAAATCCCACGCGCGGATTGGCCAACGCGGCTTCCTCGATCACGCGGGTCAGTTGTCCGCGCTCGGAGGCGTCGGATTTCAGGAACTTCGCGCGGGCGGGCGTGTTGAAGAAGAGATCGCTCACCTCGATCGCGGTTCCTTCCACGGGAGGGGCTTCGTGTTCCCGCTTGAGTTTTCCGCCCGCCATTTCGACGCGCCAGGCCTTCTTGCTCTTTGTGCGCCGGCTGCTCAGTGAGACCTTCGAGACCGCGGCGATGGAAAACAGCGCTTCGCCGCGGAATCCGAACGTCGAGAGGGTGTCGAGGTCCTTGAGTTTCTTGATTTTGCTCGTCGAATGCCGCTCGAACGCGGCTCGGCAGTCCTCGGGGTCCATGCCCGCGCCGTTGTCGACGATGCGGAGTCGTTTGCGTCCGGCGCCTTCGATTTCGACGACGACGCTGGACGCCCCCGCGTCCAGAGAGTTCTCGATGAGTTCCTTAAGCACCGAGGCGGGGCGTTCGATGACCTCCCCGGCCGCGATGCGGCTGGCGACGTCCTCGGGAAGGGGTCGGATGACGGGCACGGGTCCTCCGGCGGAAATTAGAGCTGCCGCTTCCACTCCGAAAGCTTTTCGAGCGCTTGGAGGGGGGTCAGGTCGTTGGGATTGAGAAGTCTCAGGTCCTGGAGAACCGGGTTTTCCTCGAAAAGCGGCAAGGACGGTTGGTCGCTTTGCGCTTTCGGCGAGGAGGGAAGCGGCGTGGCGCGCGCCTCGTTTTCCAACCCGAGGAGAATCTCCCGGGCCCGGGCCAGCGCGGAGTCCGGCAGTCCCGCCAGTTCGGCCACGTGGATGCCGAACGAGCGGTCGGCGGTTCCTTCCGCGATTTTGTGAAGGAAGATCACTTCGGTCCGGCCTTCGGCGTTGGTCCATTCGCGGGCTTCGACGTTGATGTTGCGTACGCCGGAGAGCAGGCCCGAGAGTTCGGTCAGTTCGAAGTAATGGGTCGCGAAGAGTACGCGGGGTCCGCGCGGGGACCCCTCTTGCAGGTCGTCGTCGCTCCCGGCGCGTTCGCCGGCGAGCCGGTTGAGGTATTCGAGCACCGCCCACGCGATCGAGATTCCGTCGTAAGTGGAGGTCCCGCGGCCGACTTCATCGAGCAGGACGAGGCTGCGCAAAGTCGCGGCTTTCAGGATGTGGGAGGTCTCCCGCATCTCGACCATAAAGGTGGATTCCCCGCGGGCGAGTTGGTCCTTGGCGCCGATGCGGGTGAGAATTTTATCGACGATTCCGACGCGCGCCGATTTGGCCGGGACGAAGGAACCGATCTGCGCCATCAAAGCGATCATCGCGTTCTGGCGCAGGTAGACGGATTTTCCGCCCATGTTCGGTCCGGTCAAAATCAGCGTTTGAACGGCCGCTCCGTCGATGTTGATGGAGTTGGGGACGAAGGTTCCCGCGGGGAGGGCGGCTTCCACGATCGGGTGCCGGCCGTCCTCGATTTCAAGCGCGTGCGAAAGGTCGACCGAGGGCTTGACGTAGCCGTTGGCTTCGGCCGCTTCCGCCAACGAGAGCAGCGCGTCCAGTTCGCCGACGAGCGACGCGAAGGTGCGGACGGCCTCCGATTTCTTGAGCACGTCGGCGCGCAGGGATTCGAAGAGCTCGTTTTCCAGGCGCAGGAACTTGTCCTCGGCGCCCAAAATTTTCACTTCGAGTTCCTTGAGCTCCGGAGTGATGTAGCGTTCGGCGTTGGTCAGCGTTTGCTTGCGCGTGTAGCGCTCGGGCGCTCTCGCCGAGTGGGTCTTGGAGATTTCGAGGTAGTAGCCGAAAACCGAGTTGTAGCCGACCTTGAGGGGAATGCCGGTCTTTTCGCGCTCCTGCGCTTCGAGTTTGCGCAGGACGGCGTTGGCGTCGGTCTTGACCGCGCGGAGCTCGTCGAGTTCCGGATGGAAGCCCCGGCGGATCAGTCCGCCGTCGGAGAGCTTGGCCGGCGGTTCGTCGACGAGCGCGCCCGTGAGGAGTTTGCGCACCGCGCCCAGAGGCTTCGCGATGTCTTCGAGCTTCTTGCGAAGCGAGACCAGCCCCGAGGTGAAGCCGCCTTCGGCGAGCCAGCCTCCGAGACCGTCCGCCTCGTCGAGAGAATCGCGCAGGGCTTTCAGATCCCGGGGCATCGCCGAGCGGGTGGCCAGGCGGTTGATGACGCGCTCAAGATCGGAGACGGCTTCCAGGCGCTCGCGCAGTCCCGAGCGTTCGAGGGTTTTATCGACGAGTTCTTCGACGCAGTGCAGCCGCCGTTCGATCTCGGGAAGCTCCGTCGAGGGGTGAAGGATCCAATGCTTGAGTTTGCGGCTCCCCATCGGCGTGCAGGTGCGGTCCAGGACGCCCCAGAGCGTGTGCTTGCGGCCGCCGTCGGCGGATTCGACCAACTCCAGCGTATGGATCGCCGAGTCGTCGAGCTGCATCTCGGGCGCGCTTTCGCGGTACTCGGGAGAGAGCACTTCCTGCAGATGGGTTTGCGTCGCGGCGACGTAGCTGCGCGCGGTCAGCGCGGCTTTCAGCGCGAGCGGTCGGTTCTGCCAGAGCGTCGTTTTGTTCCAATGGGCGGGGACTTCCGTCTCCGACGCGGTGCGCGTCCACTCGGAAACCGCGACGCCGGGTCCGAGCAAATGGCGCAGACGGAGTTCGTCGGCGGCCTTGCGCGAGGCCAGGACTTCAACGGGACCGAGTTTGGCGAGCGCCGAATAGAGTTTCAGGCGGCTGTGGTCGTTGAGGGCCTGGGTCGCCCAGAATTCGCCCGTGGACACCTCAACGCAGGCGAGGCCCCAGCCGACGGTATCGAGTTCGATCGCGACGAGATAATTCGTCTCGGAGCCGTGCAGCAGTTCGTCTTCGACGATCGTGCCGGGCGTGACGACTCGCGTGACCTCGCGTTTGACGATGCCCTTGGCTTGAGCGGGGTCTTCCACTTGCTCCGCGATCGCGACCTTGTGTCCCGCCTCGAGCAGTTTGCGCAGGTAGTTCTGATAGGAATGATACGGAACGCCGCACATCTGCACGCCTTGGCGGCGGGTGAGCACGCAGCCCATGATCGGGGCGGCCAGCACGGCGTCCTCGGAAAAGAGTTCGTAGAAGTCGCCGAGGCGGAAGAATAGAATCGCGTGAGGGTAAGCGCTTTTAAGCGCTTTGTACTGCCGCATGACCGGCGTGTCGTGGGGGTCTTTGGCCGTCTTTGAGACGGATTGTTTCTTGGTCGCGGGCATGCGACATAATATCATATAAGGAAAGGAACAAAGTTGCCCTGCCGGGGTCTTACGCGCGTGAAAAAAACTCTCGTTTTAGCGGCGTTTTTGGCGGGACCTGTTTTCGCCGCCGAATCCGAACCGGCGAAGCCGCCCTTGGCCGTCGAACACCCCCCCAAAACGGTGCTGGATAATCTTCCGGTTCTGATCGATGACGGCGTCTCGCGGGAAGAACGAAGAACCGGAGAGAAATCCGGCCCGATCGAGCGCACGCTCGGGGAAACCGTGCGGCCCGCCGCGTCCACCGGGCTCGCCGTCGCCGGAATGGTCGCCACCTTTCCTACGCCCGCGTCGATCGGGTTCGGGATCGTGGCGGCGGTCAACGCCTATCAGCTTTTTAGGAAAAAGCGGCGGAAGCGGCCCTAGGCTGGTAAGGGACCCGGTTTGAGGGCGGCTATCGGCCGCCTTTCCATTCCCGGCACCAATCCTGGTAGCGACAGGTCGGGACGGCGGGCGGATCCGGCTCAGGGTCGGCTGTTTTCCGCTTTGAAAACGATCGGAGCCGGCCGGCCTTCGGCCGGAATCTCGAAGCGGCCCTCGTGGGTGTTGACCGGTTCCAGTCCGCAGCGAAGCGCGGCGTTCGAGCTCTCGATTATGTCATCGCGGCCCCATTTTCGCCGCTGTAGATTTCCGCTTTCCTCGGACCTCCGCTTTTGAGCCGCCCGCTCGATCGAATCGCGCAAGAGATCCGTACCTTCCCGTATCTCCCGCAGCGTTTCCCGATCCACGTCGAAATCCTTCACGCCGCCGTCCGCCGCGTCGTTTCGAAACGCGATTTCTATGCCGAGCCAGCCTTGGAATGCATCCCTGTGGGTCCGGATGTAATGCCAATTCAGCGGCCGTCCGGCCTTCGCGAGTTGTCTCGTTTTCTCGAGCTGGAGGGCGAATTGATGTGTCCTTCCGGCAAGCGCGCGTGAAACGCCGGGCGCCGACCTGATATCCTCCTCCGGCCGGCCCATGAGATCGGCGAGGAGGAATCAGGATGAAGACGAACCACAACGAGCTGCCGGCGCGGGTGCGCCGGGTTGAAGAGCAGTTCCGGCGTTGGCGCGACGGTAAGGACGAGAGGGAGCGGATTCCGAACCGTCTGTGGCAGGCGGCCGCGGGGCTCTGCGGGCAGCATAGCGTCCATAAAGTCTCGCGCTGGCTGCACCTGAACCACACGTCGTTGCAGAAGAAGGCGGCCAAGCGAACGCGCAGCGTTCGGCGGACTTCGTCCCGTTTCGTCGAATGGCGTCTGCCTGCGGGGCTCGCGGCGGGATCGGCGACGGCGGCCGAGTACGTCGTGGAGATCGAGGGCGGGAGCGCACGGCGCATTTCGATGCGCGGCACAAAGGGCTACCCCAATGAGAAGTTCGACTTCCTGGGGTATACGTTTCGTCCTCGAAGGTCGGCAAACAAGCATGGGAAATACTTCGTCTGCTTCAGCCCTGCGGTGAGCAAGAAGGCGGCCACGGCGATGCGACGAGAAATGCGGCGCTGGCGACTCAACTTGTGGAGCGGCGACAGCCTGGACTATCTGGCCCGGATGCGCAATCCAATCATTCGGGGCTGGATCAACTACTACGGTCGGTACTACAAGTCTGCCCTGCATCCGGTCTTCAAACCACTCAATCGTGCACTGGTCAAGTGGACGATGCGGAAATACAAGAGGTATCGGGATCGCCAACGTCGGGCGACGCACTGGCTCGGCCAGGTGGCACAGCGGGAGCCTAGGCTCTTCGCGCACTGGGAAATGTTGGGGCTCCGACCTGCGGCTGGATAATGGGAGCCGTATGAGCCGAGAGGTTCAAGTACGGTTCTGCGAGAGCCTGGGGGTGAAATTCCCCCGGGCTACTCACCGTCGCGCAACCTGCCCAAGGAGATCAAGACGATCCTGGCCAACTGCCTGGCGCACGGCTGGCGCCGGTTCGTGGAGACGGCGGAGAATTTTCCCGAGGAATGCGGCTATGTCCTAAAGCTCCTGGGGGATGTCTACAAGAACGACGCCGTGGCGAAGAAGCGCGGGATCGAGGGCGCCGTGCGCCTGCACTTTCACCAGGAGCGTAGCGGCCCCCTGATGCAGAATCTCCACGCCTGGATGCAGGCACAGTTCGCCGAAAGGAAGGTCGAGCCCAATTCGAGCCTGGGCGAAGCCATCAGGTACATGCTCAAACACTGGAAGGCGCTGACGCTTTTCTTGAGGAAGGCGGGCGCGCCGCTGGATAACAACCTCGTCGAGCGAGCGCTCAAGAGGGCGATCCAGCATCGGAAGAACTCGCTGTTCTACAAGACCGACCAGGGGGCGCGGGTCGGCGACCTCTACATGGGCCTCATCCACACGTGCGAGCTTAATGGAGTGGACCCCTTCGATTACCTCACGCGGTTGCAGGAGAACGCCAAGCCCGTCCGATCCCGGCCGCGGCAGTGGCTGCCCTGGAACCACCCCCGCGATCCCGCGCGCCCACCGCCGGGCTGATCCGCTCCCCACCCATCCTCCCCGAACTCGCCCCGGGACCGATGCCGACCAGGCGCCCGTTCCACGACGAAGCGGCCTCCGCCGCGCCCGGGATTACGCGCGCTTGCCGGAAGGACACCATGCTGGCCGGAAGTCAAGCGCTGGTGGGAAGGGGATAAGGGAGGCGAAGCGAATTACATGAGCGAAGATTAGCTTCTTACTCCGGCTTTCCGCAACATTCGGGACCCGAGCATTTACTTGATTCCTGAATCTCAAGAAACTCTTACTAAATCTTGCGCAGGGCCGCCGCATCAACGGTGAGAATGGCGAAAATTTCCTCATGCAAGAACTGGCTCATATCGGAACAGCAGTCAGAAGTAGCCGAGCTGGAGGACATCCCTCTCGACAGGAACTTCGTTCTTAATCAGCTTGCGTATATGGGTAAGGAATCGCTCAAACATATCCTCTGCGAGCGGCTTGCTTTTTAGAAATCGCAGATACTCTTCGCGGCGAGATTTTCTCTTCTCTGATGTGTCGAAATCCTTGCGCGTGTTCGACCCAAGGCGTTTTGCTTTTCGTAGGATTAAAACCTCGTCAATATCCGTGGGCGCAGTGCTGGCAGGCGTCATGTCAAGCCACTCGCATAACAGGAAGTACCTGCCTCCCAAAACGCTTCGCTTTACATCGTTGGCAGTTGCACAAGCTTCTTGGAACATGGTCTTGTCGAGGTTGGTCTTGACCTCGGCGACAACATAAGCGACGCGAGTCTCCTTCACAATCGCATCACGAAAATTTTCGTCATGCGAGGCTTTTAGGTAGAGCTTCTTGCAGATGGCGAAGTCTTGATCTTTTGTTCTGATACTCATACCTCCGCCGGGCTGGGGTATTTCAAGGCTGGAAGTAAAGTGCACCGCCGAGAACGTCGTTGTTGGCCCAGCAGTAACATCCAGCTCCCGCACCTCGGGGAGTACTGCTGGGTGAACAAGCCGAGGCAAGAATTCTTCGAGGATGGTGTTATCGAGTTTTAGCTGACCTTTCTGTCTGTAGAGGAAATTATCTTGGCTATCAAATATCAGGTCAACTTCGACCTTGAGCTTGTACTCGTTTAGGAGTTCGACCATCTTCCGGAGGACATCATCCGGAGAGCCTGCTTTATACGCCGCGTTGAGCTGCTTTATCCAAGCGTGATATAGCGTGATAGCTCGCTCAACGCGCGGTTTGTCGCGCGAGGGAAGTTTCTCATTCTCAAGAGCAGCTGCCAGCTTCTCCAGATGAGGCGTCGGTGTTAAGCCGTTATGGATAGGGCCTCCTTCGGGGTGCAGATCGGGGAAGGTTGAACGTCTCGCAATTTATCGAGAGCTTCTTCCAGGTCCGAAAGAGATTCTTCCGGCGCGCGGGACCTCGCCTGGACGAGAGTTTCTTTTGCGATGATGTAGGGGTCCGTGTCATTTCCGCGAGGCTCATTGATAAAGTGAAGTATGTCTTCGAAGATGTTAAGGCCGAAGCGGTTCCTGAACATTCGCTCTTGTCGCCGCTCCAGCTTGAGCCCAAGACAGCGAAGGCCGATGTTGGCGACTATTTCTCCATTAAAGAAATTGGTCTTGCGAACATTCGATTCGCGCCCGACTACAAGTATCATGCGGGCGCCTGGCTTGCAGGCTCGCATCAACTCGCGCAGGGCGAGCTTCATATCTAGGATATACTGGATTACGGTGAGGAACCGATTCTTGCGGTGTTTTCTGTTCGAGCCAATCTCTGATTTGGCAATCGAGAGCAAGTCCCATCCGAATGACTCAGAGGATGCGCGGTACTGCTGATGATAATTGAAAACATTGATGTACGGGGGTGATGTGACAACCAAGTCCACATATTGCTCATCCAAGGGAAGCTTGCGCGCATCTGCCTGAACCGCCTGGATGTGGCCTGTCGAGTAAGGGAGGCCCGCTATTGTTGTTTTGAAACGACTCCAAACTGAGCAGAGGCGCTCTGTGTTGAGGGCGCGATACTTGTAATCGAGGAGCAACAGAAAGCTTTCCAGCGTGTCGTGGGTCCGTCCGTCTGGAAGGGCGCGGAGCTTTTCGGATAGGGCCACTTTAAGCTCCTCTTCCGAACGCTGGTGCGAGAAGAAATTGTCGGCGAGGAGGTCCGCGAGCAGATTCTCTAGCTGAACAATAACTTCTGTTCTAGTCTGCTTCGACTCGTTAATCAACTCGTAGCACTTGGCAAACTTGTAGGCGGCGGGGTTGATTTCAGTCCCTGTGGCCGCGATCCCCAATCTCCCCGCTTCAACAAGGACCGTGCCACTGCCAACGAAAGGATCGAGTACGGTTTGGCCCTTGGCTGAGTATGTATTGAGTAGGGCCTCAATGAGTTGCGGCGAGAATTGTCCGTTCCAAGGGAACAGATTCATCCTCGCGCGCGTTTCGATGTTCAGGCTATCTTGAGCAATGGACTCCATATCCAACGGCAATGACGCCATCTCGAACTTGAGCGTTGAGGCACTGTCGCGACGATTCGATGTTTGTTTCAACATGTCTAATGACCTCGCATTGTAGCAATTTGCTGTCTGTCCGGTGAGTGCTGTGCTTGGTGTTGAGGAGTATCTACAGGTAGATACGATTGAGGGTGCGAATAAGTTCCATCTTTCACGAAACGAATCAGTGCTTTGAGCTTCGGAACGACTGCCTGGAACCTAGGAGGTGTCCTTCCGGCAAGCGCGCGTGAAACGCCGGGCGCCGACCTGATATCCTCCTCCGGCCGGCCCATGAGATCGGCGAGGAGGAATCAGGATGA
>PFUL01000058.1 GCA_002790095.1 Elusimicrobia bacterium CG_4_9_14_3_um_filter_62_55 | reverse complement strand
CTCACCCGCTCGTCTTATGGCAAGCAGCGCGGCGGCTCGTTTAACCCGGCCAACGAGGGCGTGCGCATCGACTTCGAGCGCAACATCACGGGCGCACAGGCCCGGCTCAAGAACGTCGCCGTCCATAACAAAGACTACCTGGCGATCCTCAAGAAGTACGACGGGCCCGAGACGTTCTTCTACATGGACCCGCCCTATCCGGGCACCTACAACCTCCACGACTTCGGCTTCAAGGAAGAGCAGTTTCTCAGGGCGATCAAGGGCCTTAAGGCGAAGTGGATCGTCTCCTACACCGCGGAGCGCGCCAAGGTCTTCAAAGGCTATCACGTCTACCGGGTCAAGCGCCGCAACCAGATGCGGGGTCCTGGCGGCAACCAGGAGTGGATTACCGAGCTCATGGTCTCGAACTTCCCGCTTGAGTCGCTTCATCTCTACATCGAGAAGCAGTTGACGGCCACGCCCGAGGGAGACGAGGCGACGGCCTCCGACCTGCCCTTCCTCGATGATATCGACGACCTAGAGAAAATCAACTCGCCGTTTGTGAGCCCGGGCGGCAAGCGCATGATGGCCCGCAAGATCATCGAGCTTCTGCCAGAGCATAAGGCCTACGTCGAGCCCTTCGCCGGGGCCGGGCATGTCCTCTTCCACAAGGCGCCCTCGGAGGTCGAGGCGCTAAACGACGTGAACGCGGACCTCATCTTCGCCTACCGCTTCGTCAAGCGCATGACGGACGCGGACCTGGCGTGGCTTAAAAGCCAGAGCTGGGTGATCTCGGAGAAGCGGGCGCGAGATCTCTTCGAGCTCAAGCCCCGAACGCCGCGCGAGCGCTTCTACCGCTTCGCCTTTCTCAACAAGGCCCACTACTGGGGCCGAACCTATGTCCGGGAGGGGCTGCGCCGCTCGCCGACCTCGCCGCATCGCGTGGGCGCGACGATCGGCGGGCTCGACGCGCTGCCGAAGGTCCGCGAGCGGCTCGCAAAGGTACGCATGCACAACGAGGACTGGAAGCAGGTCGTCGCGCGCTACGACGCGCCCGACACGCTATTTTTCATCGACCCGCCCTACCCGAGCCACTGGCCGAAAGAGAAGGGACCTCTGGCTGGCAAGTGGTTCGACGACGCGGAACTCGTCCGGGTGCTGAAGGGGCTCAAGGGGCGGTTCATCCTGAGCTACGAGTTGGAGAAGGCCGCGGCCTTCAAGGACTTCCGGAGGACCCGCATCAAGACGGTCCATACGGGGACGCACCAGCTTGGGAATCGGAGGAAGTATGAGTTGCTGGTCTCGAATTTTTCTTTAAAATGAAGCGGCGCTTCCTTGGACAAAGTATCGGCATACAATCGAGACAACGCCTCTTTCCTCCTCTGGTGTCCGTCGGTTCTACCCGTTGTTAGACCGAGCCGTTGATGTTTATTCCGACTTTGATCTTGGGATTGCTGGAAACTTGGCCCATTGATGCTCATGATTCTTTAGATCGCCCCAGTTCAGACCCGTGGATCCGGGACGCGAACGATATGCGTCTTGCGCCTCCTTATGTGTCAGGATAAAAAACCTCAAATGACCTTCACTATCGGGTGGCGGCACGTGGACTACCACAAGAAAAAGGTCGTTTTGAGCCTCGCCTGCGAAGAATATGTCCTGGACTCGGAGTCCGGCCGCGTAGGTGATGCCTTTGACCTCGACCTTGAAGGCCATCCCATCCGGGACTGAACACAATAAATCGACTTTCGAAGTGTTCGACATTGTGAGGCAAACGTTAAAGCCCCGTCGAGACAGCTCCGAAGCCGTGCCATATGTGGCAGCCATTGATATGAGATTCCTTTGATGAGTCTTACTCATCTCTGTCACCAGACTGGCTTATCACATTGCGAGCATTTCGAACTCCCAGAGCCACAAGACGAGCAGAGCTGCGCCGCCACTGACGCGAATGGACGGCCACACTTCACGCATTCGGAGGCTTTGTTTCCGAAACCGCACGAGTCACATAGCTTCGCGGGTGATTGACATCATATTTTCGTTGCCAGAAATTACTTCTGATCGGTGGAAAAGATCGCGATTAGATTTTTAATCACTCGCTCAATTTGAACATCATCGAACACTATTTCTTGTTGCTTTCTCGCGATTTCTGGCTCGAAATCAAACCCGTTAAATCCACTTGCTGCCAGCATGGTGAAACCCGGCAACTCAATTTTCTCATTGTACTGAGTGGTCAAAGTCTGATTGTCCACAAATTCTCCAAAAATTTCAAAAAAGCGTCTTGACGGCAACTCCTTGCTTGATATGAAGTATGCCATCGTCACATGACCACCGGGATGCCTCCCTTGGAGCGCAGCGCTCAGCCCGGTAGCATCGTCTGTAAAAAACTTCGCAGTGAATCTGTATTTTCCAGCCTCCCAATGCGGGTGAAGCACACGTACCCCGTATCCTATGGGGGTCTGCTTGATATTTGTCCTTGCAAAAAGTCCCCGATACCTTTTGGGCTTACTAAAGTATCGATATAATTCAAGTGGGCCTAATGCGGGAGATATCCCCACTCCATCACTCCCAAGCTTTTTGACATTATAGATGTGCAACAACCACGTTAGCTTATCGAGCTTATCAACACCCTTTGCTTTGCGATAGTCGAGTATGTAGTCCCCTACTTGAGATAGTGAGACCTCCCCTGCCTTTGTTGTGTTCTTTCGTGTCTGCCCGATCTTCCGGGATACCAAATCAACATGGCGTTGGGCGTCAGCATCTCCCTGTTCAGCCGCTTTGCGGAACCACTTCAATGCTTCATTCAAATCCGTTTTTACGCCCTTCCCATCGTAATAGCACGCCGCTAGATTGAACTGCGCTTCAGGCAAGCCCTGCGTTGCCGCCTTTAAATACCAATTGAATGCGTCAGAGTAACTCTGCGGTACCCCTTGCCCTTTCTCAAATTGGACACCCATATTAAATTGCGCCAGGGCAACTCCTTGTTCGGCTGGCTTGCGCCATAGCTGTATTGCCTTCTCGAAATCTCGTGGCACCCCATTGCCCCTTGCATACATCCTTCCAAGATTTACCTGGGAATAGCTGTCGCCTTGGTCAGCCGCCTTTCGATACCAGTCGGCGGCTTCGCCGTAGTTCTGCGGGACGCCCCGAGCCGTCTCGTACATTAGTCCGAGGTTAAATTGTGCCTTGACATTTCCTTGCTTGGCCGACTTGCGGAACCACCACATTGCTTTACCATAATCCTTAGAAACTCCTTCCCCATCAAAATACATATTCCCAAGTCTTTTTTGCGCCTCGGCATTCCCGTTCTCCGCCGCGACCAGGAATAATTCCCGCGCTCTCACATAATCCTTCGCACTATACGCTGCCGAGGCTTTGTCCAAATCTGCAGCCCGAGACAATTGCACACCAAACAAAATGACAGCAAGCAGGACTTTCATGAGATTCTTTCCGCCTGGGATGTCTTCAGATTGCAGCCCATACGCTTTTGTTCAATAAATCGTTTCATCTCAGCCCTTTGTGCGATTATACAAATCGTTGCCAACCCCCGCTGTTACCGCCACCCTCCTGTGCAGACCTGGCGAGCGCGTGTGGCGTGAGGCCCTGCCTGAAATCTCGATTGTCAACAAGTTAACCTGTGCATGGACTCCCGCGCCGCCATCCACTAAACTTGAATGGATGACGAACGAAGCGCGCGACAAAGCCCTGGACGAAGCCCTCTGGAAATTTCACCAGCGGAACAAGCATGACCGCTTCTTCGGCACCGCCGAACTGCACTACCAGGGCGGCCAGATCGTGCGCATCAAGAAACAGGAGACGCTTACGCCACAGGACCTTCTGCGAATAACGGACCGATAGTCTAAGCGCCGTCGAGCGGAATCGAAGCGCTGTCAGAGCACGGGATAACTCCCGGCCGACAGCGCTTTTTGTTTTGGAGAACATGGAAACGCAAACAGCCGTCTTAAAACGAGAAGTCCCCTTCACCTTCCCGCTTGAAATCTACAAGCAGGGCGACGAGGCGGGCGAGTTCCACATCGTCGGCTATGCGGCCACGGTCGACTTCGACCGCCAGGGCGACATCCTCACCGGTGAGGCGCTCAAGGCCGCGGCCGCCGACCTCCTCAAGAACTCCACGGTTCTTCTCAACCACGATCTCAAGCACCCGATCGGCCGCGTCACGAGCGTCAAGTTCGACAAACGCGGAATCTTGATCGACGCGCTGATCTCGTCCACCGAGCCCGAGGTGATCCAGAAGATCAAAGAAGGCGTGCTCAATAAGTTTTCGATCCGCGGCCAGGTCTTGGAGCGCGAGCGCAAGTGGCTCAAGGAAGAAGAACGCGTGGTCAATGTCATTAAGCGCGTGACGCTCTCCGAGGTGTCGATCGTTTCCGTTCCGGCGAACCCCGAGGCCAAGGCCGTAGGCTGGTACATCTCCAAGGCGCTCATGGCCGACAACCCAGATCCCGAAGGAGGCACAGATATGGACGACAAAGACAAACCCGCAGACGGGGCGGCACCTCCCCAAAGCGCGGACGCTCCGGCGGCCGCGGCAGAGCCCGACAAGGGCAAGGACACCACGCCCAGCACCGGCCAACCGGCCGCCGCCCCGGAAGCAGCGCAAGCTCCGGCGGCAGAGCCCGCGCCGGCGGCTACCCCGCAACCCGCACCCCCCGCCGAGGCCCCGCCCGCGGCGGCTCCCGAAGAATCCCCGGACGGCATCGAGAAGGCTCTGCACCAGGTGCTGGCGCAGCAACTCGCGCCGGCATTCGGACTCTTGGACCGGCTGATCGCCATGCCAAACGAGGAAGTGAAGCTCAAGGCCCGGGAGATCAAGGCAATGCTCATGCGCCTCCTTGGCGAGGACGGACCTCTCGCGTCGGGCGCGGGCAACGGCACCATGGCTTCCAAGGAGGATGTGGGAGCCCTGGTCCAGCAAGAAGTCGAGAAGCAGCTCAAGAAGGCCATGGACGCGGTCCCGACGCTGCGAAAGGGGCTCGCCCCGATCGGCCGCCCCGCGGACGGAGGCGGCGATGATGAAGTCATCAAGGCGTTCGAGAAGCTGGAACCCAGCGCGAAGCTGCGGACCCTGCTCACCATCGAGCACGGCCGCCGCGACGCCTAGGACGCAAGGAGGAATGAAAACATGAACGATCTGGAAGAACTCAAAAAGGCCCTCAACGTCGCGGGAGTAGGAGCGATCCTCCAGCAACCGCAGATCGACCGGGTGCTGGCGGAGATCATCGAGCGCAACAACCCGCTGCGGCAGAACCTGCCCCGCCGGCCCGGGTCGGGCTCGGCCTACATCCACAACGCCCGCACCGCGCGAGGATCGGCGGCCTTCGTCGACGACACCGACGAGCCGACCGAGCAGGAAGGGACCTACGTCCAGAAGTCCTTCACCTACAAGACCATCCTCCAGCGCGGGAAGGTCACGCGGCGGCTTCAGAAGCAGGGCAAGACCCTGCTCGACATCGAGGCCGAGGAGATCGAGTCGGCTCTCCAGTCGGTGCGCGACAAGGAAGAGCAGGCCCTGATCGTGGGCGACGGCTCGACCAACCCCAAGGAGTTCAGCGGCCTGCGCAAGCTCATCCCCGCCGGGCAGCAGATCTCGGCCGGGGCCAACGGCGGGCCGCTGACGCTCAAGCTCCTCGATGAGGCCATCGACAAGGTGATCGGCAATCCAAACATGCTGCTCATGACCAAGGCGATGCACCGCAAGCTCAACTCGCTCTTGCAGGCGCAGCAGCGCTTCACCGAGACCGTCGAGGTCAAGGGCGGCTTCCGCCTGCAGGCCTACCAGGGCATCCCGATCTTCCGGACGATCTGGCAGCCCGCCAACGAGGTGCAGGGCACGGCGAACGACACGCAGTCGCTCTACATCTTCGAGAGCGGCCCCGAGGTGTTCATCAGCGTGCTCACCGAGCTAACGATGGAGCGCCTGGCGAAGAAGTCCTCGCAGGGCAACGAGTTCGACGTGTTCGAGGACGAGACTCTCGTCATCAAAAACGAGCTCAAGGCGGCCCGGCTCAAGGGACTGAACCTCGTCTAATGGCTGAGGGATTAAAGCTCAGAAAGCTGTGCCCGCCGTTCGGCACGCCCGAGTCTCCCATCTGGGAGTTCGGCTACGACGAACAGGTCCGCGTGGTCGGGGGGCTTTGCATTGTGAAGTCCCCCGCCATGCGTGACCGGCTCGTGAAGATGGGCTACGAGCTCGCGACAGAGGATGAGGCTCCTCCAGCGGGCGGCGAGGCGGAGGAAAACGACGCGAGTCCGGCGACCGATGAGGTTTCGCCCGCGCCCGCAAACCCTAACCCAGTGGATGGGTCCTCCGACCCCGCCGCCGCGCCGGAGGAGCAGCCTCCGGGAAGTCCGTCGGGAGGCGCATAGGGAGGTAGGCGGCGATGGCCAGGTTTCCTCTGCCGAACCCGCCCAACTTCCGGGTCTCGGAATCGAGTCTCGGTCAAGTCAAGCTCGACTGGGCGGATTACCCGGCCGAGGTGAAAGACGGACACCGGTTGACGGGCTTTCGGCTGTACCGTTCGGGGGCGAAGGATGAGATCGGCGTGCGCCTTGCCGATGAGAAAGTCTTGGGGCCGACGGTGTTCCAGTACATCGACACCACGCCGGGGGCCGGGGCCTCGCAGCACTACACCCTCGTCGCGGTCGAGGAATGGGGTTTTGGGACCGCGCCGTTCGGCAAGACCCCGTTCGGCGAGCGGGACGCGACGGGATTTGATGCGACGCCGTTCAGTCGCCGGCCGCATGGCTCGCCGCGGCGCGGCTGGGGCGAGGCGGCGATAGGCCTCGACGCCTTCGGCAGATAGGAGATTTTGATGGCCAGAACGAACACAAGCAAGAACAAGCTGCCAAAGCACGACACCGGCGATCTCAACTGGGGCGGGGACTACAACGAGGGCCTGGATGTCCTCGATGAGCACGCCCAGCGCGAGACGCTGCGCCCGCCCCGGACGCTCATCGCCGTCCTGGGCTCCGGCGCGGTCGGGGCCGAGCTGGCCGGCAGCACCACCTATTTTTACAAGGTCACCGCTATCAACGCGGTGGGCGAGAGCACCGAGGGGAAGATCCCCACCGTTGTCGAGGCCGCCGCTACCCAGGGGGCGACGCCTGTTCCCGTCATCATCGAGTGGGAGGCGGTCGAGGGCGCGAGCGGCTACCGCGTCTATAAAGGAACCGCGAGCGGGGCCGAAGAGTTCTTGCTCGAAAAGACCGGCGGCGCGACGATCACCCACACCGATGACGGCAACACCGCGGTCGCGATCGGGCAGAATGTCCCCGCCGCCAATACGGCCCGCACCTCGGTGACAGGTCTGCGCGCGACCGGAGAGGCCGCGCCCCTTCGGGGCGATGTGAAGTTCAAGCCCGGCGCGAATGTCACCTTGACCCAGCTTCCCGGTACCAATGAGCTTGAGATCGCGGCCGCGGGAGGAGGAGGTGCGTGGGTCAAGGTGGCAGACATTGTCCCCTCAGACAGCAACAGCTTTCCGCTCCTTTCCGGGCTCAACCTCACCACCGACAGGGTGTGGCGCATCACCCTCCAGTGGATTAATCCCACTCTGAACGATACCCAGATCAAGCTCATCCTCAATGGAGCGGGATCAAACGAATACGGTTGGCAGGAACTTAAGGTCGACGGCACCGCCATCACCGCCCAGCGCGCCATCGGCTCCGGCGTGGGCGTCATCGGCTTCTGCAAGGGCGGGGGCGGCTCCGGAAATTTCGACATCATCCTCCAGCCCGCCGGCGTCGCGGGTTCCGATGTGTACGGCGGCTGCATGGCGCACAGCCGGGGGCAAACCGCAACGCGTGGATTTCCGCAGCCACCCATCATGTACCAACACAGCCTGCTGTTTGAGTTGATCGCAGACATCACCAGCATCCAGATTGCCGCCGTCACGGCCGGCACGTTGGGAGCGAACAGTCGGTTGCAGTTGTTGAGATTGGCATAGAAAGGAGGACGTAAACCATGGCCACAATCGAATCACAACTTTCAGAGCAGGTCGTAGGCTCCCTCGCGGCGGACATCCTCGCACCCCTGCCGCCGATCCTCGGCCTCATCCAGGCGACCTCCATCGTCGATGGGCCGACCCCCAAGGGCAAGACGCGCATCACCCTCAACTGGGCCGCGCCGACCAAGAACGAGGTGATCGGTGGCGAGCTGTTCAAGAACCCCGACGATACCGCCGATGTGGCCGAGGGCGTGGACGGGGCCTCCCATGAGGCGCAGTTTGATCCCATCGAGGCGGGCAGCTTCACGGTCCTGGAGCGAACCGGCACCGGCCCGGGTTCCACCACGCTGGGGGCTAGTACCGGCCATGGCCAGCGAAAGATCAACCTCGCGACGCCGATCCCAGCTGAGATCGTCGCCGGGGCCTGGCTCGTCATCGATGATACCGTCGCCGGTAAGGAAGAGTACGCGCAGATCAAGTCCATCAATACTGGGACCGGCGAGACCATCCTCGAGAACGGATTGTTCTTCGACCACGCGGCGGGCGCCTCGGTCAAACAGGCGGTCGTGACCACGAAGGTCTCGGGAACCGACTACAACCTCGACCTGCCCACCGGCGTCCTGACCGAGATCGGCACGCAGTTCACCGCGGGCAGCAAGATCGTCATCAAGTACCAGACCACGCTCCAGGACCTCGACCATTACGAGCTCTACCGCGTGCCGGGCAACGCGCCGGTCGCCAACCCGACTAAGGCCGATGTCCTGGCCTTCGCCGGGGTCCAGACCGTCGATGCGGCGATCCTGGGAACGGCGACCTCCAAGCAGGACCAGGCGCTCGCCGACGCCGACAACGGCAAGGACTTCACCTATTACCTCTTCGCGGTGGATTCGAGCGGCAACGTCTCGAACCTCACCAGCGAGGTCATGACCGCCAACCTGCACCTGGTGTTTGTGGAGACCGTCACCACGGTCCCGCAGGCGCTGAGCACGCAGGTGTCGACCGACAAGGTCGTGGTGTCCTGGGCCGCGGCGATCGATCCGAACGCGAACGGCTACAACATCTACCGCTCGGACGGCTCCAGCTTCGATCCCAACACCGCGGTCAAGGCCAACTCGACGCTCATCGCCAAGGGGTCTGGGACTGTGAGCTTTGACGACTCGGCAGACAACGTCTCCAACCGCGTCGGGGCGGGAACCCTGCCCTTTCCGGCTGACGGACAGACCTTCTCCTACAAGGTCGAGACGGAGGATACCGTCACGGCCTGGAGCGACGGGACCTCCAACCAGCCGCCGCCCGTGGACGTGAGCGCCGCCAAGACCGCCGGCGTCGGCGACGGCACGGGAGGCCGTTGATAGGTGAGCGCCCATGGGTTCCGACGAAAACGATGAGCGGCCCGAAACCCCCGAGGCGGGGGTGCCCGTGGTCGTACAGGTCGAGAGCGGCGGGTACCCCCACGCCAAGGTATTCGCCTGGCCCAACCGGCCGAGGTCGAAGGCGCAGGTAAAGCGGGACCGCTTCGTCCACAACCTGCGGGGCCAGTACCGCCAGCTCAAGGAGGCGCTTGCCGCGGCCGAGCGCTTCTTCGTGATCGCCTCCGTGGGCGAGGCGCACCTCGCGGCCATCCGCAAGGCGCACGCCGAGGCGCTGGATGACCTCTCCCGGCGCTTCCAGGCCAAGCTCAACGAGTACGACCGCCGGATCACGGGAGGCGGCTGATGGCGACGCTCCTCTCGCGCTTTAGCGGCGTCATCGCCACGCTGCCGACGGTCTACACGAATGCGTTCTTGGTCAGCAGCTATACCGGCGGCCTGGTCGAAAGCTCCGATGTTCTGCCCGAGTGGATTCAACAGGCGCGCGATGAGATCGACCGGCACACGGGAATGTGTTTTCGTGCGGCCGAGCGCACCGACCGGCTCGACGGAACCGGCCTCGACATCCTCTTCCTCACCTGCTTCCCGGTACTGGAGATCCTCGCCATCGAGATCGACGGCGTTCTCTTCGACGCTCCCGTGGCGGGTAGGCTCAAGAAGGTCAAGGCCAACCTGCGCACCGGCAGCCTGCTGCGAAAAGACGGCCGCCCCTGGCCCGAGGGCTTTGAGAACATCGAGGTCCGCTACCTTTTCGGCTTCCGCGCGACGCCGCCGGTCGTCCAGAAGCTGGCGACCTTGCTCGTGGCCAAGACCGCGCTCCAGGCCAAGCATGGCCCCACGGTCGATAACGAGCGGATCGGGAATTTCTCGGTGAGCCGGTCCTTTAAGCGCATCGACGACGAACTCGACCGGGCGTGGAGCGCCCTGGGCTTTAGGAGGGACATCGGCTTCGTATGATTCCCGAGCGCCTTCTGCCCGACCGCATCACGCTGCGCAAGCCCGTCCACAGCAATGTGGGCTCGGGCACCAAGCGGCCCACCTTCCGGCATGACCAGGTCGCCGCGGGCGTTCCCGCGCGCTTTGACCCGATCAGCGTGGCTCTCAACCGCCTGGTCACGGGCCAGACCCCCAAGAAGGCTTTCCGCCTCTTCTTGAACCTGCCGGGTCCGGGGACCTTCGACCTCCAGGAGAACTACCACGTCCTGCGCGAAACGAACGGCAAGCTCTTCATCGTCACCGAGGTCCTGGATATGTTCGGCCATCACCTCGAGGCGGTCGTGGAGGAAAAGCCATGATCCGGGTGACGATCAGGGGCCAGGAGGACACGCAGAAGTTCCTCACGCGCGTAAACGCCCGCCTGCGCACCGCGTTATTTAAGGGCCTGCAGGATGTGGCCATCCAGTTGTGGAGCAAGGCCAAGGTCAACGCGCCGGTGTTTCGCGGACTCTTGCGGGAGTCCATCCTCTGGAACGTCCAGGTCGAGGAAGGGCGCATCGTCGGCCGTGTGGGCTCGGCGCTCGTCTACGCGCCGGTCGTCGAGTTCGGCCGGGAGAAAGGCTGGTTCCCGAATGTCTCGGAACTCAGGACCTGGGCGCGGCGCAAGATCGGCGCAGAGACCGTCGATGTGGGCGGCAAGCGCTGGAACCTTCCCTTCATCATCGGCCGGGCGATCCAGCGACGAGGTTTTAGGAAGCAGCCCTACCTGACGCTCGCCTCGCGGGAGATCGCGCCGCGCATCAAGCAGATCATCGAGCAGCGCGTGACCCAGGCCATCCAAGCTGAGGGAGGCAAAGCCTGATGCCCGCGCCGAGGCTCCACGAGAACGTCATCGCGGATCGGATCATCGACATCATCCGGAGCAATCTGGAGGGGACGCTCGGGCTTAAGGTCGTCACGCTCGGCGCGCTGGAGCTCTACCCGGCCCTCGATCAGTTGGGCGACGCGATCCCCGCCGTGTTCGTCAAGCCCGCCCCCTCGACCGCGCTTGAGCGGATCACGACGGGACAGACGTACCGCGTCACCTACAGCTTCCGCATCGTTTTCGTCAAACCCTTCGCCGCCGACGAGGAGATCGTCAAGGCGAAGGTGGCCGACACGCAGAAGATCGCAGAGGTCCTCATCGACAACGTGGACTTAGGCGGCCTGACGATCCCCAACGGGCAGATTTTGTTCTCGACGCTTCAGTCCATCGAGTGGGAGCCGCCCGAGGACAACCTGGTCGCGACGGTCAACGCGGACGCGACGGCTACGGCCATGGTATTCACGGTCTCGACTACGAGCAGAAAATAGGAGGCAGCACATGGTATTTGCAACCGAGCAGAAGTCGTTCGGCTTCAAAAAAGAGGGCAGCCGCGGCGTGGCCGAAGCCGCGCCGGATAAGTTCCTGGCGGTCGGGGCCGACGCCAATATCGACTACACCCAGACGCCGATCCCTGATGAGAAGGTCCGGGGCAGCAAGGCGCGCTTCCCCTCAGCCCCCGGTCCCAAGGCCGCGGCGGGGACTATCCCCGACATCGACGTGGAAGCGGGAACGATCGGGGATCTCTTGCTCGGCTGCCTGGGCGGCGTGGCCACGACCCAGCCGGATGCCGGCGGCGCGCCCAGCGTGTTCCAGCATGTCTTCACGCGCTCGGATTCGGTGCAGCTTCCGTCCTACACGATGTTCCTCGCGCGAGGGCTTCACACCAAGAAGTACCCGCTCGGGACCTTCAAGAAGCTCTCCTTCGCCGGGGCCGTGGACGGCAAGGCGACGGTCTCGGCCGACGTCGTCGCCAAGAAGGAGGAGGACGCGGCCGGTTTCACGCCGAGCTTCGGCGCGCCCAAGCCGCTCATGTTCTTCAAGACGGACTTCCGGATCGATGGGATCAGCGACTTAAACGTCCGCTCCTGGAGCCTCGACATCGACAACAACGTCGAGGGCTTAAGGACCTTGAGCCTCTCCCAGGACCCGCGGGACATCATCGCCAAGGGCAAGTTCATCATCGAAGGGGGCTTTGAGATTTACTTCGAGACGGACGCCCAGCGCCAGAAGTTCCTGGCCAACCAGGCCGCCGCGCTGGAGATCATCCTCACGGGTGAGAACATCGAGGCGGGCTTCGACAACCAGCTCAAGCTCGCGCTGCCGGGCGTGCGCTACACGGCCTTCCCCTTGGGCAACCTCGACGACCTCCTGGGCGCGGCCGTGACCTACGCGGTCGAGCAGGACCTCGGCCTGGGCAAGGACATCGAGGCGACGCTCATCAACGCGGTGGGGAGTCTGTGATGCAAAGCGAACTCGTAGACGCCAAGCAGCTGCGCGAGGAACTGCGCAAGTCCGTCCCGGTCGAGGTGCGGGGCAAGCAGTACCGGGTCCAGCCGGTCTCGCTGATGCTCTTCGTGGATGATCCCGACGAGATGTGGCGGCTCGCCCGCGAGGACGGCGAGCGATTGAAAGACCGCCTGCGCGACATCATGGGCAGCCCCTCCTACGCCCGCCTGCGCCGGGTCCTCATCACCGGGATGGTCCACCCCAAGGTGGTGCCCTCGGAGGGCATGGAGAACGACGGCAGCATCTGCGCCGACACCCTGCTCGTCGACTATGAGCTGGCGATCGAACTCTACCTGGCGATCGCCAAGCACTCTATGGCGTAGGAGAGTGATGTGGCGGGAATCGAGATACTCTTCGGGGCGGTCGATGAGGCATCGCCGGTCATCCAGCGGCTTTCCAAGCAGCTGCTTGCCGCCGCCCAGAAATCCGACCGCTTCGCGGGGGTCATAGAAAAATCGACCACCAAGGTCGATGCCGCGCTATCCAAGCTCCCACCCAAGGCTAAGCAGGCCAAGGATTCCTTCACCGGGCTATCGGGCGCGGCCCAACAGCTCAAGTCCCAGTTGGTCGCCTTGGTAGGCGCGGCGGCGATTACGGCCTTCTTTAAGTCGAGCGTCACCGCGGCGGCGGAGGAAGAGAAGGCCGTCTTCCGGCTCAACAAGGTCCTCCAGCAGCATGGGGATTTCTCGGCGCGGGCGTCCCAGGACGTACAGGCCTGGGCTCGGACCCTGCAAGAGACCACCGGTACCGCCGACGACCAGGTCCTCTCGCTGTTCGCCTTGGCGCGCGGCTACGCGAACACCTCCCAGCAGGCAGTCGAGTTGACCGAGACCGCCATCGACTTCGCCGTGGCCGCCGACATCAACGTGACCGAAGCGATCCGTCGGCTTGGTCGCGCCATACAGGGCTCGGCCGCCGATGTGGGCAACTTCGCCCCCGAGATCAAGAAGCTCACCAAGGAGCAGCTCGCCGCCGGCGAGGCGACCCGGCTCTTGGGCGAGAAGTTCAAGGGAACGGCCGCCGAGCTTCAGCGGACGTTCTCAGGCGAGTTGGTCCGGGGCCTAAACGACCTCGACGATTTCAAGCAGGAGATCGGCGAGGGCCTGATCCCCGCCCTGCGCCCGCTCGTCTCGGTCGCGCGCTTTACCTTCCAGCAATTCCGGCTCCTGGGGACCGGCCTCGCCGCCGTCGCCGCCGAGATGGTCGCCGTGTTCGAGCTTCGGTTTGGGACGCTTAAGGACATCTTCAAGGGGACCTTCGAGGCGATCAGGAGCATCGTCACCGGCAACATGCAGGGGGCCAAGGACGCCGCCAACCGCGCCGCCGGCAGCATCGCCGAGCGCACGCGCGAGTTCACCGACAAGTCCAAGACCATCTGGAGCGAGTTCTCAGACGACGTCACGAAGATTCTCGACAAGGGCGGCAAGGACCAGGTCCAAGCCATCCGATTCGCGGGCGACCAGCAGGTCAAGATTACGCGCGACATCACCAAGGAGATCAAGGATCGAAACAAGGAACGCCTGGAGGCCACAACGTCCCTGCGCGATAGCCTCCAGTCCCTGCAACAAGAAGAGCTTGAGCTCTCGGGGCAGGCCCTGGAGGCCGCGCGCTTTAGGATTAAGACGGAGCGCGACGATCGGCTAGCCGCCTTAAACGAGATCGCCGAGAAGGCCCCCGAGCTTGAAGATAAGATCAACGCCGCCCGCCTGCTCGTGCTTCAAAACGCGGCCTTAGCCGAGCAGGAAGCGCTCGAAGAGTTCAACGTGATCGGCAAGCAGATCGAGGAAGTGGCGGTCGGGGCGGCCAATACGATCTCGGACGCCTTCGCCAAGTCGGTGGCCGACAGCATCGTCGAGAACAAGAAGCTCCAGATCGACTTCGAGCAAGTGATGAAGCAGGTGGCCCGTACCGCCATCGAGCAACTCATCAAGATCGCGATCCAGGCTGCGATCACCCGCGCCGCGGTCGGGGCCGCTTCGGGAGGCGCGGCGGATGGCGGAGGCGGTGGAATCATCGGCGCGATCTTCGGCGGCTTGCAGCACGGGGGCATCGCCACCAAGCCCGTCATAGCGGGCATCGCCGAGAAGGAACCTGAAGCCGTGATCCCCTTAAGCCGCCTGGGCTCCATCCTGCGAGGCGCGGCCGGCGGCGCGGGCGGCGTCAGCGTTACGGTCCAGCAGACCAATCACTTCACCGCCTCGGGCATGGGCGACGAAGAGGTACGCCAGATCATGCGGCGCATCTCGCTTTTTACTCGGGCCGGCGCGGCCGAGGGCGCTGAGTTGGTCAAGTCCATCCTGGCCCGCCAGGGCAAGGTGTCGGGGCTATCGGTATGATCGGCACCTCGCCCGCCTATCAGGCCGTCCAGCGCTCGCATGAGTTTAAGCCCGCGCGACAGGTGCTGCTCTTTAGAAGGCTCGGCGATGGTTCGGGCTTTGAGGCAGCACCGAT
>PFUL01000073.1 GCA_002790095.1 Elusimicrobia bacterium CG_4_9_14_3_um_filter_62_55 | reverse complement strand
CGTGTGAGTCGAATAGCTCATGCACGGTTAGAAAGGGGGGCTCAGGAAACCGGAGGCAGTGCGCCCACCGGCGCCTGAGCCCTACCAATGGCAAAACCGATTTGGCTCGTGACCGGCGCGGCCGGGTTCATTGGCTCGAACATCGCCGAGGCCCTCGTCAAGAAGGGCGAGAAGGTTCGCGTCCTCGATAACTTCAGCACCGGCAAGCCGCAGCACATGGCTTCCTTCCGGAGCAAGATCGAACTGATCCGGGGCGACATCCGCAATCCGGCGCATTGTGCGAGGGCCGTGAAGGGCGTTTCGTTCGTGCTCCATCAGGCGGCGATCCGGTCGGTTCCGAAGTCGATGGATCGCCCGACCGACTCGCACGACGCGAACGCCACCGGGACTCTCAACATGCTCGTCGCGGCCCGGGACGCGAAGGTCAAGCGTTTCGTTTACGCGTCTTCGAGTTCCGCTTACGGGGACCAGAACCACTTTCCGCAGCGCATCGAATACAAGCCGCAGCCGATCAGCCCCTACGCGGTTTCGAAGCTTGCCGGCGAGCATTACGCGATCATGTTCACGAAGTCGATGGGGCTCGAGACGGTCTCTTTGCGCTACTTCAACGTATTCGGCCCCCGCCAGGATCCGGAATCGAAGTACTCCGCCGTCATCCCTAAGTTTATGGAGCAGGCCTATCTCGGTCTGCCGCTGGAGATGCACTGGGACGGGAAGCAGTCTCGCGACTTTACGCATGTGACCGACGTGGTGCAGGCGAATCTCAAGGCGGCGAAGACCCGTCACGGGATCGGCGAGGCGTTCAACGTCGCCAACGGAAAATCCCACTCGCTTCTGGAACTCGTCGGCGTGATCGAGAAGATCGTCGGCCGCCGTTTGGAGCGCATCCACCATCCGCGCCGCGGCGGCGACGTCCGCAAAACCTGGGCCGACATCGCTCCGACGAAGCGCAAACTCGGCTACGCCCCCAAGATGAGCTTCGAAAAAGGGCTCGTCGACACCTGGAGTTATTTCGAGAGGTCGTATTTCTCGAAGAAGCACGGCGCGCGGCGAGGTTCCCGATGAAGCTGTTGGTGACCGGTGGGCTCGGGTTTATCGGCTCTAATTTCGTGCGCCTGATGCTCGCGAAAAAGCGCAATGTCCGCATCGTGAATCTCGACGTGAAAACGTACGCGGGCAATCCCGAGAATCTGAAAGGGATGGCCGGTGCGGCGCGCCACCGCTGGGTGAAGGGCGACATCGCCGACGCGAAGATCGTCGATCGCGTCATGACGGGAGTCGACGCGGTGGTTCATTTCGCCGCGGAAAGCCACGTCGACCGCTCGATCCACGACGCGGGGGCGTTCTTGAAGACGAACGTGATCGGAACCCAGGTTCTTCTCGATTCGGCGAAGCGCCACGGCATCGGCCGCTTTGTTCACGTCAGCACCGACGAGGTGTACGGCAGCGTCGCGAAGGGCCAGTCGAAAGAAGACGACGCGCTTTTGCCCAACAGCCCGTACGCGGCCTCGAAAGCCGCCTCGGACCTGATGGCCCGCGCGTATCACGTGACGCACAAGCTTCCCGTGATCGTGACGCGGTGTTCGAATAATTTCGGACCGTATCAGTTTCCGGAGAAGGCCCTGCCGGTGATGATCACGAACTGGATCGACGGGATTCCGTTTCCGCTTTACGGCGACGGGAAGAACATACGAGACTGGATTCACGTTCTCGATCACTGCCGCGCCATCGAATTGGTGCTGCGCAAAGGCGTTCCCGGCGAGATTTACAACGTCGGAGGCACCGCGTCGTTGTCGAACAAGCGGCTTGTCGAGGGCGTGCGAAAGATCATGGGCGTCGACCGGTCGTTGATCACACCGGTCGCGGACCGGCTGGGACACGACCGCCGCTACGCGGTGAATTGTTCGAAACTCTACCGGCTGGGCTTCAAGCACGCGACGACTTTCGATAAGGCGCTCGCCTCGACGGTGGCGTGGTATCGGGAGAATGAAGCCTGGTGGCGTCCGCTGAAGAGCAAGTCCGGCTACAAGCGCTATTACAAGCGCAACTATAAAGGACTCGGCAAGCGCTGAGTCCCCGGAGACCCGTATGAACGCGACCGCCGCTCATTCCCGCAACAACCATCCGCACCTGCGTCCCCTCGGCATGCCCTGCGGTTGGATCGAGGTGATCGTCGGAAGCATGTTCTCCGGGAAATCGCAGGAACTGATTCGGCGCGTGCGTTTGGCCGGGATCGCGCGACAGAAGGTCCAGGCGTTCAATTCCGCGCTCGACACCCGCTACGGCAAAAATCACATCATCTCGCACGACCAGATGAAGGTTCCCTCGGTGCCGGTGAAGTCGGCCAAGGAAATCCTTCAGAAAATCGACGCCGACACCCAGGTCGTCGGCATCGACGAGGTTCATTTCTTCGGAGACGCCATCGTCGGCGTGTGCGAGACGCTCGCGGACGAGGGCCGGCGCGTCATCGCGGCGGGGCTGGATCAGGATTATAAGGGAGAGCCGTTCGTCGCCACCTCCCGATTGATGTCCGTCGCCGAATTCGTCACGAAAAACCTCGCGATTTGCGTGGTTTGCGGCAATCCCGCGAACCGCAGTCAGCGACTTTCCCCGACCCGCAAGCGCATTTCCGTCGGGGCCGCTGAAAAATACGAAGCCCGCTGCCGCCGCTGCTTTAAGCGGTAGCCTTCCCTGAAGGCCTATAAAACATTAGGTCCCCTGTCGGATAAACGGGGCCCGCGCGGTCCTGCCTTCGCCCTCAGGCCGCCGTTACGCTATGGCGATGAGACGCGCTATCGCCTTATCGCTTCTCCTTCTGGGCTCGGCTTCGGCGCCCGTTTTCGCCGCCGCCGACGCCGAAATCACGCGCGACGTCTTCTACGGCTTCTCCAACGGAGAACAGCGCTTGATCCGTACGATGACCGCCCACCCCGCCGCCAACCGCGAATTTTCCGGGGGCCTCCAGCGGGTCCTCTCCGCAAAGAACGATCCGGAGTTGTTGAAGACCGAAATCCAGCGCTTCCGGCTGCAATGGCGCGGAAAAATCGACGATTGGGCCGCGCGCTACGAAAGCGGCGATCAGGCGCTGACGGCCGGGATGTCCTCCGTGGCCCGACCGTCCCGCGAGGATTTCGCCCGGGCAGCGCCGTGGATGGCGAAAATCGACCGGGAGAAATTCAGCGGCGGGCTCTATGACGGCGTCATCGGAAAGATGAACCCCTACGAGGCGGCCTATTCGATCGCCGGCCTGCAGGGGCTTTCGAAGCAGAAGGCGGACGAGAGCGCGAAGAAGCTCGAAGAGAACTCGGGCTATCCGACCCGTTTGGTCGCTGGGTTTATTTTAGACGACACGCGGCAAAAGTTTAAGGGCGATCTCGGGGATGTCCGGACGGCGTACGCGCGGGACAAGAAAACCGTTTTGGCCCAGCTTCAGGGCCTGGAAGCCGCCGCGAAGCTGGCGAAGAAGAAGGTCGACCCGGAGGACGCCGCGAACGCCGGAGCCGATTTCGACGGAACGAAAGAGAAGCCGTCCGGAGACACCGTCGTCGTCGACTCCGGAAATCCGCCGCTCCCGGCGGTCGGCGACGGAGAAGAAGCTGCTCCGAAACGCGACGATGCCGAGAAGGGTCGATTGGCCTCCACGAAAAAACCGGAGGGCGAGCCGCGCACGGAGCCCCCGAGCCCGGTCCTTTCCGGGGATTCCAAGCCGTCCTTCGGTCTCGGGATGCTGCCTCCGCCGAAAACCGACGACGAGAAATTCGCTTCGCGCAAGGGCAGCGCGAGCGTCGGCATCGGGGAGGTCGCGAAGGCGATCTTCCAAAAGCCCGCCGTCGCGATGGGCGCCGGAATGACGCTGGGCGGGCTGCTGGGTTTCCTTCTCGGCGGACCGATCGGCGCCATGATCGGCGCCGCGCTCGGCGCGATGGGCGGCGGACTCGCCGCGTCCAAACTCAAGGATTAAGCCAAGAGAGTCAGTCGCCCCAGTCGGGAGCGAAGGCGTTGCCGGGGATGTCGCCCAGCGCGTGCGGCGCGCTGCCGTCGGCGTCCATCCGGAAGACGCGCCGCCGTCCTTCGCGGGTGCTGGTGAAGACGAGGAAGCGGCCGTCCGGCGACCAGGACGGGGACTCGTTGGAGCCCTCGCCGTGCGTGAGCTGGAGAGTCCGGGTTCCCGTGTTGTCGACCAGGAAGATGTCGATGGGGTCCTTGCGGTGCGCGCGGCCCGAGAAGGCGATCCATTCCCCGGTCGGCGACCAGGACGGGGAATCGCACCAATTGAGATGAGTCAGCCGCTGCGTGCGGCCGGTTGCGATCTCCAGCGTGTGGATCTGAGGATTGCCGGCGCGGTCGGAGATGAAGGCGACCTGCAGCCCGTCGGGGGAGAAGGTCGGGGAGGAATCGACGCCTCGATGGGAGGTAATCGACTCCGCCTTGCGCGTTTCGACGTCGATCAGAAAAATATTCGGGTTGCTGCCTCGCGAAACGGTCGCGGCCAGGCGCTTCCCGTCCCGGGAAAAACCGCCCGGAAGATTCAGGCCTTGCCGGTCCGAGAGAGGCGTGATCTTCCCGCGTTCGAGATCGTAGAGGAACAGATCGGGGTTCCCGTCCTTGTAGCTGGTGAAGGCGAGGGCTTTCCCGTCGGGCCGCCAGCGGGGGAACAAGTTGATCGAGCGATTGCGGGTCAACTGCCGCGCGTTCTCCCCGTCGTAGTCCATGACGAAAATTTCCTTATCCCCGGTGCGATCGCCCGTGAAGGCGATCTTCGTGGAGGCGATGCCCTCGCGCCCGGTCAACTGCCGGACGACATCGTCGCAAACGCGGTGGGCGAGCGCGCGCCAGCCCCCGGCCTCCCGGCGGTAATGCCGCGAGAGCAGTTCCGCCCCCGCTTCCAAGTCGGTGACGACGACTTTGACTTGTGCAGAGGCTCCGGAGCGGGAGGCTTCGGCTTGAAGGAGGTACACCGCGCCGCGGGTTTTCCAGTGGCGCCGTGCGTCGTCTTCGCTCGCGTCGACCGGGGGACGGTCTTCGACGATCTCGAAGTACCGCGAGAACATGAGATCGGACCGGACGACGTTGGCGAGCTTTCCGGCGAGTTCCGCGTCGTCGCGGCTCGCCGCGTCTTTCGCGCGAAACGCGTCCAGACCGAGTTTCCATTGGGGGCGGGAATCCTTCCCGCTGTCGATGCCGATGTAGACGTCGGTGGCCGACGCGGGGAGGGCGAGGAGAAACGCCAGGAGCGCGATCTTCATTCGGCCTTCTTCGCGTCCCAATCTTCGATCAGTTTCTTCGCTTTCGCCGCTTCAGGGGAATTCGGGAAGTCTTGGGGGATCGATTCGAGGTAGCGGCGCGCTTCATCGAGATGCGTCTTAAGCTTCATCAGCGAAAGCGCATAGCGCATCCGGGACGCCGGCGTCAGATCGCTTTTGGGATAGCGATCGAGCAACGTGGCGTACTTGCGGGCGGCGTTCTCGAAGTCCCCCGCGGCGTAAAAGCAGTTTCCCCACAGGTAGATCGAGTCTTCGACCAAGGACCCGGTCGGAAAGCGTTCGACATAGAGGGCGAACCCCTGGGCCGCGAGTTCGTATTCCTTCTTGTCGTAATTGCCCTTGGCCTGTTTGTAGAGTTCGCTCGGCGGGATCGAGGCGGCGGCGAGTTCCTTCTTTCGAGCCGCATCCGCGAGTTTCTCCGCGGCCGCTTTCGCGGCGGTTTCGGCCTGGGCGCGTTCCGCGTCGAGGCGCTTGCGTTCTTCCTCGCGCTTGAGCCGATCGGCCTCGGTTTTCGCGATGATCTCCTGGGTCTGCGAGATCGACTGTCCGAGGGATTGAACCTTCATCCCGAGCGCCGAGCCGAGATCGTCCATTTTCACGCCGAGCCGGGACATCGAGTCGCTGTTGTCTTTTAAGTTCTCGTTGAGGATGGACACGCTGCGATGCAGTTCGTCAAGACGCGTATTAAGGTCCGCCTGGTTGCCCTGAATCTCCTTCATGACCGTCTTGAGGCTGTTGATCTTCAGCGTCATGCCGTCGGTTTGCTGCGAGAGGTCGAGGATGTCCCGCTGCGTGGCGACGCAGCCGCTTGAAATCGATACGGCGGCGACCAACACCAAAGCGTGAAGCGCCGCAAAACGATTAGCGGCCATCGTCGAGCCCCTCGCGGTCGGTGGAGGAAACCTGCGAGCGGATTTTCGTCACCGCGCGCCGGTTCTCGGACCAGCATTCCGAGGTGGCTTCCATGCAGGAAAGCCGCTCCTCGCCGAAGGAGATCGTCGCGACCGAGCGTCCCGGCACGCCGAGCCGAATGTAGTAATCCCGCACCGCTTTAGCACGCTTCTGCCCCAGTGCGAGATTGTACTCGTTGGTTCCCCGGTCGTCGCAGTGTCCCTCGACGAGGACCTCGACCGAGGGGTTCCCCTTAAGAAAGGCCGCGTTCGTCCGCAGCGTGTCGCGGGATTGTTCGGAGAGAGAATAGGCGTCGTAGTCGAAGCGGACGGCCTGCAGATCCGCGGCCGCGACGAATTCCTTGCCGCGGATGCGCGCCTCTTCGACGTCCATCGAGTCCGTATAGCCGCCCATGCGCTCCCCATCGGAGGCCGAGGCGCCGTCGCGGCCTGAGTCCGCGGCGGAGGGATCGGTTTCCATCGAACTTTTCTTGACCTGGCGTCGGGAGGAACACGCGCTCGCACCAAAGGAGAAGGCGAGTGCTGCGATGATCAGGAATTTCAGGTTCGACGACATGGTCCCTCCGTGCGGAAAAACGACTGGAATTTCCAACAAAAGCATTTAAGCATTCCATCCACCGCCGACGCAAGAAACCGCAAGGCCTCGGCGCCCGGATGCGGGCGCCGAGGCGGTCGAACGGATGCGTCCCCGGTTCAATCGTCCGAGGGTTCGCCTTGACTTTCGCCGTGCTTGGGGCGGCGCGCGTTTTGTTTCTTATTTCCGCGCTTGTTTAGAAACCGACCGGCCTTCGGATGTTCCTTCAAAAACGCCTGCCGCGACTCCTTTCTCTGAGCCTGGAAGGCCTCCCGCTTCTTTTTCGCTTGCTCCCGGTATTTCTTATGCTCGCTCTTCATCTCCTGGCGGAAGGCCTTCATGGCCTCCTTTTGCGACTTGCGGAATTCCAGCGCGGCCTTCTTGAGAGCCTCCCGTTCGGCCTTGTCGGCCGTTGAGTCCGCCTTGGCGGCGGGGACGGCGGCATTTTTGTCGGCGCGCACGGCGGCCGGCAGCGAGATGCCCAGGACGGCTGCGGCGAGTACGGCGGTGATCCAGCGCTTCATCGTTCCTTCCTCCCGGGCGGCGATTCTCATAAGTCCGTCGACCGCCGCCACGGCGGGGCTTCCGCCCCGCCAGGGCGGATTCCGCCCTCCCCCACATGTACGGGCGAGGCTCTAAAAAGTTCCCTTTCCGTATCTCTTGATTTTTCCTAGCAATTCCTTAAAACTGAGGGAGAGGACGCATGGCGCTGGCCCCAGGAACCCAAAAAATTCTCATTGTCGAGGACTACGAGCCTTGGCTCGAGCTGATCAAGGTCTGGCTGAATTCCGCCGGGTTCCAGGAGCTGTTCGTGGCGCGTACCGGTCGGGACGCGGTCGAACTGGCGAAGAAATCGCTTCCGGACTGCATCCTGCTGGATTTAGGCCTACCCGACATCGACGGGATGGAGGTCTGTAAAATCGTCCGCTCGATTCCGGCGCTCGGCCGCACGCCGATCATTATGATCACGTCGCACCGCAAGGACAAGATCATGGGGCTCGAGTACGGCGCGGATTATTTCGTCCAAAAATCCGAGAATCCCGCGGAATTGATGGCGACGCTGAAAGCGGTATTCCGACGGCGCGAGTTGGACTTCAATATTTTCCGCAAGGGCGACGTGATGCTCCAACTCGAGACGCGCAAGGTGTTTTGCCGGGAACTGCAGGTCGCGACGCTCACTCCCAAAACCTTCGAACTGTTTCACGTGCTTCTGGAGCGATCCCCGGAGCCGGTGCATAAAGACATGCTGTTCGCCGCCGTAGAGGGAAAGCGGAATACGGAACTGTCGCGCGCGCTCGACATCATGATGAACCGTTTGCGCAAGGCGCTTCCCGTCGCGCTGCAGAAGCGGATCAAGTCGGTGAAGGGATTCGGCTACGTCTACATTCCCGCCGCCGACGAGCACGGCAAGCCGAGAATCCGCCGGGAAGGGACCGTCCACGAGAAGATCGACGGACCGAAGCGCGAGAAGCGGGGCTAACGCTCGCCGAGAGAAATCGGGCCGTAGCGTTTTTCTGTTTCCAACACAGACGCATACAGGTGCAGCGCGCCGAAGAACACCCAGGAATTCCAGGAATACCGCAGGCGCTTTTTGTGGCGGCGCAGCCGCGAGCGTTCGTCCGCGTTGAGCGGGATCGTCACGACTTCGGGGTCTCCCGCGTAGTAATGCTCGCCGCTCGGGATCGCGGGCGCCGGGAGCGGACGGTAGTCTCGCGACGCTTTCGCGGGCGTGCGGTCCGCGGCCGAGGACTGAAGCGGGAAGCGGAAACGCTGGTTGCCGGCTTCAAGTTCGACCCACCCGTATCGATCCGACGCCGCGTGGAATTCGTCGAGCAGCTTTAACGCGTGCTTGAGCACTTCCGGCGCGCTCTTTCCGGTTTCCACTTGCAGATGCGCGAGGGCCGGCCCCAGAAGCGGTCCGACGCGGACCTCTTGGTTCGAATACTGGAACATCTCGGCGCGAGCGGCGTCCATGTGCTCACGGTCGCTATGACCCCCGTGGAAGGCCCAGCGGCGTCCCGCGCTCCAGTACCAAAGCGACCAAAGCGCGGAGCCGCCGAGGGCGAACCACGGCAGAATTTCTCCGGGGACCCAGCCGACGGAGACCGCCGTAACCGCCGCTGCCGGAACCGCGAGCGTGAGCGCGACGAACGCCGCGGCGCTGAACGCGGGGCCGGCGGCGCTCAAGACGAAATTGCGAAACGGCGTTTTAGGGGGTCCGATTTTAACGAAGCCGAGCGTTACAAAGCCGTCTCCCGAGGGAAGCCCGCCGGGGATGAACAGGTGCATCGAGGAAACGCCCGCTCCGGTCAGGCGGGCGAGAAGATAGTGTCCGTACTCATGCAAGGCGATGGCCCCGACGCCCGGGATGAATCCCAGCAGCCCCGCCGCGAGCGTCGCGGCGGCCATCCCGGGGCGTTGCGCTTCGCGCAGGTTCAGCAAATCCCAGAAACCTGAGAATGGGTGGGACGGTCTCAATCCGTTTCCGCTTCGGTCAT
>PFUL01000196.1 GCA_002790095.1 Elusimicrobia bacterium CG_4_9_14_3_um_filter_62_55 | reverse complement strand
CTCCGCCGGCGCGGCACATTCCTCACTGAATGCTGAAACCCCGCCTCGATATCCTGCCTCCGGAGCAGCGAGAGCTTTGGCCGGAGTTGGCTCCCACGGACGACCTTGGACTGGTGCTCTACGGCGGCACCGCGGTCGCGTTGCGGCTGGGGCACCGAATTTCCGTAGACTTCGACTTTTTCTCCGACAAACCGTTGCATCACGATCGCCTGCGGCACGCCATGGCGTTTCTCAGCCGATCGACCACGGTGCAGGAGGAACCGAATACACTCACCGTGCTTGTTGCCGGAAAGCACGAAGCAAGCGCTACCGTGAAGGTTTCGTTCTTCGGCGGCCTCACCTTCGGCCGGGTGGGGCAGCCCGAGAACACGGAAGATGGGGTGCTGCGGGTCGCCTCTCTCGACGACCTGATGGTGATGAAGCTCAAGGTGATCCTTCAGCGCGCCGAGGCGAAAGACTACCAAGACATAGCGCGCATGATTGAGGAGAGAGTCAGCCTGGAAAGAGGCCTGTCGGCAGCCCGAGAAATGTTCGGTCCCGCCTTTCAGCCGAGCGAGAGCCTAAAAGCGTTGACCTTCTTTGAGGACGGGGACCTTCGTTCCTTAGGCGAACGCGAGAAGGCGGTCCTAAGACAGGCCGCCTGTGCCGTCCAAGACCTTGCTCCCGTGCGCATTCTGTCCTCCGCGTTGGGGCCCGCAATCTAGAAGCCTTCCCGCACTCCTAGTACCTCGACCTGATAAAGTCGGCTGATTTGTACCGGAGCTTTTCACGGGCGTCCGGAACCGTGAAACTCCAGTTGATCTTCCTGCGCTGACGGTTCATCCGGCAATTCCACGCTGAAGCCCGTTTGCGCAAGGATGGGATATCTCCGATGCGATCGTGCCCCAGGCATTGGCGCGAGAATATTCCAATCTCGATTTCCGCCTGATCCAGCCAGCTCGCGTGCTTCGGCGTGTAGTGCGGCGTGAACTTGTCCCAAATCTTGCCGCCCAGTTTCTCGCCGTAGAAGTCCGTCAATGATTTCTCGCTATGCGTGCTCAGGTTGTCCATCACCAGATGGATCGTTTTCTTCCCGGGATAGGCCCTCGCGATTCTGGCTATCATCTTCGCAAACGCCGGCCCCTTGCGGTTCTTGGTCACCCGCGTGAAATACTTGCCCGCCTTGGGCTCTACAGCGCAGAACACGTTCGCCGTTCCTCCTCGCACATATTCATAATCGCGCTTGAAAATGGCGCCGGGCTTGAGCCTGTTGCCCAAACCGTCTGACGACGCGAAAATCGGTCGGCGCGGGAAGGCCGGCGCCGAGCGCTTCCTCCGCGTGCGCGGCTATATCGATACCGTCCGCAAGCACAACCTCCCCGTCTTCCAAGCGCTTGTCGATGCCATCGCTGGACGTCCATTCATCCCCGTCTCGCCAGCCTGACGACCTGAGCAGTTACACCTGTTCCGCGAAATCGAAACTCGCCGCCGACGCCGCACGCGGCCCCATCCCCAAGCGCCCGCACAGCACGATCCCAAGCAGCGCGCGACTTACCGACCCCATCCGGCCGGGCGTCCTCATAACCCCCATGAAGCCCGGCACGGCGGGGCTCCGCCCCGCCAGGCGGACGACTCCCTCGCGACGCCCTTGCTCCCCGGCCTTGCCCTTGCCCTCGCAGAAGTCTTCTCCTGAGCGCGTCCTCTCAATTCGCCGTCCCATCCTCTCCTCCCGCATAG